>JASFYR010000010.1:0-149456 GCA_045047115.1 Sulfurospirillum sp.
AAACTTTTTAAAAAGTTTAAAGTTTAACCCTGACCCCTTTACAGTTCCCTTTACAGTTCCCTGACCCCTTTACAGTTCCTTTACAATTTAACTCCTTCCACAGAAACTTTCCTTTTGTATAAATTGCAACCAGTTTGTTATCAAAATAATGGTCAAAATTAGCTATAATGAAGCATATTTAAAATATTGGAGAAAACAGTGATAAAAATAACAAAAAAAGGTAAAAAAACCTGGGTAACTTTTACAATCTCTCCACAAAATACTCAATCTGTTGAGATTTCAGGTGAGTGGAACAGTTGGAAAAATGAAGCTATGAAAAAAAAGAAAAATGGAGAATTTTACATAACCAAAGTTATGGATTCAAGCAATAGCTTCGAGTTTGGCTACAAATTAGATAACGGCAGATGGATATGTGATGAAAGTACACCAAAAGTAATGTCACCTTTTAACTCACAAAATTCACTACTAAAAATATAGCTGGCAAGAGGGTTTTTTGACCCTAACAACAGCAACTTTCTCTACGATAACAGCAGATACAAGGGCGAGAAATTTTTATTGGGCTTCACTTAATAAAAAGGAAACGATAAATAATATTTTCTCACCAAAGGTGTAGCTTTAGTCGCGAGGAATTTTAAAGGAGCTTTGCTTCATTAAAAGGGGATATAAAATGAAAGCAGTAGTAATGGCAGGTGGATTTGGAACCAGGATTCAGCCTTTGACACACTCTTGTCCGAAACCGATGTTACCTATCGTAAATAGGCCTATGATGGAGCATACCATGATGATGCTTAAAGACCTTGGGATCACAGAGTTTATAATACTTCTCTACTTTAAACCAGAAATCATCAAAGAGTACTTTAAAGACGGAAGTGAATTTGGTATCAAAATCAGCTATGTCACTCCTGATGATGACTATGGGACGGCTGGCGCGGTAAAGCTGGCGAGTGCTCTCATAGGTGATGAAAACTTTATAATCATCAGTGGTGACTTGGTCACTGATTTTGATTTTCAAAAGCTTTTTGATTTTCACTCCAAAAAAAAAGCAAAGCTCTCTATCGGACTGACATCGGTAGAAAACCCACTCCAATTTGGTGTAGTTATAGCAAACAGTGATAATATTATAGAAAAATTTTTAGAAAAACCGAGTTGGGGAGAGGTCTTTAGTGACACCATAAATACTGGTATATACATCATAGAACCTGAAATTTTGAAATTTATACCAAAAGGTGAAAATTTTGACTTTGCAAAAGATCTGTTTCCAACTTTAATGAAAAATAAAATTGATTTGGCAGGCTACAGTCTGGAAGGCTACTGGAGAGATGTCGGAAACCCTGAAAGCTACAGAGGAGTCTATGATGACATACTGAATGAGAGAGTTAAATTTAAAATTCCAGGCATCAAAACTACTTTTCCTGATGGCGCGCTCTATAGCGACAAACCATATAATTTAGATAAAAATATTGAAATTATAGGCAATGTAGTCTTGGGCGACAATATCACACTTGGTAAAAACACAAAACTAAATAATACGGTTATAGGAAATAATGTTACGATTGGCAGCAACAGCAACATAAGAAACAGCATACTCTGGAGCGATATAACAGTCGGTAAAAATGCAAAATTTGACGGTTGTGTCATCTGTTATGATAACAAAATAGGTAAAAATGTCACTGCAAAAGCAGGACTCATACTAGCTCAAGGCTGTGAAGTCGGGGAGCTCACAACATTTGAGCAGGATGTTACAATCTGGCCTGACAAAAAGATAGAACCAGCCTCCATAATCAGTCACTCTTTAGTGCTTGGAAACAGATATAAAAATACGATATTCGAAAGCGGAAGTGTCTCTGGCAAAAGCAATATAGAGCTCTCATGCGATATGGCAACAAAATTGGCCGAAGCATTTGCTTCTCAACTTCCTATCGGCTCTTGCGTAGCGGTAGGAAGAGATAAAGATAAGAGTTCCAGAATGTTAAAAAGAGCATTTTTAGGTGGGCTTTTGAGTGCTGGTATAGATGTTCTTGATATGAGAAGTATTCCGCCATCAGTCCTAAGATACTCCATAGCAAGAAATGATAAAATTATAGGTGGAGCTCACTTGAAAAGAGATATAGTAGACACCACCAGTTCACAAATCACTCTGTTTAACGAAGAGGCTTTAAGAATTGATTCAAATTCTATAAAAGGTGTTGAAAAGGCATTTTTTACAGAAAATTTCAGGAGAGTTGACTACACAAAAATAGGAGAGATTAAAGAGTCTGCAAAAGATATAGAATACAAAAAATATATCGAGGAGATAGAGCAAAAAATAGACCACAGAATCATAAAATGTGGTGGGTTTAAAGTCGCTGTTGATGTTATGCATGGAAGCACAGCAGATATATTTCCAACTCTTTTAAATGATTTGGGGGTTGAAAATATAGTTCTTGATGCCTACTATGACGATAAAAAACTCTCAAACATAAAGATACTTGAATCAAGAGCAAAATCCAATATTTCAAATATAGTTAAAAGTCTAAAATACGACATGGGCGTCATCATCTATCCAAATGCCCAAAGACTTTCACTTGTCACAGGTGAGGGAGAAGTGCTCGATAAGATAAAAGGACTTTTAAGTGTCTTATATCTTTTGGACATGGAGAGCAATGACAAAAAAAGAGAGGTTTTTTTACCTACATGGGCGCCAGATATGATAGAGTTTCAAAACCTGGCGATTCACAGAGGAAAATACTCAAATTTTAATACCAAAAAATTAAAAGAGTATGATTTGGTTGCTACGATGGATGGAAACTTTGCATTTACAGAGTTTGGCGTAACAAGAGATGCTATGTATGCGAGCTTGAAGATCATGGAAATGCTTAGTTGTCACGATATAAAATTATCTAATTTGGCAAAAAAGATAGACGATTTTTATTATTCAAGTAAAAAGATAGAGTGTACTCAAGCCCTAAAAGGCAAGATGATGAGGAAGTTTTTGGAAGACTCCAAAGGCAAGAGAGCATCAACCGCAGACGGAGTTAAGATTTGGGAAAATAAAACTGACTGGATTTTGATGATACCTGACCAGTACAGTGACCATCTAAATATTTATATTCAGGCAAAAGATGAAACATCTGCAAATAAAATATATGACGAATACAACATAAAGATAGCTTCTTGGGCAAAATGAATCTAGCTATTATCTGGCATATGCACCAGCCCGACTACAGAGACGCTAAAGGGGTGATGCAGATGCCATGGGTATTTTTGCACTCCATCAAAGACTACTTTGATATGCCATGGATGATGAGCAGACATAAAAATATCAAGGCTACATTCAACATAACCTCTCCACTGATAGAGCAGATAAAATTATATTATGACAAACCTCTTGCTAATGACTATTTTTTAAATCTGTGGCATAAAGATGCAAGCGAACTCCAAGAAGCTCAACAAGAGTGGATAATAAAACTTTGCAAAAGTGCTCAATTTGATACAATGGTTTCACCTCTGCCATACTTCAAAACCCTTTTTGAAAAAGAGTCTTTGAACAACAGAGAATTTTTTGATTTAGAAGTTTTATTTATTCTATCTTGGTGCGGAGTATATCTAAGACAAAACAGCAAAATTGTATCAAGCCTCATAGCAAAACAAAAAGATTACGATTTAAATGATAAAATTATACTGTTAGAAGAGTTAAAAGGATTTATAAGAGGAATATTTGACTTTTATAAAACTCTACATGCAGAGGGTCTCATCTCCATCTCAACAACACCTCTAAATCACCCTATTTTACCGCTCTTATTAGATATGGATAATGCAAGAATTGCAAATCAAGATACAAATATACCTTTAGCCCATATGCCTTTAGCCCGAGATGCTTCGCTACAAATCTCTTTTGCAATAGAACTTTTTTACAAAACTTTTGGTTTTACACCGGAGGGTTTTTGGCCTGCCGAGGGAGCAGTAGATCCAAAAAGCCTCAAACTGTTAAAAAAATATGGCATAAAATGGATAGCTACAGATGAGGCTATACTTTTCAAATCCCTACAAAACAGCGATAAAAAAAACCTATATCACCCTTACAATTACGACGATATATGCATAGGCTTTAGAGATCATGAGCTTAGTGATTTGATTGGGTTTACATATAGGTTCTGGGATGATTTCAGAGCTAGTGAAAACTTCATAGAATCACTAAAAAATATAGATGACAATGTTCAGAATGCAACGGTTTTCGTCATACTTGATGGTGAAAATGCTTGGGAATTTTATAAAAATAATGCTTTTGATTTTTTTGACTCACTATATAACAAACTTTGCAAAACTACTTGGTGTAAAACTGTAACCATGGATGAGGTTTATAAGATTGGGCAAAAAAAGCTCTCAAATCTAGCCCCGGGAAGTTGGATAAACGGCGAGTTTAATACCTGGGTTGGAGATCCTCAAAAAACAAAGGCATGGGATCTAATATTTCAAACCAAAAAAGAGTTTGAAAAAAATGAAAATCTTCTTATGCCAGAAATAAAAAAAAAGATAGAGAAGCATTTTTTAGCCTCAGAGTGCTCTGATTGGTTTTGGTGGTATGGAGATGATCACTATACTGATTTTGGAGTAGAATTTGATATACTTTTTAGAAATCATCTGATTAATATCTACAGTCTAATGCAAATTTCACCACCTGGCAATCTTTTTAAACCAATAATAAAAAAAAGAGAAAGTAAGGATTTTCACATCCTTCCACGCTCAAAAATAACTCCAATCATAAATGGAAAACACGACTCTTTTTTTGAATGGCTGGGAAGCGGTGTGATAGACGAAACAAAAATCCTCTCTACTATGGATAAAACAAGAGCACCTATCGAAAAAATCTTCTATGGTCAAGATAGTGATTTTTTATATTTTGCATTTTCTGCCGATATAAACTCGATATTAAAGTGTGATAGTCTGAATATCATCATAGAGACTCTAAATACAAAGATAAAAATACCAATAAATTTGGAACATAAAAAGATAGAAGATGGTTTTAAAATCGAATATGCTTTTAATAAATGGCTAGAAATCAGCATAGATAAAAAGAGTCTAAACAAAAAAAGATTGACTTTTCGTTTTGAACTAATCAAGCAAAAAAGAATTATCCAATCTCTGCCGGGCTTTGGTGAACTTGCTCTTGAATTGGATGCAAACTACACTCAAAATTGGTTTATATAACATACAAAGGTTATTACTCCACCAATGAACAGATGACCTTATAAGGAAAAATATGAGCAGAGTATCACTACTTTTTGGGGTGCATATGCACCAACCTGTTGACAATTTTGGCGAAGCCGTAGATGAAGCTATAGAAAAATGCTATAAGCCTTTTTTTAAAACTATGGCAAAATATCCCCAGTTTAAATTTTCACTTCATTGCAGTGGTTGGTTACTGGAGCAAATCATCACAAAACATCCGGACATCACTGCAAATATGCAAAAATTGACAGATTTGGGCTCTATCGAGTGGATAAGTGCGGGTTATTATGAACCAATTCTTAGCTCTATCCCCTCAATCGACAGAGTAAATCAGATAAAAAAACTAAACAGCTATATCAAGAAAAATTTTAAAACCTCAACAAGTGGCCTTTGGCTGACTGAAAGAGTTTGGGAGCCTTCAATCATACCTGATTTGCAAAAAGCAAACATTGACTTTACCATTATCGATGATTATCATTTTTTAAGTAGTGGTTTCAATAAGAGAGAGTTGGATGGATATTTTAAAACTGAAGAGAGCGGAAAAGAACTCGCTCTTTTTCCGATTTCCGAAGCCCTCAGATATGCTCTTCCTTTTTTTAGTACCCAAAAAGCTATAGAAATCATAGAAAATCATGCTAAAAATAAAAACTCTGCCGCTATCATATTTGATGATGCTGAAAAGTTTGGATTATGGCCTAAAACCTATGAGTGGGTATATGAAAAAGAGTGGCTAAAAGATTTTGTGGAAGCTATACTCGAGAATGAAAATATACAAACAGAGCATTTTGAAGAGTTCAAAAACAACAATAGATCCAGGGGAGTCGCTTACCTTAACAACACATCATATTTTGAGATGGGTGAGTGGAGTCTAAAAGAGCAACAAAGCATGGCTTTGGAAAAATTAAAAAAGCAGGTCGGGCTGGATTATTTTGAAAATATCGGCATTGCATTTATAAAAGGCGGTATTTGGAAAAACTTTTTTATCAAATATGAAGAGAGTAACCGCCTTCACAAAAGAATGCTATATATGAGTAAACTACAAGATAAGATGGACAAAAAATCATTGGAACTTCTTTATAGACTCCAAACAAATGATGTCTTTTGGCATGGTGTTTTTGGAGGTTTATATCTTCCAAATCTAAGAGACAATGCCTATAGTTATCTTCTTGAAATGGAAAAGAGATTCTCAACCAAAAAAACAATTTACAAGATTGATGATTTTGACATGGATGGTTTTGATGAACTAAAAATTCTCACAAACTCACTCTCCTTGATGTTTTCACAGAAAAACGGTGGTCAAATGGTAGAGTTTGGCTTGCTAGACAAAGCATTTAACTGGCAAAACACACTCAAGAGAAGAAAAGAAGCATATCACGAAAATATACTAAATCCAAAAGAGAGACAGGCAGAACAGAGTGATGATGCGATAGCTACTATCCATAATTTGGATGGAGAGATTGATAACAAACTAAAAGAGAATCTCATCTTTGATTGGCACCTTAAATACTCTTTTATAGATCATATATCAAATGAGCCATTTAGTCTGCAGAGCTTTAGAAGTGCGAACTTCAAAGAGATAGGTGATTTTGCAAATCAACCTTTTGTATTAGATAAAAAAACCAAATCTTTTTGTAGAAACGGCGGCATTTACCTGGAAGACAAATACAACACAACTATCAAAAAAAGATACACTTTTAAAGAGAAGCAAATCAAACAGAATTTTATATGCAGAAGTGATTTTAAAAAAGAGGTATATTATGGAGTAGAGTTTAATCTACACTTTGCACACCCTCATAAAGTGACATTTAATGATAATCTTATAAACGATGGGCTAAACTTAAAAGAGATAAAATCTTTAGAGATAGTTGATGATTTTACAAACAAGAAGATTAGTTTTACATTTGATAGTGCACTTGATATGAATGCTTTTGTGCTCTGTACTATATCTCAAAGCGAAAAAGGATATGACATGGTAAACCAACAGATCTCTTTTATACTCTGCTCTTCATTTAGGCAAAATTTGGATTTAACCTTGAATATAGAGGTTACAGATGTCTGATATAAGAGTAGATTTATTGCACAACAGATATGTTCTTATAGCTCCTGAAAGACTGCATCGTCCCGATTTTTTTCAACAAACCCCATCCAATGTGGATGCAGACGATTGCCCTTTTTGTGAAGGAAACGAAAACCTAACTCCTGATGAGATATATGCCATCAGAGACAATCAACCAAACGATAAAGAGTGGAAAACAAGAGTAGTGCCAAATCTATACAAAGCAGTCCAGGTTGAACTCCAAAGCAGTTCACAAATGCAAGGCATATTTGAGACCATAGAGGGAGTTGGTGCTCATGAAGTCCTCATAGACTCGCCCAATCACGACAAAGATACAGTAACACTTGATATCCCACACATAGAGCTTTGGCTAAATACTATGGTCAGAAGAATTGAAGATTTAAAAAAAGATGTAAGATTGATCCATTTGAGTCTATTTAAAAACTATGGAGAAAATTCCGGAGCAACTCAAAAACATCCTCATACACAACTCTTAGCTTTGCCCGTTATGCCAAAAGATGAACTTGATTTTTTAAAAAGAAATTTTGAGTACTATAAAAAACACGGCAGAGGGCAAGTAGAAGATATCATAGAAAATGAGAAAAATTCCCAAAGAGTGATAGAGAAAAGTGATAATTTTATAGCTTATTGCCCATTTGCAAGCAGTTTTCCTTTTGAAGTGATTATTGCTCCTTTGAAAAATCTCACATCGGTGGAAAGTTGCAATCAAAAAGATATATCAAGCCTGTCTCACATAATCAAAAGTGTTTTTGAAAAACTTCACAAACAACTAGGCAAATTTAGTTATAACCTCTACTTTAGACTGCCACCATTAAATAAAAATTTTGAAAACGAAGAGTATCTGCCTTTTATAGAGAAAAATTTTCGCTTTAGTGTCCGCATAGTTCCAAGAATCTACAGACTCGGAGGATTTGAAATTTCAACAAATATGACTATCAATCCCATAGCACCGGAAGAGTGTGCAAGAGTATTAAATTCAAAAGAGCAACAATGAAAACTCTATTTGCCTCAAGTGAAATCTTCCCTTACGCAAAAAGTGGAGGTTTGGCAGATGTGGCAAGCTCACTTCCAAAGGAGTTAAAAAAAGAGATAGACATAGTATCGGTTATGCCTTTTTATGGCTTTATGGACAAGAATGATTTTTTAGAAACTGATATAAATTACGATATAAATTTAGGTGGTATCACCTATAAAATAGAGATTTTAAGCAGATTTGACGGAAATGTATCGACATACTTTATCAAGGCGCCACTTCTTAGTGACACCAAAAATCTATACGGAGATGACAAGGCTTATGCAAACAATGACATAAGATTTGGTATCTTTAGCAAAGCCGTCAGTACCCTTGCACTACTTTTGCATGTGAAGCTTGTTCATCTAAATGACTGGCACTGTGCTCTTAGTGCTTTTTGGCTAGAAAACAGTAAAATTAAGACTGTTTTTACCATACACAACCTTGCATATCAGGGGGTTTTTGAGAAAGGTACACTAGAAAGACTCGGTATAGGAAGTGAGCATTTTAATTTTAGGGATTTGGAGTTTTGGGGAAAATGTAACTTTATGAAAGCAGGAATTAGATACGCCGATGCCATCACGACTGTAAGTCCAAGCTATGCAAAAGAGATTTTAACTCCAAAATTTGGCTTTGGACTCGATGGATTTTTAAACTTTTACAAAGACAAACTAAGTGGCATCTTAAACGGCATAAATACAGATTTTTTCAACCCAAAAACAGATAAAGCTCTTTTTAAAAATTACGATAAAAACTCACTTGCCTTAAAAAAAGAGAATAAAAAAACACTCTTTAAAAAAATAAAATTAAAAGATGAAAATCTACCTCTTTTTGTCATGATCAGCAGACTTGTCGAGCAAAAGGGATTTGATATCATTCTGGATTCACTTGATGATTTTTTGCAAAAAAGGATAAATCTCATAATTCTAACCGAAGGAGAGAGCAGATACAAAAAACCTCTTGCAGAGTTTGCAAAAAAATATGAGAATTTTGAGTTAATATTTGGTTATGACGAGAGTCTGTCTCACCAACTCTATGCCTCATGTGACTTTCTGCTTATGCCCTCCTTATTTGAACCGTGTGGATTAAACCAGATGATAGCTATGAGATACGGCACAATTCCTATAGTTCACAACACGGGGGGATTAGAGGACAGCGTACACGAAAAATCAAAAAAATGCGGAATGGGAATCATCTTTTCAAAACCGACAAAAAGAGCCTTTATGCTGGCAGTAGATAGGGCACTGAAGCTGAAAAACAGAGAAGTTTTACAAAAATTTGATATGCAGTGTGATTTTTCATTTGCCAAGAGTGCCCAAAAATATATAAAACTCTATAAAAAAGTTTTGTTATGAATCTGGCTATAGATATAGGCGGGACAAATATAAGAGCAGTTATATTCAAAGATGATAAAAATCAAAAATCTTTTGATGTAAAAAGTGCCCAAATCGGATTGGCAAAATTTATCGAAGATGTGCTTTCAAAATATAAAAATATAAAAACCATAGGTATATCTTATGCAGGTCAAATCAGCGATGGTATCATCATTGGCTCTCCAAATATAAAAGTGGACATCGCAAATATAAAAGAGTATTTTCAAACAAAATACAATATACCATTATACATAGAAAATGACTTAACTTGCGCACTACTCGCAGAAGCAAAAAGGTTAAAAAGCAAAAATATCTGTGCCCTGCATATAGGAACAGGACTCGGACTGGGGGTCATGAATAGTGGAAAAATCATAAAAGGAGCTTGTAATTTAGCTGCTGAATTAGGACATATACCTTATAAAAAAGCACCTTTTAAGTGTGGATGCGGACGAGATAACTGCATAGAAAATTTTGCTTCAGGAAGAGCCATTATCAAGTGGCTGGAGTATTACAATCTTAAATGTGAACCAATTTTGGAGACTCTAAAAAATGAAACAAACCCAAAAACAAAAGAGATTTTAAAAGAGTTTGAAGAGGCACTACTATATGCTGTTGGCAACACAATAACCCTCTTCAACCCTGAAATTTTAGTTTTAGGCGGTGGAATCATAGAGGCAAATTCATATCTAGTAGATAAAATCGTAATAAATATAAACAATTATACCCTAAAACCATCTCTAAAAAATTGTAAAATTGTAAAAAGCCAACTAAAAAATGCACCGCTAATAGGTGCTTTAGCACTAAAGGATACACAATGAAAAAATTAAATATACTTTTTGTCGCAAGCGAGGTAGTTCCGTTTGCAAAAACCGGTGGGCTTGCCGATGTAGCGGGTGCACTTCCCAAAGCACTGAAAAAACTAGGACACAATATAATAGTCGTGATGCCAAGATACTATAAAATTGACAAATCAAAACTGACTCATATGCCAGGAGCTCTAGGAATTCCTATGGGTCCGATGGGTGAGCTTTGGGCTGGAGTCTACAGCTCATATCTCCCAAAAAGTGAAGTACCAATCTACTTTATTGATTATGAAGAGTTCTTTGGCAGAAACGGACTTTATGATGAAAACGGCGGAGCATACAAAGATAACGACATTCGATTTACTTTTTTATCAAAATCTGCTTTTATGCTTTGTAAAAAGCTTGGTTTTAAGCCAGATATCATACATGCAAACGATTGGCATACCGCTGCTATACCTTTGCTTTGCAAAACTAGATTTGTGCACGACTTTGGTGATACAGCTTCGGTTTTGATTATACACAATCTTCAACATCAAGGTACTTTTTTCAAGGGCATCATAGATATTTTAGAAGTTGGATGGGAACATTTTAATCCTATGGAATTTGAAGACTATGATAGCTTCAACTCTCTAAAAGGAGGGATTTCAACTGCGGATGCGGTCACTACAGTATCAAAAAAATATGTCCAAGAGATACAGACAATAGAGTTTGGTTTCGGACTGGAAAATCACATAAAAGCAAACAGTGCAAAACTATTTGGCATACTAAACGGTGTGGATTACAGTGAATGGGATCCCTCTATCGATGAAAATATAGCCAAAAAATATGACACAAACGATATGAGTGGGAAAAAAACTTGCAAAAAAGCTTTGCAAAAACAATTTGGTCTAAAAGTAGACGAAAATATCCCCTTAATCGGTTTTGTGGGTAGATTTGCAGAGCAAAAGGGTATAAATCTGATAGCTCAAATCATGCACGGCTTAAAAGATTTGGATCTTCAAATGATTATACTTGGTTCCGGAGAGAAATGGGCGGAGTATTTTTTCAATGACCAAGCCCAAAAACACAAACATAAGTTTGGCACATATACCGGATACAATGAGACCCTAGCCCACCAGATAGAAGCCGGGAGCGATATGTTTTTAATGCCCTCACTCTTTGAGCCTTGCGGATTAAATCAGATATACTCCCTTAGATATGGCACACTTCCCATAGTAAGGGCTACAGGCGGACTGGATGATACGGTAGAGAATTATGATAAAAACAGCTCTTCGAGTAACGGCTTTAAATTTTACGATGCAACGCCAAATGCACTCTACAATACAATAAAATGGGCGATAGATGTATATATAAACGAAAAAAAAGAGTTTAAAACGATGCAAAAAAGGGCAATGAAAAAGAGATTTGACTGGGAAAAATCTGCCAAAGAATATGTAGAGGTATATAGATATGCCTTAGAAAAAAAGAGATAAGATGTTGCCTATTTACTACGATATAACAAGATTTAGTGAGCTTGATATTTATCTTTTCAAAGAAGGAACTCACTCGCAACTCTACAAACATTTAGGCTCCCACTTGATGCAAAGAGAGAGGAAAAATGGAGTCTACTTTGCCACTTGGGCACCAAATGCAAAAGGCGTGAGTGTCACAGGAGATTTCAACGGCTACAATCCAAACATACACAAACTAAGACTAAGAGGTGATAACTCAGGCATATGGGAGGGGTTTATAGAGGGCGTAAAAGAGTTTAATACCTACAAATACCACATATCCAACGACTTTGACAACCCAAATGCCTCCAAGTCTGATCCTTACGCATTTTATGCCGAGGTTGCACCAAACTCAGCTTCAAGAATTTATGATATAGATAACTTTAACTGGAACGATAAGAGATGGATGAACAAGAGAGCTGAAAAAAACTCTCAAAAAAGTCCAATCTGCATATATGAGGTACATCTTGGCTCCTGGAGAAGAAAGGTCGAAGAGAACAATAGATATTTAAGCTACGAAGAATCAGCAGTTGAGTTGGCCAAATACCTAAAAGAGATGGGATATACCCATGTAGAGATTATGCCTATCACAGAATTCCCATTTGAGGGCTCATGGGGATATCAGGCAACAGGGTATTTTGCCCCGACTTCGAGATTTGGAGAGCCTAAGGATTTTATGAGATTTATTGAGGTTATGCACCAAAATAACATAGGGGTTATACTTGACTGGGTTCCTTCTCATTTTGTGACTGATGGACATGGATTGATGAATTTTGACGGAACTTGTCTCTATGAGCACAAAGACCCAAGGCTTGGATACCATCCCCAGTGGGGGAGTGCCATATTTAACTACGATCGAAATGAAACCAGAGCATTTTTGGTAAGTTCTGCTTCCTTATGGCTTGAAAAGTACCATATAGACGGTATAAGAGTGGATGCGGTAGCTTCTATGTTGTATCTTGATTATGCTAGAGAAGATGGTGATTGGTTGCCAAATGAGTTTGGGGGAAATGAAAATTTAGGAGCTATCAAATTTTTAAGACAACTCAACACAACTTTGCATAACAACTTTGAAAACATCATAACCTTTGCCGAAGAGTCCACAAACTTTCCTCAGGTTACAGGAGAGGTTAAAAAAGGCGGATTGGGATTTGACTACAAGTGGAATATGGGCTGGATGCACGACATATTGAAGTATATGAAAAATGACCCGCTATATAGACAACACCACCACGAGGATTTGACTTTTAGTTTTGTCTATATGTATAACGAAAATTACATACTCCCGCTTAGTCACGATGAAGTGGTACATATGAAAGGTTCACTTATCAACAAAATGCCCGGAAACAGAGAAGAAAAGTTTGCAAACTTAAGAGCCATGTACTCCTTAATGTATGCACATCCCGGCAAAAAACTCCTCTTTATGGGAGGCGAATTTGCGCAATTTAGCGAGTGGGCTTATGAAAAAAGTTTGGATTGGCATCTGCTTAAGTCTCAAAATCATCAAGGAATCTCAAAACTTATAAAAAAACTAAATGGACTCTACAAAAAAGAGCCTGCTCTCCACATGTACGACTGCCAAAAAGATGGATTTGAATGGATAGATGAGAATGACTACAGTGCAAATGTTATCTCTTTTATAAGAAAGGCGGACAAAAAAGAGGATAATGTCATAGTGGTATGTAACTTTTCAAACAAACCACATATCGGCTACAGAGTAGGGATCGACGCACAAGGAGAGTTCAAGGAGATATTTAACTCACAGGATGTAAGATTTGACGGTTGGGCAAAAAAGAGCAAAAAAACAGTAAAAACCAAAAAAACCACAACACATGGCAGAAGTTATACTCTCGAATTAATACTTCCGCCGTTAAGTGTTGTATATCTAAAGGAGAAGAGATGTTGAAGTTTGAAGAAAATTTCACCTATAAAAAAACAGATGAAACACAAAAAAAGATAGAAGATACGCTTGAAGCGATGAGACAAGAGATGAATAGCAATGAGACAGGATACTACAAACTGCCCCTGACTTCACAAGATATTATAAAAAAAATACAATCTCTCCAAGTTGAGTCTTTTTCTCAGATAGTCATCATAGGCATAGGTGGCTCAAGTCTGGGTATAAAAGCGGTTGACATGGTACTTAGACCATACAGTAATGCAAAAGAGATACTCTATCTTGAAAATTCAGACCCCATAAGCATAAACCAAACACTTAAAAAGATAAAAATAAAAGAGGCACTATTTTTTGTCATATCAAAATCTGGTGGCACTATAGAGACTACTTCTATATTTAAAACTGTTATCAACCATTTTGGACTTGATTTGAGTAGAAAAGATAAAAAAAGAGTTTTTGCTATCACGGATAGTGGCTCAAACTTGAGTGATTTTGCTTCGTTTCATGGTATCACACAATTCAATATACCTCTAAATGTCGGGGGGAGATTCTCGGTTTTGAGTGCAGTCGGCGTTGCTCCTTTGATAATGGCAGGATATGATATACCAGCTCTTCTTAGGGGAGCAGGAGAGTTTATAGAGAGATTTTTCAAAAGAGAAGAGGAGCATCTTTTACAAAAAGCTCTATTTTTAAGTGAAAATTCAGATAGAACTCCTATAAATGTTCTGTTTTCCTATGCAGATGCTTTGGAAAATTTTACAAAATGGTTTGTCCAACTCTGGGCAGAATCACTTGGAAAGATTGACACCAAGGGTAAAAGAGTCGGTCTTACACCTGTTGGCCTGATAGGAGCAGTTGATCAACACTCATTTTTGCAATTGGTTATGGAGGGAACTCGCGATAAAACTGTTACATTTATAAAAGTAGAAAACTTTGGTAGTGATTTAACCATACCAAATATCTCTCTGCGTGCCATAGAAAAGACTGATTTTATCAATTTAAAAACTTTCAATACACTCATAAATGCCCAATGTGACGCTACGATGCAGAGTTTAGTAGATGCTAAAGTTAGTACAGATATAATTACGCTTGATTTTGTGACTCCTCAAAATATCGGGGCACTTATAGTTTATTATGAACTCTTGACCTCAGCTGTCGGAGTGATGCTGGACATAAACACCTATAACCAGCCGGGAGTCGAACTAGGCAAGCAGATACTATATAAAAACTTACAAAAGGGCAATCAAAAATGAACAGATACAGAGCAACAGCTTGTGTTTTAACGCATAAATACATTATATTTTTGGCGCTAGCCAAAGCTTTAGTCGCGAGGAATTTTTGCGGAATTCACTTCCGTGAAAAAGGGACAATAAAATGAAACTCGTCTCATATGATATAAATAAAAAATACCAAAAATCAGTCGCATACTTCTCAATGGAATTTGCGATAGATCAAGCCTTGAAGATATATTCCGGAGGACTCGGATTTTTGGCAGGATCCCACATGAGAAGTGTTTATGACCTCAAACAAAATGTTGTAGGTGTCGGGCTTCTTTGGAGCTTTGGTTATTATGATCAAACTAGAAATGAGGATCGGACACTAAGACCAACTTTTACTAGAAAATTTTACTATTTTTTAGAAGAGTTAGATGTTGATGTAAAGGTAAGAATCCACAACAAAGATGTAAAAATAAAAGCATTTTTAGTCAAACCTGAGATTTTTGGCTCAGCTCCGATTATTCTTCTCTCTACTGATATAGATGAAAACGACTATCTAGCCCGAACTATAACTCACAAACTATACGACGGCAATGAAAAAACAAGAGTTGCGCAGGAGATAGTTTTGGGCATCGGCGGGACAAAAGTATTAGAAGCTTTGACTCATAAAGTTGACATTTACCATATGAATGAGGGGCATGCCTTGCCTTTAGTTTATGAACTCTATTCAAAATTTCAAAATATGGATGAAGTTCGCAAAAGAGTAGTCTTTACAACACACACACCTGAAGCTGCGGGAAATGAGATACACAATATCAACTTTTTACAAGAGATGGGCTTTTTTAACGGCTTAAATATACAAACCATAAGAGAAATAAGTGGGTATCAAAACAGTGATGATTTCAGCTTAACAGTTGGGGCATTAAAAAGTGCCAAAATAGCAAATGCCGTATCTAAGATCCACGCCAAAGTCTCAAACGAGATGTGGGCACATGTGAAGAACAAATGCAAGATAATATCCATTACCAATGCACAAAACAAGAAGTATTGGACAGATAAAACACTCATAAGAAATCTTGATGAGCACGAAGACTATGAGCTGGTGGCAAGAAAAAAACACTTAAAAAAACTGCTTTTTGATATAGTGGCCGACCAAACAGGAAAAAGATTCGATCCTGAAGTATTGACAATAGTATGGGCGAGAAGATTTGTAGGATATAAAAGACCTGGACTTTTAAAGTATGATTTAGAGAGGTTTGAAAACCTGATGAGAAGGGTTGATATGCCAGTGCAAATACTCTGGGCAGGAAAACCATATCCGGGAGATTTTGGAGCGATAGACCTCTTTAACGAACTCATAGATATGTCTCACCATTATAAAAATATGGCTGTCTTGATAGGGTATGAACTTACTCTGTCAAAAATTTTAAAACAAGGCAGTGATATCTGGTTAAATACCCCAAGGATCACAAGAGAAGCGAGTGGAACCAGTGGCATGACAGCCAGCATGAACGGCTCTATCCACTTCTCGGTAGATGACGGTTGGCATCCTGAATTTGCAAGAAACGGCAAAAATGCCTTCACAATTCCAAAACTAGACCACAATCTGCCTATAGAAGAGCAGGATAGACTAGACAATAAAAACATGATGGATATACTCGAAAATGATATAATTCCAACATACTACTATGACCAGGAAAAATGGGTAAAAATCATGAAAAATGCTATGACAGAAATCGAGATAGATTTTGATTCAGGAAGAATGGCTGATGAATACTATAAAAAGATGTTTAACTCTTAGTCATCTTGTAGATAAAACTAAAAACTTCCGCAACTGCTTTATATAGGTTTTGCGGAATTTCTTTGTCTATCTCTACTTTACTTAAAAGCTCCACCAAATCTTCGTCTTTTTTTATAGGTAGATTATTTTTCTCGGCGATTTTTATGATTTTTTTTGCAATGTCCCCTTTGCCACTTGCTTTTACCTTTGGGGCACTGTCTTTTTCTTTATCATATTTTAGGGCCACTGCTTTTTTGATTTTAGACATGCAGACTGATTCCCGTACCTGTTTGTTCATTGTTTGCATATCTTTTAGCCTCTTTTTTAATTTTTTCGTCCTTTAAAGAATTATGGAGATAAATATTTAAAGGAACCAAACCTACGCTGTTTATTCCTTGCTTTAATATCTGTAGATTTTCTCTCATAGAGTTCAAAAAAATAAGGTTTTGTGTAAAAATTGAAATATTTATATTTATATCATCAAACAACATAATAAGCAGATCTATCTTTCCATACTCTTTTAATTTTAAATTTATTTCACAAAAGTATCTCTTCCTTTTAAGTTTCTTGATGCTGATTTGCCCTTCTTCTAACTCTTCCCACAAAAGAGGCAGATACAGTATATTTGCACCTACACTAAATGATGCAAGCTGATAGTAGCTTATATTTGCCAACACCTTATCAACCTTTAAAAAAATATCTTTAAAAACCTGGTCTTGTTTTGCTCCGACCTCCTCTTTAATCTGCAGAAAAATCGCTTTTGTGTCATTTAAAATATCCTCTTTTGAGTTTGACGCTAATTTTGACTCCAAAAATATGCCCGATTTATCTATATATCTTTGCAAAGATTTTGCATCCATTTTATCTATATTTAAAAGCAGATTATCTAAAGAATGCAATGATTTAAGATCAATTTGATTGTTTTTAATCTCATTTACGGCAGACTTCAACTCTAAAGTAGTACTTTTAATATTCTGCAAGATATTTTTTTCTTTAAGAATCTCCAAAACCATATTTTTGGATTTTTGCTTACCAATTAAATCTTTAAAAAGTATATCTAGCAATGATTTAATGGAAAGATCTTTGGCTTGCATCTCTTTTGGATTTCCAGTATTTATCTCATTTTTTGCCATATTGCTTTTTTTGCTATTTTGCATATCTTTTTGGTTTAGGGATAAATTTTTAGATATTTTCATAAATCTCCAATATTTTTGACAGATACACTTTTACCTCTGCTGTTATCCTTGCAATACTCTACAATTTTACCATGAAAAAGAGCATAAATCTCATTTAAACCCATTTTTCTTCCATATAGTTCATCTATTTTTTGCCTATTTGAAAGTATCCCTTCGCTCATCCATTCCTGTATCTGTTCATAACTCTCAAATTCATATCCGAAAGCCTTTAAAAACCTCTGTGTATAACTATCGACTACAAAAAAATCTTTTAAACATCCAAAACAAAGTATTGAATCAGCACTCTCCTGCCCCACTCCTTTTTGGGTTAAAAGCCACTCTCTGCCAACCACTGAGCAAAACTCCTCAAAACTTCCAAAATCCTTGATGATATTTCTAGCCAATCCCAAAAGATACTTTGCTTTTGTATTATAAAATCCGCTTGGTTTTATAAGAAGTGAAAGAGTTTTACTATTCATTTTTGCTATCTCTTCAAGTGAGTCAACACCGGCATTTTTAAGATTTTCTAAACTCTTCTCAACCTTCTCCCACTTTGTCTGCTGAGTAAGTATAGTCCCCACTACAACTTCATAACTACCACTACGAGGCCACCAAAGAGGATCTCTCAACTCTTTAAGATAACCGGCATTTTTCAACATCACAAGCAAATCAAAACTGTCATTCGGCATAAACATAACTCCTTAGAAGGTAATTTTGTCAGTATTTTCTCAAGAGACTTCAAAAGAGGCTCAGACCAAAGGGAGGATTTGTCTCTTTGATAGCTTCTTAAAATAGAGCTGAAATAATAGATATGATATTATTTTTGTCTCAAAAATCTCAATATCGTATCTATCAAATCGTCATCATCTTTACTTCTTGCTTTCAGAAGGCTCTTTTTTTCATCTTTATATTTTATCGTGATATTTTGCATATAGTTTGAGATAGAGACTATATCTTTAAGACTTGCGAGTATCTTGATATTTATGATTTGTAAAAATTGGGCTGTTATCTCATCTATCTTGCCAAATCTATCCACCATCTCTTCTTCTATGTCAAGCACATCTTTTATGCTTTCGCACTTACTTAGCCTTCGGTAGATCTCAAGCCTTACTCTGTCTTCACTTATATAATCACTATTTATATAGGCATTTACACTCAGTTTTATATCTACACTTTTTGTCTGCACCGGCGTTTTATTCAGAAGTTCATTTATGGCATCTTCCAGCATCTTCAAATACAAAGAGTAGCCTATATTTTTTATGTGTCCGCTTTGGGCTTCGCCTATGAGGTTTCCTCCACCTCTTATCTCTAAGTCATGGTAAGCCAAAACTGAACCGCTTCCTAGATATGAGTTTGATTCAAGGGCTATAAGTCTCTTTTTTGAAGCATCGCTTAGTTTCTCTTTATCTGAGACTAAAAAGTAGCAAAATCCCTCTTTTTTTCCTCTACCTACTCTGCCTCGAAGTTGATGAAGGTCAGCCATACCAAAATTATCTGACGCATCTATCAAGATAGTATTGACATTTGGTATATGTATGCCTGATTCTATGATAGAGGTGCTAAGAAGTAGATCATACTTGCCATTTTGAAAATTTAACATCTCTTTTTCACTTACAGTTGGTGAAACTTTTGAGTGCAAAACTAAAATCTTCAAATTTGGCGATATCTCCAAAAGCTCCTTTTTTTTACTCTCAATCGAAGCTATACAATTATGCACAAAAAACACCTGCCCTCCTCGTCTAATCTCTCTTAAAATTGCCTCTTTTATTACTACTTCATCATACTCTTTGACAAAAGTTCTCACATCTTCTCGCTCATCAGGCGGTGTTAGAAGCTTGGAGTATTGTTTTATGGAGCTTAATGCCATATTTAGACTTCTTGGAATCGGTGTGGCACTCATGGAGAGTATATGTATATTTTCTCTCATACTCTTTAACTTCTCTTTTTGTTTCACACCAAATTTATGCTCCTCATCTATGATGATAAGTGCCGGATTTTTAAGTTCTTTATCTAGCAGAGTATGAGTTCCTACGCAAACTCTCAGACTTCCCTCTTTTAGCTCTTTAAGTATGATACTTCTTTGGCGAGTTGGAGTAAATCTATCCAGTTTTTCAACTCTTATACCATACTTTTTAAATCTCTCATTTAGGCTCACAAAGTGTTGAGAACTAAGAAGAGTAGTAGGAGCTACAAGGATAGTCTGAAAACCGCTAAGTGCAACAGCAAACATCGCATTCATCGCCACTTCAGTCTTACCAAAACCTACATCCCCGCTAAGAAGCCTATCCATCATCTTGCCACTCTTTAAATCATCACTTATCTCTTCTATACTTCTGTCTTGATCTTTTGTATAGATAAAACCACTGTCTTGTTGAAACTTTTTAATCTCCTCTTTGCTTGTATTGATCTTAAGAGCCTCCACCATCTCTCTTTTTGCAGCTATATCTATGATTTCTCTAGCTATAGCAAAGAGTTTTTCTCTGGTTTTTGCTTTTAGTTTGGCAAAACTGCCTTTTCCAAGTTTATCAACTACTGCAAGTGTTCCACTGCTTGCTATATATCTGTCTATAACATCAAGATTTTCAACAGGCAACAGAAGCTTGTCATCTCCTTGATACTCTATCTGCACAAAATCCCTCGTAGAGCCTAAAACCTTAGAGTTTACAAGACCTCTAAATATACCTATGCCATAATTTTCATGCACTACATAATCACCGCTTTTGAGCTCATCAAGAAGTATGGTAGCTTTTCGTCTTTTTCTCTTTTTAGTGACTCTGTTTAGTGAAATGATTATCTCTTGATTGCTTATAAGATTTACAACAAAGGGACTCTGCTCAAATTTAGACTCTTCTAGACTCAATCCTGCTTGTTTGAGCAAAACTTCATTTCTAGCCAAAATCCTCTTTTTCTTATCTTTATGAAACTCAAAAAAATCTTTTATGGAAGATATGTTTATGGGCTTATAATTTGTGGCAACAGGTAGTGTTTTCACGGAAGAAAACTTCTTTTTCACATCATTATTAAAAAGCGCAATCTCCTCTATCTCGCTGCTTAAATCCTTGGCAAGGCGGATATTAAAAGTCTCAAGATAGTCATTTTTATACTCTCCTAGAGCCCAAAGACCCAAAGAGTGTATATCTTTTTCAAAACTATCACTCTGCATAGTTTGTATTTGTGAGCTTATCTCTTTAAAACTATTTTTATTTAGAGCAAAAACTGCCGGGCATATCTCTATACTTTCAAGCTCCTCTTTATAGCTTTTTTGAGATTCACACTCAAATACTCTGATGCTCTCAACCTCATCATCAAAAAGTGAAATTCTAACCGGCTTATCAAAATTTGCAGAAAATATATCGATGATATCACCCCTGAAAGAGGCTTCGCCTACCCCCTCTACGACATCTACCATTCTGTATCCCCAGTAAAAGAGCTCCTCTTTTAGAGTACCTATATCAATTCTTGAGGCAAACTCAATCACTCTGGTTGCAAAAAGCTCTTTTTTTGGAAGTGGAGTCAAGAGTGTACGAATAGGAGAGACTATCATTTTTTTGGCAGACCTGTCTCCATAATATCCACTAAGTGCAGAAAAAAGAGATCTGATCTCAGCAGAATACGGAAGCAAATCGTCACCAAAAGATGCTCTTAAATCAGGTAATATATAGACTTTTTTACCCAAAAATCCCAATACTTCAGAAACCAAAAATGCCTCTTTATCGTCTTTGACGCAGATGAGATTTATATCACTTTTTTTATCTATAAAATATTCATAACATGTAGCTTGTATCAGTTTACACTTCCTCTTTTTCTATTTTTTTATCTTGCTTCATAATACTTTGTCCGTCAAATGTAGCTTTTGCTTCTATCATTAACTCTTTTGAAGTAGTTTGTCCATTAAATATACTGCCTCCAAGCAGTTCTATGCTCCCGCAATCAGCACTACCTTCTAAAAAGCCATTTAATATCAATTTGGCAGCCTTGATTTTTCCATAAAATCTTCCTTTATTGCCGATTGTCACTATACTTTTAGAGACAATTTCACCCTCTACTTCTCCATCTATATGCAATCTTGTTTCACAATTTAATATACCGTTTATCTTGGCACCTTTTGCTATTATTGTTGTTTCTGAAGAGGAAATTGACTGCTGATCATGCTTATTAAAGACTCCCATGGTACCCTTTTCTCCTTTTTAAATATCTCTTTGAAATTTTTTTTATCCCATTTTAAAAAATTTATCGGATTTAAAGGCCTGGATATAAATCTTATTTCATAATGAAGGTGTGGACCAGTTGAAAGTCCACTATTTCCTGTGTAACCAATGATTTCACCTTTTTTGACAAATTCTCCAGCCTTAACTATCATCTTTTTATAAAGATGCCCATACTCTGTCTTAAATCCAAAATTATGATCGATTATGATGAGATAGCCAAATCCACTGCTTTTATGGTATCCGGCAAACTCGACTACGCCATCAGCCGGAGCTTTGACAGGTGTTTTCCTGTCTGCTTTCAAATCAATACCTCGATGAAACTCTCTTTTTTTAAGTATCGGATGTCTGCGCCAACCAAATTTTGCACTGATTCTCATATCCGGCAAAACATATCCGTTTGGTATGTAGTTCATTATCGTCTGCTCTTGGATACTTGTCAAGTCTATGTTTTCTACTCTTGTGCTTAGCTGAAGACTATTGTCTGGTTTCAAGCCGATTAACTCTTCGATACCACTGACTTTATCCCTGATTTCATCATACTCTTTTGTTTTGGCTTCTATCTCTTTTTTGAGTTTTAAATTACTTTTTTGAAGTTTTTTATATTCGTTTTCCACTATCACTTTTTTTGATTGTGCAGAATCAACCTCATACATCAAAAATGATATAAAAAAAGACCCAAATACTATCAATAAGATGATAAGTAACACAACATATAAAACAATTTTTTTTATCACCTGATGCAACAGATAGTGTTTTGAACCATATATGTCCGATATGGTAATAGTAAATCTACTTTTCAAAACAATCCTTTAAAAATTTCTCCACCACTGCAAACGAGCCAAAAACCAAATACTCTTTATCTTTTTTTATCTCATCAAACATACTTAGCTCCAAGTCTCTTTGTTTGCATATATCAACAATCTCTTCCGTAGCCATACCTCTTTGGTTTTCCATCTGTATAATCTCAATTTTATCTATAACAGGAGTCAAAATATCGATTATTTTTTTATAGTCTTTATCTTTGAAACTATTATATATAAGAGTTACTTTCTTGCCTCTAAAATTCTCTTTTAACATCTTGGCAGCCATGATATTGTGTCCGACATCTATAGTGATATTTTTGGCTATTTTTTGGCAACGCCCCGCCATAACAGATAAATCCAACTCTTTCAAATCCACATTGAAACCCAAAATTTTTACAGCACTGTAGGCAGTTTGAAGATTTAACTCTTGAAAAGAAGGTAATTCATTTTCTTTGACATATTTTTTGATAGAAGATTTTTCACTCTGCGATAAGGTATCTTGAGCCAAAAACAGCTCTGCGCCTTTTGTTTCACTTATATTTTCTGCAACCTCATATACACTTTTTTCGTACTGCCTGGAGAGTAATACCTTATTTTCGATACTGTTTATCTTTGTGCCAGCAATCTCCTCTATAGTATCTCCCAAAAAAAAGTTATGGTCATATCCTATCGGTGTTACAACACTCAAGATTTTCGGAAAAACAGTAGTAGCATCAAACTCACCGCCAAGTCCTGCTTCAAATACTACATAATCACACTGTTCTGAAAAAATCAATATAGCCAGAAAAGTTGCATATTCAAAATACGAGAGTGTATCAATAAATATATCGGGAAGTATATCTTGGAGCCTCTCGTGCGCCTTTTGTAAAATATCATCACTAACATCTTCTCCATTTTGCCATATTCTCTCATTAAAATTAAAAATATGAGGTGATGTGTAGTGACCAACAGACAAATTTTGCTTCAAAAGCATCTGCGCCATAAATCTACCTGTGCTGCCTTTGCCGTTTGTGCCAACTATTTGTATAATTTTTGGAAATTTGATATGGTTTTTTACACTCTCATAAGCTCTTGGCATTCGCGAGTAATCAATCTCATCATAATAAAGAGGCTTGTTGTCCAAATATTGCTTTAAAGTCATGAAAAATCAGGTAAAACCTTGTTTCTCCCAGATCCTTTTGCCTTGTAAAGCATTTTATCTGCTGTTTCCACTGCATCTTTTAAAGAGACTTGTTTGCTTCTTTGAGAAAGACCGCAACTTACTGTTATCTTGATTCTTTCATCTTTATACATAAACTTATATGACTCTATAATACCTCTGATCTTATTTGAAAAATAAAACGCCTGTTTCACATCAATGTTTGGCAATATAATTAAAAACTCTTCTCCGCCATACCTGCCGACAAAATCAGTCTGTCTTATGTACTTTTTAAGAATTCTTCCGATATTTGCAAGTATAACATCTCCTGCCTCGTGCCCGTATGTATCGTTTACCATCTTAAAATGATCGATATCTAAAAAACACAAGGAGTATTCTGTTTTATATCTACTATAAGATTCTTCTACTTTTTTTAACTCTTGTTCCAGTGCTCGTTTTGTCGCTGCATGAGTCAGATAATCCACTTTAACCTCTTTTTTAACCGCGATCAGTGCCTTTTCTAAACCCCGGACCCTATTGTGGAGCGTTTTTATGGTATCTTGATTCTTTTTCATTTTATTGCTTAGATTTTTTGTTTCTGTCTCTAAAGATGTAGCGATATGAACAAGTTTTGTACGAACTACTTCAAAACTGTCTTTTGAAAAATTTATATTTTGCAAATCTTTTTTTATATTTGTTACTTGCTTATTGCTGATTTCACTACTGTCTATTAAAGCAAAAATTCTCTTATTTATCTCATCAAGCAACTTGTCCAGTGCAGAAATTTTGTTTCTTACCTCTTCATTGTCTATGTCTATTCGTTTTTTAATAAAATGCTTAATTTCATTTTGGATGGCTTTGGTACCAAGTGATATCGGATCATTTCTCAATTTATATGATATAGATGCCAAATCATCATTCATACTCGAGGCTATGGAAGGGGCAAGGCTTGCGATAACCAAAGGGGCTAATTTTTTATATATAGCACCTTCATCCTCTTTTTGGATTATTTTTATTATATCTTTGACCATTTTTTCCAAATCATCTTTGTCGACATATCCGTACATATCCAACTGATGCAAGAAATCATCATCATAACTTGTTATAAAATCAAACCATTTGTTTTTAATCAAATCAACAGACTTTAAATTTTGACTAAAGTCCATTCTTGCCAAAGAGGCGTTTGCAAGCTCTCTTGCTTTTTTATCATGCAAAAGAGTGGTAGCCTGCAAAACTCTTTTGCATAAAACAACCAAAGAGTTGATAATTTTAACACTATCACTCTCGTTTGCTCTGTTTACTTTTGTAATTAAAAATGTAAGAAGCTCATCAACAGTACTTACTTTAAATTTCTCCAAATCATGTTGAACCGTACCATCAAGTTTTTTTATGAACTTCTCTATTTTTCGGCAATCCTCTACCAAAACACCTCTTTTTTTTGCCACATTGCAAAAATATTTAGTATAATTATCAGGAGTTAGATTTAGATTCTCTTTTCTTAGTGTCTCTATACTCTCTTTTATAATTTCATTGATAGTACTTGCCATGTCAAATCCTTGTTTCTATTCAAGATAAACTTTAATATCTCTTTTTATGGCTCTTTTTTGTCTATTTCCACTCATAATCCCCATAATGGAGATTTTAGAAATTATCTCATTTATCGCATCCTTGGAGGCATTTTTTATGGCCTCAAATCTTTTTGTGTCAGAAATTACACTGTTTGCCTCAATAGGAAAATCAAATTCACCAACCGTAGTAAATTTTTTTATAGTATTACTTTGCGTTTTAAAACTGGCATTTAGCATAACAACCGTCTTGTAAGCGATAACATATCCGTTTTTATCGTAAACTGTCGGTGTAAAGTTAACCGAACCGATACTTACTACAAGATTGGTATCTGCACTCTTCTTACCGCTTAGCTTAGCTCCAAATCTACCTACTACGGCCTCATTTACGGCATCTTTGATCAAAACACTGTTTTTTGGGTCTTTTCTGCTGATCTTGGCATCGACATGTATGTTTTCCCCTAAAACCCTTTTTGTATAAAATGAACTGGGCTTATATCCACACCCGATAAAGAAAAAAAGTATCACAAAAAGAGACAGATTTCTCATTTTATCACCAGATTTATCAGTTTATTTGGTACATATATCTCTTTAATGATAGTTTTATCCTCCAGCCACTTTGAGACTTCTTCTTTTGCAATTTTGAGTATCTCGTCTTTTTCCAGTCCCATTTCAATTTCTATCTGAGATCTTTTCTTGCCATTTACCGTAATTGCCAGCAAAATAGTATCCTCTTTGAAGACTTCCTCAATCAACTCTATTTTAGCAAAGTTTTTTAAATCAAAAAGTTTTTCACTAATTTCCCAACATATATGAGGAATAATAGGCTCCAAGATATTTGAAAGTATATAGTAACCTTCACTCCAAACCAAAGCATTATCTTGCTGATTTAGTGCATTTAATGCTTCCATTGAAGCAGCTATGAGAGTGTTAAAAGTATATGAACCCCTATATATCTCATTTGATTTTTTAAGAGCTTCATAGACCTTTTTTCTGGCATATTTTGATTTTTTTGAAAGTTTTGCGTGTTCAATTTCTGGTAACTTTGTACACTTGCCAGCCATATCTGCTCTTGTAGCAAACCTCTTTATAAACTTAAAAGCTCCCTCAACTGCACTGTCATTCCACTCCAATTCTTTGGCGGGAGGTGCCGCAAAGAGTATAAAAAGTCTTGCCGTATCTGCTCCGTATTTTTTGATAATTTCATCAGGATCAACTGTATTGCCTTTTGATTTGCTCATCTTTGAGCCATCTTTTAAGACCATGCCTTGGGTAAGCAGATTTTTAAATGGCTCATCACTGCTTTGCATACCCATGTCTCTTAAAACTTTTGTAAAAAATCTTGAATACAAAAGATGTAGTATCGCATGCTCAATTCCTCCGATATACTGGTCAACATTCATCCAATAATCACTACTCTTTTTATCAAACGCTACCTTTTCCCATAAAGATGGATCTGTAGTATAACGCAAAAAGTACCAGCTTGACTGGAAAAATGTATCCATCGTATCCGTCTCTCGCAAAGCATCACTTCCGCACTTAGGACATTTTGTATATTTCCAGGTAAGATGAGTTTGGAGAGGATTCCCCTCTCCTGTTATCTCTATATCATCAGGAAGTGCAACAGGAAGATTTTCACTTTTTTCAGGAACCAAACCACACTTTGGACAGTGAATCATAGGTATCGGCGCACCCCAATACCTTTGACGACTGATACCCCAGTCTCTTAATTTATAGTTTACAACCCTTTTACCCAAGCCACTCTCTTCAAAAAACGCAATAACTGCTTTTTTACCCTCGTCACTGCTAAGCCCGGTAAATTTACCAGAATCCACCATGTACCCATATTCGGTAATAGCCCTAGATCCATCGAAGGGTTCTTTTTTATCTTCTATGCTTTGAACTATAGGCAAATCATACTTTTTAGCAAATTCAAAATCTCTCTCATCATGAGCAGGAACTGCCATAACAGCACCTCCTCCATACTCAATTAAAACAAAATTTGCCACCCAAAGAGGAACTCTTTTTTTTGTAAGGGGGTGAAGAACATCGAGTTCAAGATAGAGACCTTCTTTTTCAACCATAGTCTTATCCCTTAAAGAGAGAGACTGCATATCTTTTATCTTTTGTATTTTTTCTTCACTCAACAGCTTATACTCTACTAGATACTTTACTATATCATGTTCAGGCGCTAGAGCAGAGTAGCTCACTCCATATATAGTATCTGGCCTTGTTGTAAAGACTTTAAACTTATCAAAATTGTTATTTAGCTTCTTTTTAGATTCTTCGCTAAGTGCAAAATCAAACTCCAAACCCTCGCTTCTACCTATCCAATTCTCTTGCATAGTTAAAACTTGACTTGGCCAACCTTTTTCTAAAGTCTTAAGATCGTCCAATAACTCTTGGGCATACTGTGTGATTTTAAGATAATATCCTGCCATATCTTTTTGGACTACTTCACTGTCACATCGCCAACATTTTCCGTCTTCTACCTGTTCATTTGCCAAAACAGTATGACAAGTATCACACCAATTTAAAGATGCACTTTTTTGATAAACCAAACCTTTTTCAAACATATCTATAAAAATCTTCTGTTCATGTTTGGTGTAGAGTGGATCACTTGTAGCAAACTCTCTTTTTTGAGAAAACGAGAGTCCAAGAGAGTTAAGCTCTCTTTTCATATAGTCTATATTTTCATATGTCCAAATTTTAGGATGGGTCTTGTGTTTGATAGCAGCATTTTCAGCAGGCATACCAAAAGAGTCCCAACCGATAGGATGAAGAACATTATAACCCTCTTTGCGGTTAAATCTCGCTATCGCATCACCTATGCTGTAGTTTCTAACATGTCCCATGTGTATCTTTCCGCTAGGGTATGGGAACATACTGAGTATGTATTTTTTCTCTTTATTAAAATCGCTGCTTGGCTCAAATGAATCATTTTCCAGCCAATACTTTTGCCACTTTTTTTCTATTTGTGAAACATTGTATTCCATATATTACTCCATATTTATCGCGGTAAAATATATATTTTATCTATCTTTTAAAACTCTTCTCTTGTCTTTGCTGCTTCAATCAAAACCAAAGATATAGAAAATATATTTGCTATTATGGCACCTATCGCAAATGCTATTGCCATTCGGACATTGCCATTTATCTCAAACATTATGTATGCGGGAATCAGATGTAAATCTGCTACAAGGGAACTTGCAAAGAGTTCAGCTGAAAGGATATTTTTAACACCGATTTTTAGAAGTGTAGAGATTATATTTATACTTGCAGCTATAAAAAGAGCTGTTCCATTGTCTTCATACAAAAAACCGGCTGTTGTAGTCAAGCTCATCAATGCAAAAAAAATGTATATTACTTTTCCCCAATCCATAACTCTGCCTCCTAAAATAATTTAGCCTGAAGACATCCAGGCTAAATTCTGTATCTACATCAAGCCTTTTTCGTATTGCGCTCTCATCTTTTCTCTTTCAACTCTTCTTTTCTCTTTTGCCAGCTGTTTCTCTTTATAATCTTTAAGATCAAAACCTAACCATTTTAACATAGGAGATGCAACAAAAACAGAACTATAAGTTCCAACTATAATACCAACCAAAAGTGTAAAACTAAAGCTGTATATAATCTCTCCGCCTAATAAAAATAGTGTTAAAATAACAAAAAATGTTGTTAAAGATGTAAGTATCGTTCGTGAAAGTGTTTTTGACACAGAGTCATTGATGACATTAAAAAGATTCATGTCTTTCGTATCGCCAATCCCTTCTCTAATCCTGTCAAAAACAATAATCGTATCGTTCAATGAGTAACCAAGCAGGGTTAAAAGAGCTGCCAAAACATCAAGATTGAAATCTACCTGAAAAAGTGCAATCGCACCCATTGCAATAGATATGTCATGCACCAGTGCCACAACAGATGCCAGAGCAAATCTCCACTCAAACCTAAATCCGACATATATCAAAATAGCGAGTATTGACATCACCATCGCCATTATGCCCTTTTCACGAAGCTCTCCTCCAACTTTTGGTCCAACTATATCAACTCTTCTTATCTCAAATTTTCCTGTACCTTTAAGTAAGTTTTTAATCTTGTCTCCGGCATCAGTACTTACATTGCCACTTGTTGTCGCAAAACGAATTATTATCTCATCCGGTGAGCCAAATTCCGTGATGGTTGCATTTGCAAAGACTTTATCTTTCCCTATCGCTTCTCTTATCTTTTTAATAGGAGCTTTTGAATCATACTTTACCTGAACAACAGTTCCACCAGAAAAATCTATACCGTAATTTAAACCTTTTGTATACAAAAAGAAGTATGATGCAAGCATCAAAACAAGTGAAATTGATATGAAAAAATTACTCTTTCCCATAAAATCATAGGTCTTATCTTTTGAAAATATCTGCATCACTTACCTCTCTTTACGCCAAACCAAAATGGCAAACTTTTACTTTTTTCAATGTACGGCATCAAATACTGATATATACCATGCGTTCCTAAAATAGCAGTAAGCATAGAAGCTAAAATACCAATACTCATAGTAACAGCAAATCCTTTGATAGGACCCGTTCCGTATGCATAAAGCACTACCGCTGCGATAAGTGTCGTGATATTTGCATCCAAGATGGCACTCATAGCATTTGCATAACCCTTCTCTACAGCCTGGGCAACACTTTTGCCCTCACGGAAGAGCTCTCTTATGCGTTCATTAATGATAACATTGGCGTCAACTGCCATACCGACTGTCAGGACGATACCTGCCATACCCGGAAGTGTCAAAGTCGCACCAAACAAAGCCATGATGGCTATCACCAAAAAGAGATTTACCAACAACGCTACATCTGCGATGAGTCCGGCCATACCATAGTAAACTATCATAAATAAAAATACCAGCACAAAACCTGTTATAAGAGCCAGCATACTTGCTTTGATGCTGTCTGCTCCAAGACTTGGTCCCACACTTCGTTTTTCAAGCAGTTTTACAGGAGCCAAAAGAGCCCCGCTTCTTAGCGCAATAGCCACATCATGTGCCTCTTTGACTGTAAAACCACCACTTATCTGTCCGCTTCCTCCACCAATTCTCTCTCTGATAACCGGAGCCGAATAGACTTTATTGTCAAGAACAATCGCTAAATGATTTCCAACATTTTTGGCTGTATAGTCACCAAATATTTTAGCACCTTCACTGTTTAGAGTAAAGTTGATAACCGGCTGATTCATATTGCTAAAGCCGACTTTTGCATCTGTAAGCATACTTCCATCTAAAATCGGAACACTTTTTACTATATGTTTGATTTTTGGATTTTTGGAATCGGGTAGTATCACATCTCCGTAACTTGCCGCTTCATCTTCACTCATATTGTTTGCCTGATCAGCTCTTTTTTCGTCTATCGCCATCAACTGGAGATGAGCTGCTTTGGCTATAAGTTCTCTTGCCCTCTTCTCTTGCTCTATGGTTTTGATACCCGGTAGCTCAACAAGTATCTTATCTACTCCCTGTTTTGCAACATTTGGCTCACTTAGTCCAAATTGATCAAGCCTGTTTCTGATAGTCTCAACTGCTTGGGAGATAGCAAACTTTTTAGTCGCTGCTTTTTCTTGATTGCTTAGACTTAGAACATAAGAGAGCTTATCTTTGTTTATTTGGATTCCAGGAATTTTTTTGATCATAGCATCAAGATTTTTTTCTTCATCTCCATCCAAAAGTGTAAAAGTAACCAAATCATCCTTAACTCTTAGATTATCAATAACAATGTCATTGTTATCTGTAAAAAATTTTATGCTTGAAGCGATTGATTTCATTTTTGATTTTATGGCCTCATCAGTTTTTACGCCTAGAAGCATATGCAAACCACCCTGAAGATCAAGTCCCAAGGATATTTTGTCGCCTTTGTCGGTTTGCAAAAAGGTAGGCAGTGAGAAGCCCACCCCAAATACAATTGCAATGAAAAAAATCACCAAGCGGTAATTTAATCCACCTTTACTCATCTATTTTCTTTGCTATATACTCTTTTGAGATTTTTACCGTTACATCATTATTAAGTGAAACTTTGATAAAATTCTCTTCAGGTTTGATAACCTCACATATAAGTCCGCCATTTGTGATAACCTTGTCTCCTTTTTTGAGACCGGCAATCATATCCTTATGTTGCTTTGCTTGTTTTTGTTGAGGTCTTATAACCAAAAAATAAAAAATCGCGAAAAGTACGATCAATGGTAGTAAAGAAGTCAGCATATTTGAACCGCCTTGCATGTAAATCCTTTTATGTAAAAATTTTAAGAGATTATTTTACCATTTCTTATATAATAAAAGGCTTTGTTACTGCTTTTTGTCTCTCTATTTTTATATATCTTGAATATTTCAATATTCATTCAAAAATATTAAATTCTATTTTGGTAATCTTGGGATTTTATCTGCTTCTTAAAATCAATAAACAAGGGCTTTTTTGGAGTGGTTTTTTTATAGGAATATTTTGGTTTTACTGGATAAGTCTTAGTTTCAGATACTACGATTTGGAATATCTCATACCCTTTGTTATACTTATAATTGCTCTGATTTATGGAGTCATATTTGGCATAATAGGACTTTTTAACAACATTCTCATAAGAGCTTTTTTATTTTTTGGACTCAGTTTTTTTTCACCATTTGGGTTCAACTGGTTAAAGTTAGAGTTAAGTCTGATAGATACTTATTTTAGCACTCAAATCTACTCTTATGCTCTTTTTTTGATAGCCATACTTTTTATGATAAAATTACCAAAATATTACAGACTCTTCTGCATCCCTTTGCTTATTGCCTGTATGTGGCAACAAAAGATGAACACTCAAAAATTACCTCTACATGTAAAGATCATAAAAAGTGACATAAACCAAAGAGATAAGTGGAATAAGAGATTTGAGAACAGTTTGGTAAAAGAGAATTTTATTCAAATATCAAGTGCAATTAAACAAGGATATGACCTCATCATATTTCCAGAGAGTGCCTTTCCTCAATACCTGAATCTACATGAGTGTGAGATTGAAACACTGAAAAAACTATCATTTCATATAGATATAGTAGCAGGTGGATTGACATATCAAAATCATAAAATATACAACTCGTCATATCACTTTTCAAACGGAGTGATGAATATAGCACACAAAGTAACTCTCGTACCTTTTGGCGAAGAGATACCTCTGCCGTCATTTTTAAACAGATTTATAAACAAGATATTTTTTAACTCGGCAAATGATTATTCAAGAGCTAAAAAACCAAAAAATTTTACGATAAAAGGCATAAAATTCAGAAGTGCTGTCTGCTTTGAAGCAACAACAGACAGACTCTTTGAAAATGCCCCGAAACAGATGATAGCCATCAGCAACAATGCATGGTTTAAGCCCTCGATAGAGCCGACTCTACAACACCTGCTGCTAAAATTTTACGCTAAAAGATATAACATCACCATCTACCACAGCGCAAATGGTGGCATAAGCGGAGTTATCCGACCATAGGGAATCAGTTCTTATTTTGTGTTTTTCCAAAGAGCTTATCCAAACACTCTTTTTTAAAGCTTATCATCGGTACTTTTGAGGCGTACTCTCTATACTCATCGCCAAATTTTTTTCTCACTTCCCACTCTTCAAAAATAATCACCATAAAGATTATAAAAATCATCTCAAGTGGAGCTATAATAGAGATAAAAGTAGGCGAGCCGACTATAAGGGCAACACCCAAAGGCAAAAGGGTCAATCCAAAAAGCATAGGATGTCTCATACAACTATATATACCCGTTGTCACAAGATGATTTGTCTCCAGTCTTGGTATATCTCCAACTCGCCCTTTTTTCAACTCTCTTCCGCCGTTTGCCGCGGATCTGAAAGCATAAAGCAAAACGATACAGCCCAATATGAAAGAGATGATATGAAAGATACAGCTATGCCAAACAGGGTCTTCAATATCGGCAAAGATTCCATATATAGCACCCCCTAAGAGTAAAAAAATCCACAGTAAAATGCGAATCACTACCGAAAGTGAAGTTTTTATCTTCATATCATCCTCTTTATATTAAGACTATTTCAAAGCCTCAAAGAGCTCTAGTGCATCTAGCTTTTCCCATGGATAATCACTCTGTCCAACTTGCCCTCTTCCTGCCACATCAGCATACAAAAAAGTCTCCTTACTGGGCTTGTCCAAGCCAAATCTTTCCGTTATCCATCTTGGAGTCAAATCAAATGTGTTCAAAACAAAATTTGATAAAACATCATCACTCACACTTGTATGTGTACCAAAAGTATCTACGCTGATTGAAACCGGCTTTGCCACACCGATAGCGTAAGAGAGTTGTACTGAGCATTTTTTAGCCAAACCGCTTGCTACTATATGTTTGGCTATCCATCTTCCTGCATAAAGACCACTTCTGTCAACTTTCGTGTAATCCTTACTGCTTTGTGCTCCTCCACCTATCGGAGAGTATCCGCCAAAACTGTCAACTATCAATTTTCGTCCTGTCAAACCTGAGTCATGCAAGGAACTGTGATTTACATATCTTCCTGTTGGGTTTAGGTGTAGTATTGTATTTTCAGGATCATAAAGTCTTGGAGGAAGCCCAGTATCATCTATCAAACCTTTTAAGAGTTCTCTCACTTCTTCTATAGGCATATCTTCAACCGACGGAGCTGAAACCACAATCGTATGAATCTTTTGAGGCAGACAATTTTCAAAATTCTCTTTAGTTCCATAGTCTATGGTAACTTGAGTTTTTATATCCACTCCCAGTTTTTGGTTGTGTTGGAGTGCATAATTATATACTTTATCGCAAATCATCCTCGCATAAGTGATGGCTGAGGGCATAAAATCTGCTGTCTCATTTGTAGCAAAACCAAACATGATACCCTGATCACCTGCTCCTATCTCGCCTGTTTTTTGATCAACCCCTTGAGATATGTCAGCTGATTGCCTGTTTAACAAAACTTGAATCTCTACGTCCTCAGGATGCAAACACTGCTTCTTGCTAAAAGCTGATTTTCCATCATATCCTATCTTTATAAGAGCATCTTTTACTATTTTTTTATAATCTTTTGTATCTAATGGGGCTGAAGTTTTAACTTCACCGCCTATTATGATATTTTTACCGGCGACAAAAACTTCACTGGCAACTCTTGAATTCGAATCAGCAATTATCAAAGCATCAACGATGCTGTCAGCTATGATATCCGCACATTTATCCGGGTGACCCGGGCTTACGACTTCACTTGTAAATAAGTATTGGGGTGTATTTTCCATTTTTGTTTTCCATTTCTTTGTTTTCCATAAGAGTTAGACTCTTAATTGTTTTCCATCCTTTTGTTTTCCATATTTTAAGAAGATTCATTGTGAATCAAATATAAGATTAAAAAGTTTGAATTGAGGCTTTTGCCCACCGTTTGCCAAATACAAGATAAAATTATACAACTTTTATATAAATAGATGATAAATTTACTATTTTTTGCTAAAATTAGTATATGAAAGAAAAGTTATACTCCTATTTTTTAGTATCGATGCAGTATTTGCTTGCGTTTATACTTCTCTTTTTAAACAGTTCATTTACTTCAAAGATAGTCCCTTTGAGTATATTTGTAGTTGGATTTATCATAGGGATTTATGCAATATACAACAATAAACTTCACAATTTCAACATCATCCCGGAGATAAAAGACGGTGCAGAGTTAGTGACTCATGGTGTCTATGGGTATATAAGACATCCCATGTACTTTTCGGTGGCTCTCATGATGTTTGGTATCGTCATTTTTGACTTAAACATTATAAATATCACCATATATCTTCTATTGCTTTTGTCACTCTTTCTAAAGGCTAACAAAGAGGAAAAACTTTGGAGTAAAAAAACACCAAATTACAAGAAGTACAAACAAAAAACAAAGATGATAATTCCACATATATTATAAAGGATTTTTATGCAAAATTTTCCACCTAAGTATAATATCTAAAATTAAAAAGCACTTTTGCAAAAAACAAAAAAATTGATAAAATCCATTACACAACAAATTCGGTAAAACTTATAAGTGCTTAACCATTCTTTTAAATCTATTTTGGAAGGTTTGTTTTAGATGTTTTGCTCTTAAGTACCTAACCACTGTTTTTGATTTATTTGGTTAGAATTTTGGTGTTTAATAAGGAAAGAGTTTAACTGATTTGCAAATTTTTGGGCATCTTTTTTATCAAAAGCTGACGGACCTTTTGTCATCTCGCCACTCTCTCTGATAGCTTGCATCAAATCTCTCATAGCCAAGTATTGTTTGATATTATCTACGCTGTAAAGCTCACCTCTGTGATCTATGGCATGGGCCTTTCTTGTTATCACTCTGTCAGCTAGCGGTATGTCGGCAGTGATAACCAAATCTCCCTCATCAAGCATATCGATTATATGATCGTCCGCCTCGTCTGCTCCTGCTTTGACAATTATATAGGTGATATATTTTGATTTTCCTATGTTTATCTTTTTATTTGAAACAACATAAGTCTCCAGGTCCAATCTCTCTATCGCCTTTAAAACTATGGGTTTTAAAAGATTTGGAAAGGCATCTCCATCTATAAAAAGTCTCATTTCTCTATGCTTATGCACCAACCGCCATCACCCACAGGCTCTTTTGAGAGTACTTTATGTCCCTCTTTTTCAACTGAACCCGGAAGATTTTCTATAGCTGAGCCATCATCTATGAGAAGCTCTAAAATCTCACCTTTTTTCATGCTTGCCAAAACCAGCTTTGTCTTGGCAAAATTCACGGGACATTTAATACCTCTAAAATCTTTTTTTATACTACTCATATCTTCACCTCACAACTGTTTTGCTCATAATCACTTAATTTTTTAATGCCATTTTTTCCGCACACTCTACACTCCGGATTTTTTTGGAATTTTACCTTATCAAAATCCATACCCATCATATCTGCTATAAGAAGTTTGTTTATCAAAAGCTCTCCATTGCCTGTCAGATACTTTACTGCTTCAGTCGCTTGTATACTACCAAGCACTCCGGCAACCGTACCCAAAACTCCGGCTTGCGAACAAGTTGGTACACTGTCTTTTGGTGGTGGAGCATCAAACACACAGGCATAACAGGCCGACTCATGCGGAACAATAGTCATAGTCTGAGCGATAAACCTCAAAATACCACCATGAGAAAAAGCAATATCGGCCAATACACAAGCGTCATTTATCAAAAATTTTGTAGCAAAATTATCGGCTCCATCTATAACAAAATCATACTTTTTTACGATATCCAAAATATTTGAAGCATTTAGAAACTTATCATAAGTAATGACATTTATACCCGGGTTGAGAGCTTTCATCTTCTGCTTAGCAGATTTGGTTTTTGCTATGCCTATATCATCAGTGGTGTGAATTATCTGTCTTTGGAGATTGCTCAAATCCACTACATCACCGTCAGCTATCCCTATTGTTCCAACTCCTGCAGCCGCCAAGTACAAAGCTGCCGGACTTCCCAATCCTCCTGCTCCTACAATCAAAACTTTGGAATTTAAAAGTTTCAACTGACCCTCTATACCGATATCCTTAAGTATGATATGCCTGGCATACCTTTCTATCTCTTCATCATTGAAATCTGTTTTTATCATGATATTTGACCTATTTTATATATTTACTTGGCGAAGTAATAAGGTTATTTTAACCTAGCTTTTTAAACCTGTCAAATTTTTTCTGTGATATAATATCGATTTTTAAAAAGGGATAACCATATGAAATTTTTATACTCTAGCCATTCACATTTCAATCTTGCAAATTTGATTACTTTTTCAAACATAGCAGCGGGTTTGATAGCAACTTATCTCATATCACAAAATATCTTTTTATGGGCTGCGGTTTTTGCATGGCTTGGCGGTGCGTTTGACATCATGGATGGCAAAATAGCAAGAAAGCACGATCTCTCTACTGAATTTGGCATACAACTAGACAGCTTTGCGGACTTTTTAAGTTTTGTTTTGGTGCCTGTATTTTTTATATTTCAAGCTATTTATCTAGCAAATTTAAGTGGTTTTTGGCTTTTTATCGCCGGAATCGCAAGCATCTACTATGTGATTTCGGGGCTTAGACGATTGATCCAATTCAACATAAACGCTGAAACAGGAAAAGCAGAGAAATTCTTTACCGGAGTTCCAACACCACTTGGCGCTATACTTTTATGGGTATTTTACCTGGGAAACCTTGCTGGATTATTCTCTACTTCATCCATTATTATACTGATGATACTAACAGCTTGGAGCCTAAACTCGAGGATAAAAGTTCCTCACCCATAGTTTATACCAATATCAAGCCAATTCCCATTAGTATAAACAATCCTCCTGAAATTTTATAAAAGATTTTTAGCTTATTTTCATCAAAAAACCATGGTTTTGCACTTTTGGATATGTAGCCGTAAAACATCAGCGAACAAAATGATATGCTCATAAATGTTGCAGTCATTATGAAAAATTGCAGTGTTATGCTTCTGCTCTCTTCCATAAACAAAGGAAATACAGCACTGAAGAAAAGTATCGGTTTTGGGTTTGTAACGGCTACTAAAAAACCTCTTTTGAAAACTTTCTTGGCACTGTATCTTTTGTGTTTTGACTCTTTTGCAAGGTGCAGACTTGTGTGGTTGTTTCTCATCTGTTTGATTCCTAGATAGGCTAGATACAAAGCTCCTGTAATCTTTAAAGCTGTATAAAAAACTACTGAGCTTTTCAGTAAAACTCCCACTCCAAACATCGCAATACTTGAGAGCATAAAGAGTCCTAGTATATTTCCGATTGCAGAGATAAAAACTGCTCTAAGATTGAGGCTTATAGCAGTATTTATCGCCAAAAGTATAGCAGCTCCCGGAGATGTGATGGTAAAAAATGCTATAAGCATATAGTTTAAATAGTTGTGTAAATCCATGGCAAAATTATATATCTGTTTTGTTTTTTCGTATAGTAGATTATTGCTATTTGGTGATTATCTTCGAGGGTGTATGCCCATAAAAATTTTTATATGACTTTATTAGATGAGATTGATCATAAAAACCACACTCTTGGGCGATTTGAGATAGAGGTATATCTGAACAAAGCATTCTTCTTGCATTGTTTATCTTGATATTTTGTATAAATTTATACGGGGTTAAACCAAAGTGTTGCTTGAAAATCCTCAAAAAATGGTACTTAGACAATCCAACAAAAGAAGCTATCTCATCTAAGGCAAGGTTCTTGTTATTTGCATTTTGATATATATACTCTATGGCTTTTTGCAGTTCAAACTTCTCTGCATGTAGAGCATCTGCATTTTGATTTGAGCCGGAGTAATTTAGCAACATATACTTTACTATATGTTTAACTTCTTCATCTATAAAACTTTTTTTTGCATAAAGATTTTGTAAATCCAAAGAGAGTTTGCTATCTTGTATGATAGTTTTAAAATACAATCTATTATCTTTAAAGTCTTTAGAGATCAAACGGACAAGATATGCACTCAATACGAGATTTATATGTTCCCAACTGCTACTGTATATCTCATGCATTTCATAAGGATTTATGACTCTCACCATGCCTTTTGAAGCATTGTATCTGAGTCTATTATTTTGAAAATTGCAACTCCCTTTTGTGATAAGAGATATGGAGTAGGTACTATGAAAGTGCTTGTTATAAGCCCTGTTTTTAAAACTGTTTTTTATCAAAGATATGTTTTGCATAAAATTATATTGAGTGTTTTACACTGTCCTTTCTGAAAAATACTTTTATCAAAATAAAGCTAAAGATAAAAGCGTAAATCAACCTTATGGATACCAGTATAGCGTAATTTGCTCCAAAGATCACAAACAGCAAAGTATATCAATATCAGCAAATATACACAGAGAAACAACCAGCTTTAAACACTTAAGAAGTTATCTATAAAATCACTATTTATATGTAGAGTTTACCCATTAGCTATATATCTTTTATTGGTCCATTATGCAACATAAACAATTTTTCAAATTCTTCTTCGGGAAGAGGTTTTGAACATAAAAAACCCTGATACATTTCACAGCCCATATTCCTGAGATACTCAAGTTGTTCTTTCGTCTCTACTCCTTCAGCAACGACACTGAGTCCTAGCTCATTTGCGATATTTATGATCATATTGATAAAGAGTTTTTCTTGTTTACTGTGTTCGATATCATCTATAAAACTTTTATCTATCTTAATAGTATCAAATGGGATAGTTTTCAGATAAGACAAAGATGAATATCCTGTACCAAAATCATCAAGAGAAAGTGTAATGCCCAGCTCTTTTATTTTGTTAATAATTTTAATATTTTCATTAAAATCCGACATAAGTACAGACTCTGTAAGCTCTATATCCAGGCTCGACGGATCGATGTTTTTTATCGATTTTTTTATTATCTCCAAAAGTCGCTTGTCTCTAAACTGTACAGCTGAGATATTTATGGATATTTTAAGATTTTTTAGTGCTGTATTTTCCCATTTTTTGAGTTCACTTACGGCTTCATTGATAATCCACTCTCCTAGTGGGATTATAAAATTGCTCTCCTCCGCCAAAGGTATAAATTTATCCGGAGACAAAATTCCCTCTTGTGGATCTACGAGTCTTATCAAAGCTTCGCATGAGACAATTTTTGAAGTTTTTATATCCACTTTAGGCTGGTAAAAGAGTTTAAAGTATCCATTTTCCAAGGCATTGCTCATCAATTTTTGTATATGCACTTTTTCCTGTATGCGCTTGTTGAGACTGTCCGTAAAAAAATGATAACTGTTTTTTCCCATCTCTTTTGCTTTATACATCGCTATATCAGCATTTTTTAGCAAAGTCGTGGTATCTTCTCCGTCTTTTGGATATATAGTAATACCCATACTAGCAGTAATATTATATACAGTATTATCAAGATTGATTGGCTCCAGTAAGGAAGTTTTAATTCTTTGGACAACTTCTACAACAGCCATATCATCCTCAAAATCAGGTAGTACAACAACAAACTCATCACCACCAATTCTGGATACTATATCGTTTTCTCTCATAGCGTTCAATAGGATCTTGGAGATATGTTTTAGAACTTTATCTCCAATATCGTGTCCTTTAGTATCGTTGATATTTTTGAAATTATCCAAATCTAAAAAAATTATGGCAAATCTGCCTTTTGAGCGCCTGTTTTTTGAGATAAACCAATTAAGTTTCTCCATCAGACTAAGTCTGTTGTAAAGTCCACTGAGTGAGTCTTTGGTAGATAGTTTATACAACTCCTCCTGCTCTCTTTTCAGCCTGTCAAATGTAAAAGCAAGAGAATGCCTGATACTTTCAAGTTCCCGAATCAATAAATTATGTGGTATTTTTGTATTATAGTATGCAAACTGTCTTAATTTCTCAAGAGGATTTATCAATACTTTTTTCAATAAAATCCACATGAGGATATTAAAAATCATAAAAAATAGTAAAAAGTGGAGACCATATCGTTCAATCTTCTCAACAAGAAGTGTTTTTAGGTATCTTTTATCAATATGCACATAGCTATGATAATAATATGGATCCAGTCCATTATACAACCTAACACCAAATGAATAACATTTTTGCCCAAATACATCTGCACTATTTATCTTCGCTATGGATATACACTCTTTTTTTCCATAAGGAAGGTTGGTAGTTCTATCTGTTGAATATATCAACTTGCCTCTGCTGTTTATAATATAGATATCTTTTACCAAATTACTTCCGGATGTGATATTATCCAAAAAAGATACCAGTTGATTTATATTGTTTTCTTTAAGGTTTTTTTTCATAAAATGTTTCAATTTTAATATATCTGATTGAACATTGTTTTTTACAAGATCTGACATAGTATCTTTTGAACTCACATAAAAGTTGTAAAATATTCCTGTTTCAATAATTATGAATACAAATATAGACATCAACATGAAGAATTTTATAGATATTGTCTTCATTTGATCAAATACTCTTCTTTGTATCCAATTTTTTTGATATGAATCAATAACTCTTTTGAGGGTTTGTTTATCCATTTTATATTTTTTAAAGCTTTTATATACTCTTTGTAGCTTATATCATTCAAAAAAGGGCTGATAATATTATATGATTTCAGTTTATCTTTTTGTATCTCACCTATAGATTTATCGATAATCTTTTTTAATTTTTCGAGTCTTTTTCTCTCTTTTTTATATAAACTCTGTGTTCCGCACAAAGCATCTATAACGATGATGCTATCCATATCCCTCGTTGAGATCACTTCTTTGAAGCTTTTTTTCTTCAAGAAAACGTCATAAGGACTGTAAGTAACTATAACAATAGCTCTGTTTTTACTATTTTTAATATCTTGCATTTTAGCTTGATCTTGATTTATGAATTCCATCTTGTTTTCATCTATAGAGTTATTTTTTATAAAATCCTTCAAAATTTCCGAATTTATAGAGTCTATCTCTAAGTATGCATAAATTTTATTGGCTTTCTTTAGTGTATTGATATCCACATTTGAGAGTATCATATCACCACCATATGATCTGTCTATCAAAATAAGGGGCACGATGTCGTTTTGAGTGTTTTTAATAGAGTAGTATTCGTGTTGTGTTGTTGTAACCATATCTGCTTTGCCTATACTGTAAACATCTGCAGATTCTGCCAGCGAAACATTTATAACTAATTTAATATCCAAATCTTTCAAATAACCTTTTTTACTCGCATAAAATAAAGGCGCATACCCAATCCAGGAATTTGTAGAAATTTTTAGTTCTTTTTTTTGCGTATTATCAAAGCAACCGCCAAAAAGAAGCACAACAGAGATAATAAGAAAAATTTGTTTCATTTCTAACCTCATACCGTAGATATCATATGCTATCGATATAATCTTTAATATCTGTTTAAATAATATTATATTTATAATTCCGCATACGCGTAACATATGTTACATACATTAAATGATAATGATAGTACAATGGTGGTATCTAAAACAATAGGAGTTCAAAATGAAATGCAATGTAGGTGGTATGGATAGGATAGCCAGGATAGTTGTTGGTTTGGCACTAGTTGGATTTGCAGTCTATTCGGATCAACTTTGGGCTTATATAGGTGTTATTCCATTGATAACCGGTGCGGTTGGCTTTTGTCCCTTGTATCCTATATTTAAATTTAGTTCAGCTCACGATAAAGAGAGCTAGTGCAAGAGCTAAAAGTCGAAAATATCTACGGTTTTTTAAAAAACTTTTCCACAGAAGAGAAAGAAAAGTTTTTTACCCATGCAAAAAAGGTATCTTTTCCAAAAGGTCAGATACTTTTTTTTCAAGGTGATTTATGCGAAGGTATTTTATATATAGAGACGGGAAGTCTTAAAGTTTATCTGCAAAATGATGAAGGTGATGAGATTACTCTATACAATGTAGAAGCCGGTGAGCAGTACATAGTAAACACATCAAGCACAATTTCTCAAACACCGGCACTAGGAAGTGCAGTAACTCTTAGTAAACTAAGTGGATATATATTGGATGCCGACAGCGTAAAAAAATTAATGAGAAGCTCATCCTCGTATCAGAAGTACATGTTTAGTCTTTTTTCTTTAAAGTTAATTTCTTTAGCCACACTTGTGGAAGATTTAAAATTTAAACCTTTAAAAGAGAGGGTATTGTCTTTTTTAAAAAATAAAAAAACAGTCGACATAAAAATAACCCACGAGAAGATAGCCCAAAATATGGGTACTTCAAGAGTAGTTATAAGCAGAGTTCTAAAAAAACTTGAAAATGACAAAAAATTGAGTCTTAAGCGAGGAGTTATAACTGTTTTAGATTAGATTTTATTCTTATCCCAATATGCCATTCCACGCAACTATGCTTACAAAAGATACTATGACTCCAAGAGCCAGCGTATTTATAGCCAAAATTTTGTTTAATCCGCCTTTTATCGCATAGACTGTTGCCATAGTCATTGGAGGCATCGCAACTTCCAGGAATGTTACTTTTGCCCAGATTTGCGACATATCAAAAAACATATGCATGATACCAAACAGTATAAATGGAACCAAAAACATCTTGATAAACAGGGCTATGACATTTTCCCTAAACTGTTTCATCAAAGCTTTTAATTCCAACTTCATACCTACTATAATAGTCACAAGCGGTATCAAAGTAGCTTGGAGTTTGTCCAATATACCCTCTAAATAAGGCGGAAAATATGAGCCATGAAAATATATAGCTAGAACTATAGCAATTAGCGGAGGTGATAAAAATATCTGTTTTACAACATCTTTTTTAAAATCCTCTTTCTTACCTCCTCCCCATGAGATTATAGCCACACCAAATGTCAAAAGAGCTACAAATGAGCCTATTTGATCATATACAAGAGCATAAACTATCTCTTTCATAGAGTATAGCGACTCTATGTATGAAAAACCTACAAAAGAGGTATTGCCAAAAATAGAGACTATCATAAAAGTAGCTAAATCTTTTCTTGAGAGTTTGAGGATTTTACCTATCATTAACGAGATTAAGAATGCACTAAACATCGCTATATAACTGACTAAAATGACTTTAAAAATCACATCATTGAATTCCAAGACTCTTATCTTTGAGAGGGCAAGTGCAGGAAGCGAAAAGTAGATGACAAACTCTGTCAACTCTCGCGATATATCTTCTTTAAGAATCTTAAAAAGATAACCCGCAAATGCAAATAAAAACACAGGCGCAATCTGATCTATCACAACCAACTCCCAAAGTAACTTTTAGTCTCCAGCGAGTTTTTAACCATGTCCAAGAACTCATCTCTTCTTATCTCAATCGCACCCATAGATTTTAGGTGCTCTGTTGGAATCTGACAATCTATAAAATCACCACCCAACTCATCAATCTTCGAACAAAGTGTGACCAATGCACACTTTGAGGCATCTGCTTTGGAGCTATACATAGACTCACCACAGAACATGCCTCCCAGATATAAACCATACAGTCCACCAACAAGCTCACCCTTATAGTAACTCTCCACGCTATGGGCAAAATGCTCTATATGCAAAGAGTAAAAAACATCTATCAACTCATCACTAATCCAGCTATCTTCACTATTTTGCACTCTCACATCTCTGCAAGAATGGATCACTTTTTCAAAATTTGTATCAAATCTTATCTCAAACTTTTTAAGACTCTTCCTTAGACTCTTGGAAATTTTTATATCTTTGGTTTTGAGCACAAGTCTTGGATCAGGTGACCACCAAAGTATAGGATCATTTGCATTGTACCACGGGAAAATTCCCTGCATATAAGCATTTAGAATCCGCTCTTTTTTCAGATCTCCTCCCCACGCCAAAAGACCTGTTGGATCAGCTTTTTTGGGATCAGGAAAAGCATAGGAATAAGTGCTTAGCCTTGGTATGTATATAGTTTTTTCCAACTACAATCTTTCATATACAAAATTCAACTCGCCTTTTTTGAGTCCTATATTAACTCTGCCACCATGTCTTAGTTTACCAAAAAGTATCTCATCACTCAGCGGAGTCTTTATCTCATCCTGTATGACTCTTTTCATCACTCTTGCACCCATATCACTGCTAAAACCCTTGTTCGCAAGGTATCTTTTAGCCTCTTTGGAGAGAATTATATCTATCTTTTTATCTCTTAACTGCTCTTGGAGTTCGTTTATGAGTTTTTGCACGATTCCTATCATAATGTCCTCATTCAAAGGCTTAAAATGTATGATATTATCAAGTCTATTTCTAAACTCCGGTGCAAAGAAATCCTTGATAGCACTGTCTGCTTTAAATGAGTTATCTTTTTGAAAACCCACATGCACGCCCTCTTTTGAGCCTAGATTTGAGGTCATTATAACGATGACATTTCTAAAGTCGGTTTTGACTCCATTGTTATCGGTCAAAACCGCTCCGTCAAATATTTGTAAAAGTACATTTAAAAGCTCAATGTGAGCCTTCTCTATCTCATCCAAAAGCAAAACTGTATACGGATGCTTTTTGATACTCTCGGTCAACTGCCCGCCATCTTCAAAACCTACATATCCCGGAGGCGCTCCAATGAGTCGACTTATGGTGTGCTTCTCCATATATTCACTCATATCATATCTCTCAAAATTCACTCCAAGTTCATTTGAGAGTTGTTTTGCTACTTCTGTTTTTCCAACTCCCGTTGGACCTGCAAATAAAAATGCTCCGATAGGCGCTTCTGCATTTCCTAATCCGGCGCGAGAGCGTTTTATAGCTCGGATTAGTGCATGTATCGCCTCATCTTGACCAAAAACTTTCGATTTTAGATTTTTTTCCAAAGAGGCTATAACTTTACTCTCATCTGCGTTAACATTTCTATTTGGAATATGAGCAATTTTCCCTAAAATATTCTCTATATCCACAACACCCACACTCTTTCTTTTGCGTTTAAGCAGGTGAAACGAAGCTCCCACCTCGTCTATAAGATCAATCGCAGAGTCGGGTAAAAATCTGTCATTTATATACTTTTTTGCTAATTCAACAGAAGTTTTTAGTACAGAGTTTGGATACTTCACTCCGTGATGCTCCTCATAACTGCCTTTAAGTCCCAAAAGAATCTTATAGCTCTCTTCAAGGCTCGGCTCATCTATATCTATCTTGGCAAATCGTCTGCTAAGAGCCCTGTCCTTATCAAAAAAATTCCTAAACTCTCCATAAGTTGTAGCTCCTATGCACTTTAATTTTCCTGAAGCAAGTGAGGGTTTTAAAAGGTTTGAGAGATCCATAGAGCCCCCGCTTGTCGCACCTGCTCCTACTATGGTGTGAATCTCATCTATAAAGAGTATAGCATTTTGCTCACTTTGCAACTCTTTTAGTATCTCTTTTAGTCTCTTCTCAAAATCACCCCTGTATTTTGTACCGCTAAGCAATGAGCCCATATCCAAGGCATATAAAGAGGCTCCTTTTAGTATGCCCGGAATCTCACCTGCTGCTATCATTTGAGCTATGCCCTCTACAACTGCTGTTTTTCCAACACCTGGCTCACCCACTAAAAGAGGATTATTTTTCTTTCTTCTGCACAATACCTGTATTACCCTCTCACACTCATCACTTCGTCCTATGAGTGGGTCAAGCTTGCCATCTTTTGCCAACCCTATAAGGTTTAGGCAATACTTTACCAATGCACTGTCATCTTTTTTGACATCTTTTTCTTCAGGCATAGTTGCTTGAGTTACAGCCTCTAGGATTTCGAGTCTTGAAACACCTTGCTTTTGCAATAACCATGCACTATATGAGTGCTCCTCTTGAAATATAGAAACCAACAAATCAAATACATTTGCCTCTGTTTTTCCTGCTGATTTGGAGTGAAGCATCATATTTTCGACTACTCGACCCAGTGACACACTCTCTATCGGCTCATAATTTTCCCTGCTTAAAACTATAGGAGAGTGTGTTATGAAGTATTTTCCAAGCTCATCTGATATCTCATCAACATCTACACCACAACTACTTAAAACCTCTCTTATAGAATCGTTTTTAAGCATCGCAAAAAAGAGATGCTCTGTTGTTATGTATTCATATTGGTGTGTTTTTACAAAATTTATAGCATCACTAAAAAGGATATTTAACTCTTGGCTCACCATAACTACTCCTCTTCCACAGTAGCGCGGAGCGGAAACTGATGCTCTTTTGCCAAGGTATGCACTTGAGCAACTTTTGTCTCGGCTATTTCATAGGTATAAACACCACAAAGACCTGAGCCCTCTTCATGAACTCTATACATAATCTCTGTCGCCTTTTGGGCACTTTGATGAAAAACTTCCATAAGCACCATAATCACAAAATCCATGCTCGTATAGTCATCATTCAGAAGCATAACTTTGTAGAGTTTAGGCTCTTCTAGCTCCAACTCTTCGTCAAATTCACTCTCTATCTGCTCATCAAATCTAGCCATTTCTAAAATCCTTCATAGCTCTTTGGGTCTCTCTTTGGGCATCTTTTCTTTTTAGTGCTTCTCTTTTATCGTGTAGGGTTTTCCCTTTTGCAAGGGCAATTTGTAGTTTCACTATGTTTTTGTGATTAAAATAGAGACTCAGTGCCACTATGGTGAGTCCATCTCTTGCTACTTTTCTCTCAAGTTTTTCTATCTCTCTTCTGTGTAACAACAGCTTTCTGTCTCTCTTTTCATCAGGTGCGTAGTGAAGATTTGCAGTATTTAGATGTGAAATATGCATACCAAAGAGAAACGCCTCACCCTTTATAACCTTCACAAAAGAGTCTTTAAGATTAACTCTACTGGCTCGTATTGCTTTGACTTCACTGCCTTTTAACTCAATCCCAGCCTCAAACTTCTCCAGTATCTCATAATCATGAAATGCCTTTTTATTTCTCGCTACTGTCTCACCCATACTGTTTTTTTACCTTCAATCTAAAAAAACTGCTTCCGCTTCCGCTAAAGAACCAGCCTTGTTTTCTGTATTTTTGTATCTCTTTATCTACTTTCAGAGCAGCTTTCAACAGGTCATTTAGTTCTATATCGCTATATGTTTCCAGCAACTCATAAGAATTCATCTTTGACATTTTATCAGCTAAAACTAAATCAACACTATAATCATCCCTAAATACTCTGTAAATTTTACCTGTATCGCACTTTATAGGTGGCGTAGAGATCTCTACATGCAGAGACTCTTCGTCAATCTTCTCTATCACTTCTCCTATGCCTCTGACATTCGCACTTTTATAACCATAAACAAAAAAAGGCACATCCGCTCCCGCGCTCAAGCCCATTTTTGCCAGTTCTTTTGGGTTTAAACCTAAGTTTAACTCGTTATTTACCACTCTTAAAAAAGTAGCAGCATCGCTACTGCCTCCGCCCAGACCTGCAAATGAGGGTATATGTTTGCATACATGTAGAGCCTTTTTGTTAAACAACTCCTCTACTTCTTTTTTGAAGCCTGCTTTTTTAAGAGCTTTATAGGCTTTAAAAATTGTATTGTGACTTAAATCACAGCCAAAATCACCGATCAGCTCAAACTCTTGATTGGTTTTCTTGGGCACTAAACTCAGCTCATCAAAAAGATTTTCCACCAGGATAAATCTCGAACAAATCTCGTGATAATCACCCCTGATTCCGACAATCTTCAAAAAGATATTTACTTTTGCACAGGCTCTATATATCATTTTTTTAGTTTCAGGCTTAACTCGCTAAGCTGTGTTAAATCCACCTCTCTTGCGGCTTTTATATTTGTATCTTTAACAACATCTTTCAACTCTTTTCTTAAAATCATCATCTCTTTTGGAGCATCGATTCCTAGTTTCACCATACCTTTTGAAACCTCTATCACTGTTATAGTGATTTCATCATCTAGAAGTATAGACTCTCCTAATTTTCTTGATAGTATTAACACAGTTTTACCTTATTTAGTATATACTTGACCTCATCATCATCTATCTCTATCAAAGATAGGTTCTCTTTGTCCACAAGCTTATAGATACCATTTTCTTGGTTTTTGAAGCTCTTTTTTTCTAGTTTTCTTCCCAACTCTATATCACTCAAATCACCTAGATACTCGTTTGTATTCATAGTTAAAAAATTGAGTGGGTTTAGCGACCTTTCATCATCATATATAAAAGCGCCCTCGCTCAACCTCTCCAAAGAACTAAGAGTTCCCTGGAAACCAAGTTTTTGAGCAAACATAGCTCCGATACTTCTTATATATCCACCCTCACTTATACTAATCTCAAAAGTCAAAAACGGATGAACATAGTGTAAAATTTTAAAATCGTAAATAGTGCTTTTTATCTTTTTAAGTTCAAACTCAACTCCGCCTCTTGCCAAATCATAAGCTCTTTTGCCTTCAACTCTCTTAGCACTGTATTTTGGCGGAAGATACTCAATCTCACCCACAAAACTCTTTGTGACTATATTTATAGAATCCATAGAAAAAGGTGCTATCTTTTTTACGCTCTCTATCTTCTCTGTGTCAAGTGTAGGACTGTATGCTCCTATCCATAAAGTTGCCCTGTATCTCTTAGGACTCTTGTCTAAAAATCTAAAGAGTTTTGTAAATTGCCCAAATGCCACTATCAAAACTCCACTTGCAAAAGGATCAAGCGTACCAGAAAATCCAGCCTTTTTAACACTGTACCTTCTCTTTATCCCTCTTAAAAAGTAGTTAGAAGAGATGCCTTTTGGTTTGTTTGCAACAAAAAGTCTATTCATATCTTCTCAACAAATGATGCCAGTATATCTCTCTTTGTGCCACTAAAATTAATCTTTAGTTTAAACTCTCTTTTAACTTTGCTTATCTCAAAAATTCTTCCTATTCCAAAAATTTTGTGCTTAACCAAATCACCCTTTTTAAAAGCCGTAGTCTTTTCGAGTATCAGACTTCCCTTGCAAACTCCAGCCTCTTTGAGAAATCTACTCTTTTTAAGCTCCGCTCTTCTTCCTTTATAAAAACGACTACCTGCATAACTGAGTGTCAACTCTCTTTTCGCTCTGGTAATCGCTACATATCCGAGTCTTCTCTCCTCCTCTATATCGCTTCCATCACCTATTAACGGAAAAAATCCCTCTTCCAAACCCATCACAAAAAGATACTCAAACTCGAGCCCTTTGCTGGCATGTATACTCATGATTGATATATGTTCATTGTCTATCTGATCTTGATCACTTTGAAGAGCTAAATCATTTAAAAAACCGTCCACACTAACACCTGGATTTTGCTTGATAAAATCTCGATAAAGTCCATAAAATTCATCTATATTTGAGACGCGATCTAGTGCATCCGGCATAGATGAGTAGTAGTCTCTTATCTTAAATGCCTCTTCTAGTTCATATATAAAATCATAAGAGTTATCGACACTCAATTCTTTGAGTCTTTGCAAATCATCTATGAATTTCTCCAAAGCTATAAAACTCTTTTTGCTTGTTATGCCTCTTACCTCATCTATATGAGTAGTGATATACTCATACATAGACATTTTGTTTTCATAGGCTGCTTTTTGAATCTTATTTATTGTAACATTTCCTAAACCTCTTTTAGGTTTATTTATCACTCTTTTCATCGAAAAATCATCGTGTACATTGGCTATGATTCTGAGATAACTGATGAGATCTTTTATCTCAGCCCTTTCATAAAACTTGACTCCTCCAACCATATTGTAAGAAATGCCCTCTTTGTTCAAACCCTCCTCCAAGGATCGACTAAGTGCATTTATCCTGTATAAAACCGCTATATTTTTTGCATCAACTCCACTTTGTATGAGTTTTTTTATCTTTCTTGCTATCGTCTGAGACTCATAGTTTTCATCGCTTGAGCTTATAAATTCTATCTCTTTACCATCACCAAAAACACTTACTAGGTTTTTTCCTATCCTCTCTCTGTTGTGGTCTATAAGATCATTTGCTGATTTTAGGATTTGGTTTGTGGATCTGTAATTTTTCTCTAATTTTATAATTTTAACATCATCAAAAGAGTTATGAAATTCTAATATATTTTTGATATTTGCACCACGCCACCCATATATACTCTGGTCATCATCGCCGACTACGCACAGGTTGTTATGAGCAGAGCAAAGTTTTCTTAAAAGTCTATATTGGAGTTCGTTTGTGTCTTGGTACTCATCAACCATAATATATCTGTATCTTTGGCTTGTTTTAGAGCATAGCTCATCGTCCTGTTCCAAAATTTTATATGTAAGAACCAGCAGATCATCAAAATCTACAAGATTGTTGTTAAGTATATAATTCTCATACTGTTCATATAATTTTGCTATGGCTTTATACTCTTTTTTCTCAGCCTTTCTGAAAACCTCCTCAGGTGAGATAAGTGAGTTTTTATATCTTGATATCTCGTTTGCCACCAAAGATACAGGCATATCGCCTCCAAAACTCTTTATAATTCTTTTCTTGTCATCTGTGTCAATTACGACAAAACCGTTGTTGCGATTTAGTTTGTCTATATGAAACTTCAAAAACAGCAGTCCAAACTTGTGAAATGTACAAAGCAGAGGCGGATAACTCACATTTTCTATCAAATCAAGGGCCCGATCTCTCATCTCACTAGCTGCTTTATTGGTAAAGGTTAGAGTCAAGATATTCACCGGATCTATACCCAAAGATATAAGATAAGCTACCCTGGAAGTTATGGTTTTTGTCTTGCCGCTTCCTGCACCTGCAAGTATAAGTAAAGGACCGTCTATATGACAGGCTGCCTCTCTTTGGTTTTCATTTAATTCACTTAATATTTTATCCATTCTGCACTTTCACACTATAATTTGTTTTTATTATATCAAAAAATGCTTTAATCGTGCAAATATTTAAGAAATAGCTATTGTATAAATTATTATTTTTAGTTATAATTATAAAATTACTTGAAAAAACTAGGAGATTTTATGCTAAAAGATTTTACAAAAATAGAGACATTTTTAACTGTTGTAAGAGAAAAAAGCTTCTCAAGGGCTTCAAAAAAACTGGGCATCAGCCAACCGGCAGTCACACAACAAATAAAACTTTTAGAGGATTATATAGAAGATAAGATAGTTGACAGAAAGAAAAATGGTATAAGACTCACCAAAACCGGAGAAGAGCTACACAAAATCGCACTCAAGCTTGATAAGTGTATAAACAACTCCGAAAAAGAAATGCTAAAACTTATAAACAAAGATATAATCTTTATACTTGGTGCCTCTTTTATGGTTGGGAACTATATATTACCCGGATTTTTAAACAAAATCAAAGAAGAGATCAAGAACGATGTGATGCTTCAAATCGATGACTCCCAAAAGATAACTGAAGAACTGTTGGACAGAAAAGTAGATTTTGCAATTTTGGAACATCCTGTTTTTAGAGATGATATCATCTTTAGAGAGTGGCTTGAAGACGAGTTGTTTCTTGTCAGTAAATCGCCTCTTCCAAAGTATGTCAAACCTGAAGATCTCTATGATTTCCACTGGATCTGCAGAGAAGAGAGCTCGCACACCAGAAAAATTATCCAAGAAGCTTTTGATGCGATGGGAATTGATTGTAAATCGTTTGATTTAAGAAGTATTGTAACAAGTTCAACTGCTGTCAAGCAGATGATTTTAAAAACACCAAGCGAAGATGTCCCCACAGTATCAATTATCTCAAGACACATAATAAAAGACGAACTTGAAAATGGTCAACTCTACTGCGCAAGAATAAAAGGTTTTAAACTTTCTCGCACACTTTATATAGCCTACCTAAAAGAGAAAAAGCATGATGCGATGATAGATGCAATCATCTCTTTTTTGATGAATAAAAGAAGGCTATAAGTACCTAGCCATAAAGAACCCCAACTATCAGTTACATAAAAAAGCGACTGATATGAGGCAAAAACTCGAAGTTGCACTTGTTGTGCTTCAAGAGTTTTTAACAAAGCAGTAGTTGCTTTTTTATGTAACCCTTCGGGCGTTAAGGAAATAGCCCTGTTGCTTCGTAAGATTTTCTTGAATTAGCTATGGCTAGGTACTTAGTTTCTCCGGATCATCTTTTAATAATTTTTTATTCTCAGGATTTAAAAGTAGAGCTTCCATAGACTTTTTCACACCCTTTTTCCTGACTTTTTTTGACTTATTGTTCACAGGAATACTCAGATTTATAAAAATTGGAGTATCTTCAACTATAATTTGCAAAATACCAAGTAGTGGCACACTGACCAAAGAGCCATAATTATCAGCCCCAAATCCGGCTTCAAAACTCAAGGTTTCACCATCTATTAAAGCGCTCTCATATGTATATCCAGCCAAAACGAACATAGTTATTGGCTTAAAAGTATCTCTTATATCATTTGGCAATGAGGGCTCAAAATCAACTTCTGCTATATTCGTCAAAATGGCAAAATTTATATTTTTATCCAGTAAATACTCAAGTATATCTTGAATATGTCCGCTCATAATATCACAAAATTTTTCATCACTCAAAGCTTGATGCAACATCAAAAACTCCTTTATTTACCTCTTTAAAGCCTATCAAAGCGTTCATTATAGCAAAATTTGATGATTTTTTTAAATCATTGATATCCAAATCCGCTTTTTTCAAAAAACCTTTATCCAAAAGTCTCTCTCTTGCAGTTCCTCTTAAAAGCGGTTTTTCAGGAGTGTACCAAGCATTATTTAATTTGACAGCTATATTTGCAATACTTGTATCTTTCAGCATCCCCTTGTCACATAAAATAATATCATCATATTTGCAAAAACTTTTTTTCAATAGATTTATCTCATCTCTTTTCTCATATTTAAAATCATACACCATGCTGCTTTGAACCAACACAAAATGTCTAAAATCTTTGATTTGTATATTTTGATACTCTACTTTTAAAATTGTTTTATTATAAATAACTCTTATCTTTAATCTTCTATTTTTAGGCGGAATTATATATCTATCCAAACTGATATTTGAACTGTCGCCAAATAAAACTCTTCTTGTTTCATCAAACCTTTTTTGATGATAATCCAAATTTTGAATTTTATCATTTTCATAAAGCATTGTTTCAAGACATGGGGATATAAATTTTTTCACACATCTCCTTGTACTCTTTTTTAGCATCACTTAAAAGCGTCACTCCTCCTCCGCTTTTATAAACAAAACCATCTTTGCACTTTTCTATGTATCGTATCAAAACAGCACTGTCTAGATTTTCTCCGTCAAAGTAGCCAAAAACTCCTGTATAGAACCCTCTCTCATAGTCCTCTGTATCCTTTATGATTTGTGTTGTCATCTTTTTTGGCGTACCCGTTATCGAACCTGCCGGCAAAAGTGTAGCCAGGATATCGCCTATCCTGCTTTGCCAGCCAAACTCCATCTTCCCTGTTATCTTAGAGCTAACCTGTAAAAGTTCTCTCTTCCCAGCTTTTATCTTCTCTACATATCTATACTTTTTGACTCTAACCTTGCTGGCAACCATAGATATATCATTTCTAAGCAAATCAACAACCATCAAGTGTTCCGCTCTCTCTTTTTCATCTTTCAAAAGTCTCTCTTCTGCATTTTCTTTCTTGGCATCTATCGTTCCTTTCATCGGGTGGGTCTCTATCTTGTTACCTTGTATTTTGATAAATCTCTCTGGAGAAAAGCATACAAATTTATCTTCAAGATAAAGCTTAAATCTGGATTGTGAAGCATAGAAAATATCTTTTAAGTTTAAGTCATTATTTAATTTTGTTTGGAATGTTAAGTTTAAAAGATATGTGTTTCCCTCTTTGATCTCTTTGATGATCTTATCAAAGCTGTTTTTATACTTCGCAAAAGGTATATATACAGGTTTAAGAGAAAAATCTTTTTTTCTCAAAACAGGGTTTTTATAATTTGAAAAATCATCCATCTCAAACAAGAGTTTTTCTACCGGTAGAGTCTCTATGATATGCTCTTTACACTCAAAATCTACAACAAAAACAAATTTCTTTTTCAGACTGCCTAGATGATTGATTTTTTTTCTAAATTCATTTGCCAATTAGTTTCTCCAAGACTGCCATCCTGAGAGCTACACCATTTTTAACCTGCTCCAATACTTTGCATCTTGGATCTTCCATCATCACATCATCTATATCAACATTTCTATGTACCGGTCCTGGATGCAGTAAAAGAATATCTCTATTACCCATCAAATCAAGTGTTATACAAAAATCCTCAGCATAATCTTTTAGTGAAGCATATATCTGATTTGTATGCCTTTCAGTTTGAGTTCTAAGACTCATAATGATATCCACATCATCAATCACATCTCTTATACTGTGCGATACCCTTAGATCTGTTTTTGGCAGAAAATGTGGTGGTGCGACCAAAATAACCTCCAGTCCTGCCCTGTTCAGAAGTTCTATATTACTGTTTGCTACTCTGGAATTTTTGATATCTCCTATGATAGCTATCTTTTTTCCTTCTACTCTACCATTAAAGTGCTGCTTTATTGTAAAAAGATCGAGCAGTGCCTGCGTAGGATGCGCATGCGATCCATCTCCTCCATTGATCAAAGGGCACTTTACATGTTTTGAGAGTATGTGAGGAACTCCCGCTCTTTTGTGTCTAACTACGATGGCATCAGGGCCCATAGCATCAAGATTTGCCGCAGTATCGAGTAGAGTTTCTCCCTTACTGGAAGAGCTGTGAGAAACATCAAGACTGACAACATTGGCTCCGAGTCTCTTTGCAGCTATCTCAAAACTGCTTCTTGTCCTGGTAGAGTTTTCAAAAAAGATAGTAATAATCATACGATCTTTCAGTATCTCTCTTTGCCTGTTATCTAAAAAAACTTTTGCACGATTAAACAATTTATCTATCTCTGATAAAGAAAAATCTCTAGTGTTAATTAAATGTTTCACATTCTATTCCTATTTAAGATAAGTAACCATATGTTAACAAATTTTAGGTACAATAACCATAAAAAAGGAGAAAAATCATGAAAAAAATATTAATATTTATCTGTTCTGTTACATTAAGCGCTTCTTTATATGCCGATACCATATCATACAATGATACTGTAAGAGTTATCAAGAGTACACCCGAATATAGAACAGTCACTACCAGAACTCCATATCAAGAGTGTTGGGACGAACAAGTACCGGTCAGTTCAAACAGCAATACCGGAAACGACAACATAGGTGCTCTTATAGGTGGAGTTGCCGGGGGAATCTTAGGACATCAAGTCGGAGGCGGAAGCGGAAAAACAGCCGCAACTGTTGGTGGAGCGATAATCGGAACACTTGTCGGTAAAAATTTATCAGGAAACCAAAATCAAGGCACAACCTCTTATCAGACACAAAGAAAATGTGTCACCAAATATGAAGAGAGATCAAGTGAAAAATTTGTAGGCTATAAAAATATAGCGAACTACAGAGGCAAAACCATAGTCAAATACAGCGATAGACCACTTCATAGGATAAGATTACATGTCAGCGTAAGCTACTGAGTATCTCATCAAGATTATCTTGCAAAGTTAAAATCCTGCCAAATTTATCTCTATAGTATGGCAGGGTTGTTTCAGAAAAACTCTTCTCATCCCTTACATTTATACACCACTCATGCTCTATATCTAAACTCTCCAAGAGTCTCAAATTTAACAGTGTATCGTTGATACAGCCAAGTTTTGAGTGAGTCACCAAAAGAATTTTTGCATTGAAAAGTTTTGCAAAATCATACATATAAAAATCCTCTTCAACAGGCACCATCAGTCCTCCTGCCCCCTCAATCAAAACTATATCACTCGCCTGTGAGATTTTTTCATAAGCCTTGGTTATGAGTTCAAAATCTATATTCTCACCACACCTGGAGACATAAGGAGCCGCCGGAAGCCCAAATTGCACAGGAACTATATCTCTATATGTAAAGCTTTTGAGTTCAGGATTAAACTTCTGTGCACTATGGAGTAAAAGTTTACCATCAGCAGGATATTTACCCACTCCTGTCTCTATGGGTTTTAAAACTCCAACTCTACTGCCCTGAAGTCCTAGCGCTTCTATTATTTTTAAAGTTGCATAAGTTTTACCTATATCAGTATTTGTCGCTGTTATAAAAATCGGTCTTTGTTTCATCTTTTTAGTATCTCTTTAAGTTGGTTTAATGTCAATGAATTTATCACATCTTTTTTTTCAAGCCAACCTCTTCTTGCTTGAAAAACCCCATATTTCATACAATTTAGAGACTCAATATTATGAGCATCTGTAGATATAACAAATTTTACACCCATCTCTTTTGCAGTTTTCACATATATATCATTTAAATCAAGTCTTTGTGGTTGAGAATTTATCTCTAAAAAACAGCCCTTTTGCATACTCTGCTCGAACAACAGCCCAAAATCCAAAGCATAAGCTTCTCTTTGATTTATCAACCTCCCGGTTGGATGGGCTAAAATATTGAAGTAGGGATTATCCATCGCCTTAAGAACTCTTTTTGTCTGCTTTTTAACACTAAGGTTAAATTTATCATGGATACCGCCAACAACCAAATCAAGCTCTTTTAAAAGTGAATTGGGCATTGCAAGAGTCCCATTTTCAAGTATATCAACTTCTATACTTTTTAAAATTTCAATTCCATCTAATTTTTCATTAATTCTATCTATCTCGCCTAACTGTTGTCTTAGTCTTTTCTCATCCATTCCGTTCATTACGGCCAAGTGTTTTGAATGATCTGTTATAGCTATATATCTATATCCTAATTTTTTTGAAGCTTCTGCCATTTCTTTAATGTTCTCCCTTCCATCGCTGTAAGTTGTGTGCATATGCAAATCACCTCTTAAATCTTCCGGTTTTATAAGATTTGGGAGTTTTCCACTCCTTGCGGCTTCAAATTCACCTCTGTTTTCACGAAGTTCAGGCTGGATATATAAAAATCCCATAGTCTTATATATATCTTGCTCACTAAATCCGGATATTTTTTGCTGACCTTTGAATATTCCATATTCGTTAATCTTCAACTTTTCTTCTTGAGCCATTTTTCTAATAGCCAAAACATGGGCGCGAGATCCGGTAAAATAATGCAGGGCAGAGCCATAACTCTCATCTTTTACACATCTAAAATCAACTTGTATCTCATTTTCCAGTATAACAGTAGATCTTGTATCACCTTGCAAAACAACCTTTTTTATACCAGGATATTTTATAAAATAATCGATAACTCTTTTTGGATTTTGTGAACTTGCCACCATATCCAAATCACCCACTGTATCTTTCCTTCTTCTAAAACTACCGGCAACACTCACTTTAAAGATATCGTCGAATTTTTCCAAATACTCTTTTATAGAATCTGCTTGTGGCTCGGCAACACTATATAAAAATCTCTTTCCTGTCTTTTTTGCAAATACAGTTTTATCCAAAATCTTCTGTTCTGCTTTTTCACCAAAACCTCTCAATTCCCTTATCTTATGTTTTCTGGCTGCATCAATCAACTCTTCAAGTGAACTTATATGCAGTGTTTCATGGAGTATCTTCGTCCTTTTGGGACCTATACCCTCAACCTTCAATAAATCCAGAATATGAGCGGGAAATTTTTTTCTTAGATTTTCGAGTTTTGCTAATTTTCCTGTATTTACGATTTCGATTATCTTCTTTGCAATCTTCTCTCCAATAGCAGGCAGGGTAGATATATCAACTTCTCTCTTCACCATATCATAAAGACTATTGCCAAGATTTTCAATCTCTCTTGCAGCATTTTTATAGGCGATTATCTTAAAGCGGTTATAACCTTGTATCTCCAATAACTCAGCAAGCTTGTTGAATATATCAGCTATCTCTTTATTTGATATCATAACTTAGATATCTACTCTTTAGTTCGTTGCTTAAAAAAGAGGCTTTAAACGAGTTGTCTATCAGTTTTTTTATATCCTCTTTTTCTAAATTCAGACTTTTGGCTATAGCTTCAAAGTTCTCATTTAAATAGCCTCCAAAATATGCCGGATCATCTGAATTTACTGTTACCAAAAGACCAAAATCAAGCAATCTCTTTAGATTATAATTTTTAAAATCATCCACCACTCTTAACTTTAGATTTGAAAGTGGACACATAGTGAGCGGTATCTGTTCCTCTTTTAGCCTCTGCATCAATTCCTTATCCTCTTCACACCTGACACCATGGTCTATCCTGCTTACATGTAGAATATCCAAAGCCTCCTTGATATATGAGGTATCACCCTCTTCTCCTGCATGTGCTACACACTCATAACCGGCATTTTTTGCCATTTGGAAAACTTTTTGGAATTTTGACGGAGGATTTCCTAACTCACTTGAGTCTAGCCCCACACCTTTGATAAAATACTTATACGGCAGAGATTTTTTGAGTGTTTCTATCGCCTCTTCCTCACTCAAGTGTCTCAAAAAAGACATAATCAAAAATGAAGATATACCCAGTTCTTCATCTGCATCATTAAGTGCTCTATGTATGCCCTCAAGAACATCTCCAAAGGCTATGCCTCTGCTCGTATGGGTTTGGGGATCAAAAAATATCTCTACATGTACGATATTTTGTTCTTTGCATTTCAAAAGATATGCCCAAGTCAAATCATAAAAATCTTCCTGAGTGATTAAAACACTTGCACCTGCATAGTAGATGTCTAAAAATGATTGCAAAGATGTAAAGTTATAAGCTTTTTTAACCTCTTCTATACTGTCATAAGATATCTTGATACTGTTTTTTTTAGCGAGTTTCAACATCAACTCCGGTTCTAGCGTACCCTCAATATGCAGATGAAGCTCTGCTTTTGGTAGATTTTGTATAAAATTTTTCATTTAACTGTCCCCTTTTTACGGAAGTGAATTCCGCAAAAATTCCTCGCGACTGAAGCTACTGCTGACGCAGAGAAACTTACCAACTTAACCATCCTCGTGCTGTATTATATCATCTTCACAATCATTTCACTTTTAAGTTTTACAATTTCAACAATATAAACACAAGGAATTTAAAATGAAAAAGATAACTTTAGGATTTGCAACATTTATTTTAGTAACACTTACAGCCCAAGCCGCCTCTTTTACAACAACCCAGTATGTAAAAGTACAAAAATCAAAAGCAAAGTATGAAAATGTCATACGCAGAACACCCTATGAAGAGTGTTGGGACGAGAGAGTTCCTATTAAAAAAAACCACCACAGAAGAGATAGAAATTATGATGGTTTTGGCACTCTTATCGGTGGGGTAGCAGGAGGGATCATAGGAAATCAAGTAGGCAAAGGAAGAGGAAAAACAGTAGCAACTATAGGGGGAGCTTTGATTGGCTCACTCGTTGGAAACAATCTTTCTCACAGAAATTATGATAACAACTCATACTCATATACAACATATGAAACCAGAAGAAGATGCACCACACACTACAATGAAAGAAGAGAGAGAAAGTTTGTAGGATACAAAAACATCGGCTTCTTTAAAGGGAGAAAGATAGTAAAATGCTCATCTGAAAAACTGGATTATATACCAGTAACCATCACTGTTGAATATTGACTTCTTGCCCCGCATCTGCGGGGCAAGAATCAAAATATGCATTTTATTAACAAATTTTAGATAAAATTCCTTTTTTATACAACCACCAAAGAAGGACATAAAATTAAACGATTAATAAAATTTTTCTTAGACAATCCAAAGATGAACTACACTCTGTTTATCTTGATAACTTTTCTTGGAATCTACTCTTACATACAGACACCAAAAGAGATATTTCCCACATTTGATTTGGACAAAATCAGCATAAAAGGCTCTTATGCCGGTACCTCTATAGATATTATGGATAAGATTGCTGTGCGAGAAATAGAAGATAGAGTCAAAGGCATAGAGGGTATAGACGATATGACTTCAGCTATCACTCCGGGATCATTCGTGATAGTTTTGGATCTGGTTCAAGGCGTGAACAAATACAACATAGCAGACAAAGTTAAAGATGCTGTAGCAGATGCAAAACAGAATTTTCCAAACGATATGAATGATCCCAAAGTGACTGTATTAAATACTGTCAAATCTCTACTTACTCTCTCTATGTCATCAAACAAAAAGAGTCTCTCTCAACTAAAAGATATAGCAGACGATGTTAAAACAAAAATTTTAGGCGTAAAAGATGTTTCTGATGTAACTATATATGGCAACTCTGATATGTACTACAACATACTCATAAATGAAAAAAAACTTGATGCACTAAATATAAATAAGAGTGCTTTTTTATCAGCACTTGCAAATATATCGTATATCTTTCCTGTAGGCAAGATAGAAGGAGAAGGAAAACACTACTATATCTCAACATACAATGGGGCAAAAACCGCAAAAGAGATGAGTGATACTCCAATCTTGGCAAACGGGAAAAGGGTATATCTAGGAGATGTTGCTACTGTAGAAAAAAAGTATGAGAACTCAAGAACGCTCTCAACCATCAACACAAAACCTTCTTTAAATCTTGCAATCACTCAGGTTGAAGGGGGTAATGCTCTCGTAGCCACAAAAAACATAGAAAAGCTGATAAAATCTCTGCAAAAAGAGTATAAAAATATAACTTTTACCATCAACGATGATAGCTCTGATAGAATCAAAGACAGACTAAATGTGGTGATTTCAAATATCTTTTTTGGTATCATACTTGTAACTCTGCTTTTAGCATTGCTGATAAATCCCAAAATGGCTCTTATCGTAGGTCTTGGAATTCCTACTTCATTTATCATGGCAGCCATATATTTTCATGCATTTGGATATACAATAAATATGATTTCTCTCATCGGAGTGCTTTTAGCCCTTGGAGTTTTAGTAGATGATGCCATAGTAGTGGCTGAAAGCATTCAACAGTATTTGGAAAAAGGATTTTCACCAAAAGAGGCGGCCCTTCGGGGAAGTAGTGATGTTGCAAAACCAGTCATAATGGCTTCAATCACGACTCTATTTTCATTTATACCGATTTTGATGATAAGCGGCACTATGGGAGAGTTTATAAAGCTTATACCAATAGCTGTTTCTGCTCTGCTTGTGGCGTCCTTGATAGAGTCATTTGTATTTTTACCTCTTCATGCTGCACATATACTGGACAATAAAACAAAAGTTTTATCTTGGGAGAGACCAAACCGAATCTACAACTATATCATACACAAACTAATGAACTTTAGAAAAACTTTCTTGTTTGCTTTTTTAGTTTTAGTTCCGCTTTTCACAGTTATGGGTATCAAATCTTCAAGATTTCAAATGTTTCCAAAATTTGACGCCACAACTATGAGCATATCTCTAAAAGCAGATATAAATACACCTGCCGAAGATACTTACAAAAAAGTAAATACCATAGCTGACAAGCTGTACAAAAGCAGAGATAAATTTTTCATCAAAAATATCTCGACCATAGCGGGATATAGAAGAAATGCAGCGGGAAGCAGTGAAAACTACCCTTATGTTGCAAGTATCAATATAGAGCTTTACAAGTTAAAACCCAAAGATTTTGTAAACAGGTACATAACTCCAAATCTAAGCCTATATTATGATAAAAGAGGCAGAATCAGAGATAAAACATCGCAAGAGATAGCAAAAGAGGTAAAAAACTTCTTAAAACAAAAAGGATTCAAGAAAAGACTACACCTTCAAGAGTTATTTATAAGTGAAAGAAGAGCCGGACCTGTCAAAACAGATGTAAAGATAGGCATCATCTCTAACAATACAGAAAAAACAAAAAAGGCGATAAGCAAGATAGAGACTGCCTTGTCTAAGCTTAAAGGCATTAAAACTCTCACAGATAATGCACATGAAGGTATAGACGAAATAAAAATAAAGCTAAACAGATATGGGGAGGATTTGGGACTTAGCGAAAGGTCACTCGGTGCAACACTCTCAAACTATTTCTTAGAGAAGAAAATTAGCACTGCACTTGATAGTAAAAACTTGCTGGACATCAAAGTACAAAGCGTAGCAAAAGATGAGATACAACGGCTCAAAAATATGAAAATTGATCTGGGTGACGGAAAAAAGATAGCTCTAAATGAAGTTGCAGATTTCATTATCAACAGATCCTTTGAGAGAGTCAGTAAAGATTTTGGACAGAGAACATTTTATATATACGCAAATGTAAATCCAAAACAACTCACGGGAAATGAAGCCATAGAGAAGATACAACCCATTTTAAATGAAGTAGAAAAAAATGGAGTAAAGATAAAACTTTTAGGTGAAAAAAAGAAAAATGCAGACTTGAAAAATGATATGATGAGTGCGACTTTTGTGGCAATGTTACTTATAATTTTAAGCCTTTTGTACCTTTTTAACTCTTTTAGAGATACTTTTATCATAGCTTCTGTTATGCCATTCTCTTTTTTAGGCGTATTGATAGGTCACCATATCATGGGTTTAAACCTTAGTATGCCATCAATTATAGGAGCATTAGGACTTGCAGGAGTTGTTATAAACGATGGAATACTGATGGTTACATATCTGCAAAAGACAAAAACACTTGATCAGTTTTTTACAGAATCAAGCAAAAGATTAAGACCTATATTTTTAACTACAATAACTACACTTATAGGATTGTCAACTCTTATATTTTTCCCGACAGGACAGGCTGTTATATTTCAGCCTATGGCTGTAGCACTGGGTTTTGGACTTGGCTGGGGAACTATACTAAATCTTATATATGTACCGACTCTCTATGCAGTGCTTCACAGAAAAAGATATAAAAAGGGGCTGGAAAATTATTAGCATAGCTCCTTATAGCAAATTAAACCATAACTAAATACTTTAATTTGGTATTATCTGGTGTAATGCACAATGAATAAAAATATTACGGACATCGTCTTGTGTCCCTCTTTGATAGCATTTGAAGAGATATAATAAAATAAATTAGTTTTTTGTAATAAAGATATAAAACGGGCTTTCATCTAAAAGCATATTTATCCATATGCCAAAATTATCACCCAAAGCTTTTTTTGTCGCATATAGAGTTGTGTATCTCTTTGGAAGCTCAAAAAGTATCTTGATATTTTTCTTTGAAAATTTAGTTTTAACACTACCTGTTATGATATTACAAAACTCCCCTATTCCATCACTTATCTCATCTAAATTTAATTTATCTATACTCTCGCCAAGCATTGCTTCTATTGACTTTGCGGCTAGCTCTCTTGGAAATATTAAAACAAAACTACCAGATACATCACCTTTAAAGCTCATAATTGCGCTAACTATATCAGAGGCTAGAGTCACATTAAATTTTTGAACATTATGAGAAGTTTTTACAGCTTTTTTTGAAGTAAGTGTCTCCAAGTTAAAGACAGCTGTATCTACAAACAATGGAAGATTGACAATCACAGTTTTCGAAAGCTTTAAATATGGAATTTCTTCAGGTCTCTTCTTTTTAATAATATTTAATTTAGTTTGAGAAACAGCAAAATCCATACCGCCCTTATCCACGAGCTCTAAAAAGTTTTGTTGATCTTTTGAGAACAGAATCGTATGTCCAAACTTTGATAAAAGCAATGAGATATTTTCCATATTATTCTCATCAGCATCATTACAAACAACTATCTTCAACTTTTTTTTAAATGATTCCGGTCTCAATAAAAGCTTGGCTATTTTCTCATTTTTAAATAATTTTATTGGTGTTTGTGCAGTTAACTTACATAAGATTTTATATAATTTTACTGAATAATTCCCAAGAACAATTGGAATTGATAGTTTACTGCCTGCCTTGTTAACCTCATATATAAAATCGTTCACAGAAGAGATATCAAAAGATATATCCTTCAAAGAGATAAAGAAACCTCTCAAATCTCTCTCCTCTATAACATCTTCAAGCTCCAGAATATTTTGCAACAAAAGTCTTGTACTCTTTGGTTCAAACAAACCTTCATATTCTAAAAATACAATCTTATCTCTTATACTTCTCATATAAAATTTATCACCCTATTGTTTTCATTTTCAATCAAGAAGTATATTATATTGAAATAAATATTAATATATATAGAGTTTGAGCTTTAAAAGTAAATATGGTGCATTATTTCCAAACAATGCACCTGTTATTACTCTAGTTAATCTAAATCTAAAAAGTGTTGTATTATCTCTTTTTTATCTATCCTGCTTTTTTTAGCCCCATAGATATTCTCCTCCAGCCTTTCAAGAGTTGTTTTTATAAAATCATCATCTTTACCATAAGGTAGCAAAATTTCAAAAAGCTCCTTGTCGCCCTTTGTTTTTTTGATTTTTTTGATTATCGGAGTCTCAACTTTCGATATTTTTACCTTTGTAAATTTTACATATCCCATACTTGCCAAAATGCCTAACAAAATTCCTACAAAAAGGTATAAATAGCCATTTGTATTTTGGGTTATCAATGTATTTACAGGTGTTGCCCCAGTCTGTTTATTGTCACTTTTAAAACTTTGTGAAGTCGAAATTTTTGGTGTTATTTCAGCCCTGTTTCCACCCTTGATTTTTATATATACAGGTTTTGTCTCTTTTGTAACCAACTTTTTCAAATCTTTATCAAAGTAGCTAAATTTTATGGGCGGTATTGTGAAATCTTTATCAGCTATAAGAGCCACCTTTTGAGTAAACACACCTCCATAAACTCCACCGTTCAATCCTGCTCTTATCTTTGGTTCATCACTGTAAGCAACTACATTATCGATATCTAAAGAGAACTTTTTTATATCATCTATGTTACCGACGCCATCTATCTTAATAGTCAGGTTTACAGGTTTATTGGCTTTGACTTCTGTTTTATCTACACTTGCATTTATGTTATACTTTCCATATACTTCCAGGTTATTTGGCAAAGGCTTTACATGCACGAAAAGTTTATTTGAAATGATTTTTCTCCACTCCAAAGTTTGATCAAAGGCATCAAAAAATGGATCATTGAAAAAATTTCCGCCTCTGTTTCTACGACTAAACATGCCAATATTTACCTCAATGGGCTTTATCTCAAAATCACCCTGTTTTTGTGGAAAGATTAGATAGTGATATGTTTGTACTACTGTATCACCCTGCTCAGTTTTACTTGGCTTCTTAGTGCTTTTTATCCAAAAATCGCTAATCTTAAGAGGTGTTATCATGATCTTATCAGCCTGAGCATCCAACCTATATTTAAAAATTACATCTACTTTTATAGGTTCACCCACAAATACATCGTTTTTGTCCATCTTCATACTCACTGCAAACTTACTTCCACTTTTTGCCTGAGATGGTTTGACTATGGTAACTTTTATCTCATCTGTCTTATACTCTTTTCCATCAACCTTAACCTTGTATGAGGGTATAATCAAGCTTCTAGTCGGTGCAAAGGAGTATGTTTTTGAAATTGTACTCTTATAATTTCCATTTATAACATTTACACTTTGGGATGTCGATACACCCATCACTCCATATCCTGCTATCGTATTTAGATTTGGAAACTTGGGATTCTTACCTTCAGCACTAATCGTATAGTTTACAACATCACCGCTATATATCGCATCCTTATCAACACTTGCGCTAACTCCTGCAAAGAGTGAACTTGCGAGTAGCAAAAGAGCTATCACTCTACCAAGGATTTTCTTCATTTCTCTTTTCTCCTTTTGTGCTAAGTGGCAACATGAGGGTATTTATACCTCTTTGATTCAACATTTTTTTATATTTTCTCTCTTCCATGTCACTTATAGGTTGTACTTTTTTCTTTTTCTGAGCAAGATTTTCCTTCTCTTTTTTTCCTCGCTCTTTTTTCTTATTCTGCTGGCTCTTTTTTTCTTTTTGTTTCTTGTTTTTATTTTGAGACTGTTTTTGCCTGTTGCCTTGTGATTTTTGATCTTTTTTATTCTGTTTTTTATTTTTCTGGTTTTTCTTATTTTTCTGGTTTTTCTGGTTTTTTTTCTTGTTTTTCTTGTTTTTCTTGTTTTTCTTGTTTTTCTTGTTTTGTTTCTTTTGTTTCTTTTTCTTTTTCAATAAGTCAAGATTATACTGCGTATCTTTGTCTTTTTTAATTTTTAGAGCCTCTTCATAGCTCTTTATCGCATCATTAACCTTGCCTAAATGTGCATAGGTATTTCCCATATTGTGTAACTTTTTAAATTTAAGCTTGGGATCACTAACTTTCTCATACTCACTCAAAGCTTTTTTATACTCTTTTGCTTTATAGTAACTGTTTGCCAGATCATAGCTGGCACCGATTTTGCTTTTAACTTTTTGATACTCACTGATAGCCTCTTTATAGTTACCTTTACTATAACTCTCTTGAGCCTTACTTATATCTCTAAAATCAAGAAGTCCTGCATAAAGAAAGATAGAGCAAAAAATCAATAATAGAACTTTTTTCAATCTCTTTTCCCCCTTAAAGAAAAATTTGCCATAAAAAACAGAAGTATCGCCAAGCTCAACGGATAATAAAAAAGTTCTCTCTTCTCTTTTATGCTGTTTATTTCACTTCCTTTTGCCTTAAATCTTGCTTTTACAGCATCACTCAGCATCTTTATATCTCTATTTGACAGAGTTGAGCGCATATATGCTCCACCTGTTCCCAATGCTAGTTTTTTAATATTTTCATTTATCTTTACTACCACAATATTTCCATTTTTATCTTTTAAAGCTCCATTTTTTGTCTCTATAACGCCACCTTTGTCTGTTCCTATTGCATAAACAAAAATTACGATTTTATGCTTTTTTGCATACTCTATCTCTTTGGTAAAACTACTCTGATCTCCACCATCGGTAAAGATCAAAAATGCCTTCTTCTGATCTGTCTGGTAGAGATCATTTGCAGCCTCTAGGGCACTCATAAAGTCAGTCCCTCTTAGACTCATGCTAGCAGTACTCAGGTTTTTAACTAAAAAATCCAAAGAGTGGTAATCTTCACTAAGAGGGGCTACTAAAAAGGATCGTGAGCTAAAGCCCACAACTCCGACTCTAGCACTTTTCATATCCTTTAAGAACTCATAAAATTTCTTTTTTGCCAAAGCAAATCTACTAGGATAAACATCATTTACAAACATAGAGTTGGATATATCAAGCCCTACTACAACATTAATGAAGCTTGATTTTACTTTGATCTCACCTTTATCTATATATGGACGGGCAAGTGCTATAATCATAAAAAAAGCAGAGGCTATCAAAAGGACATTTCTCACTCTTTTGCTAAAACCTCTGTTTTTAACCCTGATTTTTTCCAGTATATCTTTGGCGAAAAGTGCCTCATAGGATTTTTTGTTGTATTTTAAAAAGTAAAACAGAGGCAAAAGTAAAACTATAAGCCAAAGAAGTTCACTATGTACGAAATCTATCATGCCAACTCCCTGTTTTTTCTAAAAAATAAAAGCATACTCAAAAATAGTGCCAAACCCAGAGGATAGGCAAAAAGATACCTTTTCTTCACATATTTGTTTGCTTTTATCTTACTCTTCTCCAATTTGTCAATGGTATCGTAAATCTCTTTTAATTTTTGTTTGCTGTTTGCCTGAAAAAATTCTCCACCACTTTCTTGGGCTATTTTTCTAAGAACATTTGGATCAAAATCACCCGGACCTCCGATTCCGACCGTATAGACTTTTATGCCATACTTTTTGACTGTTTTTATAGCAACATCAAGCGGTATATTGTTCACATTATTCATACCGTCAGTCAATAAAATAGCTATCTTTTTCTTTGCATGTGAATTCTTAAAGAGGTTTGAGCTTAAGAAAAGTGCTTCATACAGAGCTGTTCTTCTACTTCCTGCAACTCCAACCTGTAGTCTGCTTAGTAGCCTTTTTATGCTTTTTTTATCATAAGTCAAAGGAACTGCAACATAGGCAAAATCAGCAAATATGCTAAGCCCCACTTTATCATGTACTCTTTTGGTTAAAAAATCCCCGACAATCTCTTTTACTATGTCAAATTTGTTATTTTGTGCCATAGAACCACTTGCGTCAACTATCAAAGATATCTCATAACCTTTGTCATTTTGTATAGTCACCTCATCTCTTATAATCGGACTGGTTAGCGCTGTACTTAAAAACAAAACTATCAAAACTTTAAGGCTGTTTTCCAAAAGCATACTCTTTTTTGTAGCCTTTTTTAAAAATTTCATAGTCGGAAAAAATAGAGCATCCATCTTTGGCTTGCAAAAATACAGACATATCACAAACGGGACAATAATCAAAAAAGCCAAAGGGTACTCAAAAACTATTTGGTTTAGCACTATTTCAATCCTCCTATGATTTTTTTGATACTGTTTTTCAACTCTTCATCCATCCGTGGAATATATTTTTTGTATTTATATATCCTTAGTTTTTCCAGCAAACTCTCTATCTCTTTTTCATTTTGTGGCACTATAAAAAATGGTATATTTAGAGTAAATATATAGGCTAAATCTTTTGGATTACTGTAATCTATGGTTTTCAGAGCCTTTAGCGCCATCTCTTTTCTGCTTGGTTTTTTTCGTTTTCTTGGTCTTGTTAGTAGATAAAATATCGCCACAAAGAGTAAAATAGCCAAAAATATATACCCCAAAAGATAATACATAGAGTAGTCTTGAACTTCTACAATACCTTTTATATCTCTTAGTTTTTCCAATCTCTATCCTTTTGTTATCTGTGATATTTTCATATATATATCATCATCCGTATATATTTTGCCATACTTGATTTTATGTGACAAAAAGTGTTTATACAGCTTATCATCACTCTGTTTTAAAAGCCTCTTATACTCTTTGAGACTACTGCTGTCCAAACTTATATCGTCTTCACTGAGAGTTACAGGATCAACCAAGGAGATATCGCCCGTAAACTGCGGATTTTCCTCAAATCTGTCTCGAACTATCAAAGCATATATCTCGTTTTTATGAAAGATTGTTGAGAGGTCCACATCTCCGTAAAAATCTCCAATCAAAAATATAAGCGATCTTTTTTTGATACTCGAGTTGATAAAGTGACAAAAAGCCCCATAATCAACACTTTTACCTATAGCATCAAAACTAAGTGCATATCCTAGAGTATCTTCTAAGACTCCTAATTTTTTAGTAGGTTTAAAAAGTTTTTCAAGTTTTTCATCAAAAAAAAGAGTCGTAAGATTATCACTGTTTTTAAGAGCAGAATAACTCAAAAATCCCATCGCTTCAGCCATAGCATCTTGTTTTGTCCTCTTTACTCCAAAATTTATAGAGCCGTTTAACAGATAAGCCACTATGACATTTAACTCTCTCTCTTCGTTAAAGAGATTTACTTTGACACCCAATCCTTTGGCGGTTGCTTTCCAGTTTATAGACCTTACATCGTCGCCTATGACATAATCTTTTATCTCAGAGAAATCAAGACCTGTGCCTTTAAATGTACTGAGAGTATTGCCAAGATTGCCGGTAAATACCCTTTTCTTGACTTTGAGAAGTATCTCTTTGAGTCTGTTTCTTATCACTGCGTACTCCTATGGAGCTTTGATGACATTCATAATCTTTTGCACTACTTTGTCACTGTTAAGTCCACTTGATTCCGCTTGATAGCTGAGTATCACCCTGTGTCTGAGTATGGAGTTTACAACTTTTGCAACATCTAAAGGAGTAACAAAATCTTTTCCTCTTAAAAGTGCCATGGCTCTGCTTGCCTTATACATATCTATCGAAGCTCTGGGACTTGCACCAAATTCTATCATACCCTCAAGCTCTTCCAAACCGTATTTGGATGGGAATCTTGTGGCAAAAACTATGTTTATCATGTATCTTTGTAGTTCATCATCTACATGCACATTCTGAAGTTCTTCTCTAAGAGAGAGAACATCCTCTATATTTGCGACTTGCTTCACCTCTTCAAAGCCGTTTTTTGCCACTCTTTGGACTATCTCAAACTCTTCTTGCGCAGTATTATATCCAACCATCACTTTAAGCATAAATCTATCTAATTGAGCCTCTGGAAGTCTATAAGTTCCCTCTTGTTCTACCGGATTTTCGGTAGCCATGACCAAAAATGGATCATCTAGTTTGAAAGTGGTATCTGCTATTGTTACCTGTTTTTCCTGCATCACCTCCAAAAGTGCTGATTGAACCTTTGCCGGAGCTCTGTTTATCTCATCAGCCAGAAGAAGATTTGTAAATATCGGACCTTTTCTAACAGCAAAAGAGGCATCTTTTTGATTATATACTTCAGTTCCCACAACATCACTAGGAAGAAGATCAGGGGTAAATTGTATTCTCTTAAAGTCCAAGCCCAAAGATTTTGAAAGAGCATTTATAGCTGTAGTTTTAGCGAGTCCGGGAACTCCTTCAACAAGTATATGCCCTCCGCTAATCAAACCGATAAGTAAAGAGTCAACCAAATCCTCTTGACCAACGATAATCTTGCCAATCTCTTTTTTTATCTCTTCTATTTTACTATTCATCATCAACCTTTATAAATCAACCCTGCTAAAGAGTTGTTTTGGATATTATTTGATGAAATATTAATATTAATTTTTAAATATATTCTTAATATTATCTAAATAGTCACGCTCTTCTATGATACAGAGCATAGATATTTGGTAGATAAAAGAGGTTTAATATCGTACCCCAAAGCAAACCAAAACCCAAGGACACCGCTAAAGGTTGAAATGTCACTGCCTCTCCTGTGGCAAAAAATATAAGTGATGAGAGCCCTATTATAGTAGTCACAGAGGTTAAAATTATAGGCCTAAACCTCTTGGCTGCCAAAATAGATATATCTGCTTGTCTTTTAGCTGTTTTTATGATTGAGAGCATCAATATGCCGTCATTTACGATAACACCTGCAAGTCCCAATGCTCCGACTATAGATGGCATAGAGAGATTTAATCCCATAATTTGATGTCCAAAAAGCACACCTAAAAATGACAAAGGTATAACACTCATAACTATCAAAGTCTCTCCTATAGAGTTAAAAAGATACAAAATAGATAAAAATATCAATATAATTGCCACCACTATAGCATTTAACATATCATTTTGCAAAATTTTCTTTTGCTTGTACTCACCTCTTAACTTATATCTCAATCCACTCTTTTTTAACTCTTTCAAAACAGGCATTATCTTCATCATCGCTTCACCGGTAGTGCTTATATCCTGGTCGATATTTGCATAAACATAAAAATTAACTTCTCCGTCATCTTTTGTAAGTTTTTCCAAAGATTGGGTGATACTAAAATCACATATATCTTTTATCATCACAGTTTGACCATTTTTCAGCGCTATTTTCAATGTATCAAAATCTTTTACTCTATCCTTGTACTTGGAAGATACTTTTATATCCAACATCCCCTCTTTATCTAAAATAACACCTTTTTTCTTTTCAAGATATAGGTCGGCTATATAATTTCCTAGATATTTTTGAGTAACGCCAAGCTGTTTTCCATAGGAGTTTAGATTTAGTTTAATCTCATTAGAACCAAACTTCATATTATCACCCACAAATTTTACCGCTTTTATTTTTCTAAGACTGTTTTTTAGTTTTTTTATACCCTTTATGACTTTTTTATAGTCTGTTCCTATGACACCTATCATTATATCTGCTCGCGAGTGCCCCATTCTTCTTTCTAAAGTATTTATCTCTCTTAAGTGAAATTTTCTCTTGTATTCTTTTTTTCTTAGAAATTTTCTGAGTTTTCTTGATATTTGTCTTGAATTTTCGGTTCTGATTCTCCCTTTTTTAGCATAATAAAAACTAAGATATGGAGTTATATACTTCTCTAAAAAATTTGACGGAGCTCTTTTTTGAAGATATAGAGTTACATATCCAACATAAGGATACATCTCAGCTCCTCCTGTTGCACTTCTTCTGTATCCCGCTGTTGAACTCACATAATCTATGAAAAACTCTTTTTTATGCTTCAAAAGATCATTTTCTATTGTTTGTACTATCTTAATAGAGTCTTGAAGGGTTGTATCTTTCGAAGCCTTATATGTGATACTTACGGATGTTGAGTCAAACGGTTCAAACATCTTGAACCTCAAATGCTTTAGGCTGTTATACATCAAAAATGGTGTCAAAATCAAAAATATTGTCAAAAAAAGAATCTTATGCCTGATAATAATCTTGAGCATCTTTGAGTAGAAGGCACTTATCCTTTTCCAGGAGAGTGTATGGGCATTTTTGTTGAGTATATGTGCTGAGTGTATAGGTAAAAACAGAAAAGACTCTATCAGTGAAGCTACAACCAAAACGCTCACTGCGATTGGTATCAGCTCCATAATCTGTCCCAATCTCCCTGTTAGCATTAAAAGAGGTATAAAAGCAAATATGGTAGTCAAAGAGGCTATAGTTACAGGTTTTGCCATCTCTTTAGTGCCTAAAAATGCCGCCTCTTTCGGTGAAAAACCCTTCTCTATATACTGCTGTATATTTTCACTAATCACGATAGCATCATCAACTATGATACCTATAGCTATTAACACCCCTATGAGGGAATTTATATTTACACTATACCCAGTAAGGTAAAAATATATAGCTCCCATAACGAAAGATGTTGGAATTCCAAGTGCTATAACCATAGCCATTCTGAAATTTATAAGCAAAAATGTCATAAGAGTGATGAGAATAATACCCATCAAAATATTTGATATAACTATATCGAGACGATCTTTTATAACTGTTGAATGGTCATTTCTTATATCATACTCAATTTGCGGCTTTTGAAATCTCTTTATCATCTTTTTAACTTGCTTGGAAATCTCCAGTGCATTGCCTTTTGGATTTTGAGAGATAGATAGGGTTATGGCATTTTTGCCATTCATACTTGCCAGTGTCGAAGAGTCTCTGTATCTCTTTTTTATAGTTGCTACATCTTTTAGGGAAATAACTCTGTCGTCTATATTTAGAAATGTCTTTTTGAACTCTTTTAATACATCTTTTTTATTTTCCAAAGATATATAGTATTCCTGTTTACTGCTATCTATCTTGCCTAGTGGAAATATATACGATATATTTGGTATGACATCTATAATCTGCTTTTGAGTCAATCCGTAAGCTTCAGCTTTTTTACCGTCAATCAATACTTCATAATATATATCCGAATCTCCGAATATCGTCACATCGGATATATCTTTTATGCCTAAAAGTTTCAATCTTAACTCTTTGGCATTTTCTATAAGCCTGTCTCTACCAAGAGTTTTGCTAAAGACCGAAACTTGCATAAGACCTCTTGCATGTGCTACCGTACTTGTTGTTAGTTCATCCATATCACTTGGCAAATCTGATTTTATAGCTGTTATGGCATCATCGATATCTTTTTGTACTTTTTGCTTGTCTGCACCCTTTCTCAACTCCAAAGTTATAGAAAATCTTCCCGGAGTTATACGAGATGATATAGTATCGATGCCATCGATATTTTGCACCTCTGCCTCTATCTCCTCTACTGCCATCTTATTTAGAGTATCAAGTGATGTACCACTGTATCCGCCTCTTATAGTTATAGAGTCCGGTTCGATAACAGGGGAAACCTCTTTTGGTAAAAAGATATAACTATATACACCCAGACCAAATACAAGAAAAAATAGTATATAATTTAACTTATAATTTTCAATAAAAAATTTCAACACTCTTTCAAACAATTTTACAACCTATTTTTCAAGATACTCATAAGACTCATTTGCTAAAATAGCCGCACCGAAAGCTGTAGTAATTTGAGGAAATTTTGGTATAAATATCTCTTTTGTCAACTCGTTTTCTATAGCATTTACCAAACCTATGTTTAGCGCCGGTCCACCATCGAAATAGATAGCCTCTTTTATGCCCACTCTTTTTACGAGTTTTATAACTCTTCTGGCTATAGAGTAGTGAACTCCTGCAACTATATCTTCTATACTGTAGTTATTTCCCAACAAACCGATGATTTCAGACTCCGCAAATACCGCACATGTACTGTTTATAGATAGCGGAGTGCCCTCTGATTTAAAGTGATAATCTCCTAGCTCTTCGACACCAATCTCCAATTTAAGCGCAACTACATCCAAAAACTTTCCCGTCCCTGCAGCACATCTGTCATTCATAGCAAAATTTACCACATTTCCTTCGCTATCAAGTGAGATAGCTTTACTATCTTGTCCGCCTATGTTTATGATGGTTTTTATATCTTTTTCACCCTCAGCCATAGCAGCAGCTTTAGCTCCGATAGCATTTGCCGTGATTTCACTAATCTTCTCATTCGCCTCCTTAAATAGTTTTCTTCCGTATCCTGTAGAGACAGTATAAGCTAAATTCTCCTCATTGACGCCCAATTCACCTAAAAGTTCGCCTAGTGCCTCTTTGGCGTATTTATAAAACATACTCCCGCTTGCATTTATCTTTTTCCCCACTAATTCCCTGTTTTCATCTATGATTGCTATCTTTATAGCGGTTGAGCCTATATCTATACCTGCAAAATATCTCACTATCTTCTTCTCCTTCTGTTTTTAAGTGACTCTATAAACGCTTCTATTCTCGTTGTTAGCTGTCCCAAATGACTCGGACTGTAATCACTCTCGAGATATAAGATAGGAATTCCCTCTTTTTCCATAGCTTCTATAACTGATCTCTGCTCCATCTCATAAACCTGGCAACCTGCAAAAGCCTGATATACAACACCTTCCGCTTTGTACTCCTTAACCAACTCTATAACTCTTCTAACTCTATCATGATTTTTTGTGAAAATTGGACAAGTACACCCTTTTAGGTATCTGTCCGCAACTGCATCAACCATATCATACAAAAACCACTCATCAACACTAACCATATCATTAAAAAGTCTATTTGCCGAACAGGTTTCATCTGCTACTATTATGCCGTCTGACTGCTCTATAAGTAAAGGAATTTTAAGATTTGGAAAGATTGGAGGAGAGCCCGTATATACAACTCTAGGACTATTTTTATGGGTCTTATCTTCTGTTTTTATTCTCTGCTTGCACTCTTCATACAGTCTTTGTATTGCCTCTATCCAGTCATCTATCCTGTCAAAAAAGAAGGCATTTGTAACTAAAAACATATCTTTTCCCAAAATAGGAGGATTTGGCTCTCTTCTTAATTCATTTAGTTGATGATAAAGGTATTGGGCATAACCTATCTTTTGGATGACTTTTTTCAGTTTTGTTTTTTTTAATTTCTTGCCCAAATTCTTTGAGAGATTTTTTGTAAATTTTCTTACACTTCTTCGCCAATACTCCCTGCTCTCTTCACTCTCTTTTGTGCGTGGAAATTCCATATCATATACGAGATAACCCATATCTTCTATAACCGCACCTAATTTTGATTTTTGATCACAGGTAGTAGGAGATATGACAAAATCGGGCTTATCACTAAAGTTTTTTGAGCTAAATTGACCGATTGTAGCCTTGATTAGAGGACAAGCTTTAGACGGAGCTAAATCACTTCCAATCTCATCATCTGTATAAAATCCATTGCAGAGCCTTATGGGAACTGCATCCAGTGCGTAAATAATCTCATAAGGAACCTGTATGCACATCGTTCCTACTTTGACACTTTTTTTATGAAGAGCCTCTCTTTTACAATAAACTCTCTCATACAAATCATAAAAATAGTCCATATTTTTAGGAGGCTCTATGAAATCGTGCCTGATTTTATCAAGCATGGATACTGCTTCCATAGCCTTATGACGATTTTGTTTATCTTTAGGAGTTTCTATATCTCTTTTGTGCCTCATTTCTTCTCTTCTCCAATCTTGTCTACTCTCATCCTCTTTGCAAATCCATCTTTTGTAGAAGTGAAAACTTTAAGTTTAAATATATCTACATGCAGAGCATCCTCTTCGGGACAGGCCGCTACACACTTCATGCAAAAGATACAGTCATCTCTGAGTATATTTTTACTATTTACATCATCTGCTATATCTTTTATCTGCATATCGCATACATTGTAGCAATCTCCACACTTTGTGCATTTGTCTCCATCTTTTTTGAGCCTCAGCAGTGCCCAATCACTAAAGATATAGTGCATTGCACTCATAGGACAGTAGAAACAAAAAAATCTTTTTTTGATAAAAGAACCCACAAAAAACAGAACTGCAAATGTCACACCAAAAGCTGTCAAAAACAGTGTCGTACCTGTTGAAAAGTCTATTGTCCACTGCGAAAAATCACCCATAAACAGTGGCGTTATGAGTCTGCCCGGACACATCTTGCAAAATGCACCTCTCCACTGTGTATCTAGCAGTTCAAGTCCTAGCATCAATGGAAATATGATAACTATAAAAAGGAAAACATATTTGATTTTCTTTAAAAATTGATACTGAGAGCGTGTATATGTGTTATAGGGTATCTTCAAAAACTTTCTCAAACTTGTTATCCAATCTTGCATAGTTCCCAAAGGACAGGCATATCCGCACCAAGCTTTATTAAAAATTATAAACCAGGCTAAAAAAGTTAAAAAACCGCTCAAAACACCTATGCTAGCATAGCTAAAAAGCCTACTCCAAGGACGGGCAAGCTGATGTTGCAAACCCAAGAAATAACAGTTTCCTCCTGTTTCCCTTGCATACCCACAAGAAAATATAGGCAGGCTTCTTCCCAAATCTATAGCTAAATATCCGCCATACACAAAAACTACAAAGAAAAACAGTTGCAACCAAAATCTAAATTTTCTCAAATCTCCATGATTTATAAAATCTTTTATCTTACTCATCAAAAGTCACCTCACGAAATGGCTTTTGGACTTTATATCTATACATAAAGACTCCCGCACTGATAAAAATAAGTAGCAACATAGCTACAATTAAAGCATAAGCAAAAGATTGATAAGCTTCTTTTGAGGGTATATATATATCATTGTAACTCACTTTGTAAGAAATATTTTTATCTTTATATGTAGCTACTACTAAAAACTTCTCTTTAAATCTCTTGTTGAACTTATCCCACTTTGGATTATAATCTTTTATAAGTTGAAATTTTACTATGCCGTCTCCACCCGATCTGGCACTCTTTTGCCAGCCAAATTGTGTCTTAAAACTTACTTTTGCGCCTTCAAGAGGTTTACCATCTTTTAAAACTTTAAATCTTACCTCATCCCCGCTGTGTAGCCTATAGTAAAAAGAGTCTTCGTTATCTCTTAGTCTTAATATATCAAACCCGACCTCTTTTGTAGTTTTTGAAGATATCTTATCTTTTGAAAATATCTCATCCCCTCCATGGTCAAATCTCTTATACTCGTATTTTGCAACATTGATAAATCGCTTGTTATTTTTAACATAGTACAGCGTATAGTATCCGCTTTTCGGGACTTTAAAAGTGATATTCGCACAACCCCTATCATCTCCTATCTTTGCATCTGATAAAACTCCGTCAACATTTAAGAGATAAAAAATTCCATCTGCATTTTTTACGCATTTTGGTCTTGCTAACCTCCGAGATACGAGCCAAAATGTTCGTGTTTGCACACCCTCTTTCGCTCTATTCATATACATCATGCCCATACCGCCTTTTCTTTTAGCAGTAGGATTTCTATCTGTAAAAAAGAGAGTATCTTTTGGTTTTACGACAATTGCCGCAACTTTGGACTTGCCCCCGGCATGGTGCATTTTACCCCTCTTGGCTCTACTGCCGTGCATACCGCCACTTGCTCTTGCGTATGTACTCGTGATATGCGCCCTATACTGATTTACACCAAAATAGAAGATGATAAGCATGGCTGCAAACGGAAATGCCACTATCTTTCTTAACTTATCCGCTTTTATCAATTTAAATCTTTTATATAAAATCACCAGTGCCCAGATGATAGCCACCCACTTGAAGATGTTGAATATCATCAGCCAGTCATCACCCCTCTTTGCCAAAGGCGCTACTTTCATACTAAAACCAAAAGCCCAGGCAAAACCCTCTACTATCCTCTTGTATCCTCTTGTAAAAAATCCGCTTAATGCATAACCTAAGGACGCAAATATAAAAAGAGGTGCATAAGAGTAGCCAAGATTGTAAAATACATCTTTAAAAGGTTTTTTGAGTATTTTTGAAGCTATATACATTCCGACGGTTGCCGCCAAAATTGTAAACACCATAGCATAAAGATAAGCAAAAAGTCCTACCGTATCAACATCTCTCCCAAACAGAGGCTTAAATATCTCTGCGCTCTTATACCAAATCATATCTTTAGCCGCTTTACTGCGATCTATACCGTGATGAAATGCCATAGCTATCGGTATGGATGCGAGTATCAGTATATATGCCCAAATCTCTACTTTTAGAGCTTTAAATTTACCAAACAAAGAGGATGACGGCTTTTTAAACTTGAAATTTACAGACTCGCATGCACTTGTACACTCCATACATAAAGTACAATCTTCCATAGAGTTTTTTTTATCAAATGTAAAAGGCTTTAAGTTATACGGGCAAGCAGTAGCACAATCAAATGTCTTACATTCCCTACATGCACTTTTGTAAGTACCAAGCCTTGCAAAAGAAAGCTTTGAAAATGCTCTTGTTACCGTACCTATGGGACATATATATTTACAATAGCTCATATCTTTATACAAAAAGTAAAGCAAAAATGCCAATACACTCATAACTGTAAAAAGCATTGCCGTTCCAAGCGGAGTTCTATAGACTCCAGGATATATGTAGTAAACTCCCCACCAGCCAACTACAAGTAGAAGCAGACCGATAAAACGGTTTTGCATCCACTCTGGCATACTTTTTTTAAGACCAAATTTTGTGATATATTTACCCAAAAATCCATGAGGACAGATACCGCAAAATATCCTTCCAAATGTCGGCAGAGTTGCAACCATAAAAAAAGACCAAAACATACCCCAAAACAGAGCAAAGGTGAAGAGATTGTTTTTTGAAGTATCACTAAAACCTAAAAAAATAGCATAAAAAAACAACCCAAACACAACAACTCTTAAAGCCAATAGAAACTTTTGATTCTTAAATAAAAAACCGAGGATCTTTTTATTTAATATATCACTTTTATCTCTCTTTATAAAATCTACCACTACCCTCTCCTTAAAACATCAGGTTTTTATTTAGTATGCTTAAGCCTAAAACCACTAAAAACAGAGCTGTAAATCTCTCAACCCATAACTTGTATTTTGCAAATTGCACCAAAACACCCCTTATAAATTTTGAAAAAATAAAACCATAAAAAAGTATAGAAAAAAGTACAGCCCCTATACCAAAAAATATGCCGACTCCAACAGCATCATATATAGCGTTGCTATTCATAGCAACTGCCAAAAGTGTGAGTATGGGAGCACAAGGATTTAGAGACATCATTGCTCCTATAGTAAAGAAGCCTATCTTGTTTGTTTTTTTCTTTTTAGCATTAAATGGTGTTACGCAAGAGTCCTTGTTCGCAAAACTCTTATAAAAAAGATACGCACCCATAATCATAGTAACAGTGCCCAAAAGAGTATTTGATACAAGCGTATCATCTAAGATTTTTTTCACCCAAGAAGAGCTTAGATATGCAATCACCGCCAAAATTGTATAGCTAAAAACTCTTCCAAAACTAAAAGGCAATATAACTCCCAAAGCTTCTTTGGTGCTATTTGAATTTGATATAAGCAGAGGTGTTAAAAACGGCATGCATGAAAACATACATGCCGTAGTGCCATAAGATAACCCTATGATAAAAACAGAGAAAAATATTGAGTATTCAATCATGTATTCTCTTAAAATTTGTACTTAAATCCAACATAAAAAACACGACCCGGGTCAACTGTGATACTTGCATCTTCCGCATCAAGTGTTCCATCTCCACTTTTGTCACTAAAGAGATAAACTGTTCTGTAATATTGTTTGTCAAGTAAGTTATCTACTCTAGCAAAAAGCTCCAAATCGCCACCTTTGATTTTTGTGTTATATTTGACCAGTAAATTTGCAACACCATATGACGGCATTTTTACAAAATTTGTCTCATCTGCATAGTAGCTTGACTGCCAATAGTAAGATGGAACAACCATCCATTTTGGAGCAACTTTAAAATAAGTCATGAGATTTATCTTGTGATGCGGAGTTCTAGGCAGCTGATTTCCGTTTATGTCATATGTTTTATCTCCAGCAGAACGATAAAGAGGAGCCAAATCAACCGTAAAAGGCTTATGGGAGGTATAAAAAGCATCTAAATATGTATAGGCCAATTCAAAAGCAATTTTTTTACTTTTGTCACTCTTTAGTGAAAACTCAACTCCTCTGCTTCTTGCATCACCGATATTATCAAAATACACATTTGTTCCACCCGAATAGTAAGTTCCTCCAATTTTTCCGATTATATCTTTTGTATCCAGTTGATAAATTGACAAATCATAAGATAGTTTCGTATTTGAGACTATCTTATTTCCTCGCACACCAATCTCAATATTAAATGTTGTTTCAGTGTTTATGCCTGTATTATTTTGAGTATATCTGTCTGGATCAAAATCATGTGCATACAGCTCATAAACCCTAGGATTTCTAAATCCTGTAGAGACATTTGAGTATAGTGTATTTTTTGCATTTAGTTGATATGTTCCGCCTGCTCTGTATGAAAAGTTTGTAAAATCCGTATTTCTAGAAGTAGTGCTATCACTCCATATAGTACCATTATAGTCATGTGCGAAAACATTATAATCAAAAGTTGTGTAGTCTGCCCTTACATTAAATACTGCCATAAATTTTTCATTTACCTTGTATTTGACCTCTCCATAAAGAGCTGAGTTTTTTTCAGATGTACTTGACTTGGAAGACTCTCCCGTATAGTACCACTTTCCTCTACTTGAATAGGTTTCAGTCTTAATCCAACTATCGTCCAAATCTCTTTGACCCAAATCCAATCCTATCATATATGCAAGATTATTTTTTTTGCCTCTGTATTCTGATTTCACCCCATACTGTTTTATATTTTCATTATTATCACTGGTATAGCCATCATCAAGCCCATTGCCGTTTAAATCTTGAGGGGATGATAAAAAATTATACAGGTCTTGATAGTGATATGTATTTACTCTTAAATTTCCTCCATTTTCAAAATCCCTGTTGTATGTCACAAAATATTTATCTATATCAGAATAATAATCACCATTCCAAGGCAAATCACCATCATTAGCACCTGTTGGGTTCGTTTGTGCTGCCGTAACTCCAGTGACACTTCCCCTACTGCTCTCTTCGTATTTTCTTTCTATGTTGGCACCAACTGTTACATCACTCATATCATCTATGTAGTATTGAAATTTTCCGTTTACAGACTTATCTTCAAGTTGACTCATATCCCAGTAACCATCAGTATATCTATAATTTGCATTTATACTAACTGAATATTTATCAGTACCTCTCATCAATGATGCCACCAAATCTTTGTAATTTTCACTACCATATTCAAATTTGATACTATTCTCATTTCTATTTTTTGGTTTTTTTGTAGTTATCATAATAGCCCCTGCCAATGCATTTCTTCCATATAGGTAACTAGCACCGCCCTTTATAACTTTGATGGACTCTATATCATCGAGATTTAATTTCACCTTTCCTCCGTTTTGAAGAACAGGAACACCATCTATCACGACAGCAACACCGGTATCTTCCCACATAAACTCTTGCTGACCAACACCTCTTATGTGTATCTCAACAGTCTCTCCACTTCTTACATCAGCGGTAATGCCGGGAATTGTATTTAGAACTTCTCCTATATTTTTTGGATCTACTATTTCTATCTTCTTTTCATCTATTGTATTAACCGTAGAAATCTCTGTTTTTTTATCTGTTGTTAAATCAGAAATAGTTGATGATTCAACATTGACAGTCCCTAAATCAGCTGCATTTGCACTCATTAATAAAACACAAAATACAGACAAATATACCTTTTTACTCATTGTGCCACACTCCTTTTAATAATAATTACTCCAGGACACCACTCCTGGTTTTTTGCGATAAAAGAAGTTTAGCAATGATCTGTTAATCATCTGTTAAATGTTTAATTTTTTCGTCAAAAAATTCATTAACACATTTTTAACACTCTATTGATAAACTTCGATAATGAGAAAAAAGAAAAAAGTTTTATTGCTTGAAGATAACCTTCTGTTTGCCCAGACACTACAAGAGTATTTAGAAGATAAAAATTTTATAGTTGACATCTCAATAGACGGGGAGGAAGCACTTCAAAAAAGTTACTATACAAATTATGACCTATATCTTTTGGATGTAAAGGTTCCAAAGATAAACGGTATGGATTTTTTAAAAATGCTCAGAGAGAGCGGAGATGAGAGACCTGCCATGTTCATAACTTCATATCAGGACTTAGAGACTCTTAAAAAAGGCTATATGTTGGGTTGCGATGACTATATGAAAAAACCTATCGACTTAGAGGAATTATCATATCGCATAGAAGTCCTTCTTAAAAGCAGAAACAAACTGAACACAAAAATGAGATTGAACGATAAGTACTATTATGATTTTAAACAAAGAACTATATTTTGTGATGATATCGCTATCAAAGTCTCTATGAAAGCCATACTGTTACTGGAGATTTTTTTGGAAAACAGATCTAAAGTTGTCACAAAAGAGCAGATAGTGCAAAAGCTTTGGAGTAGTTCGGATGAATACAGTGATGGTTCTATCAGAGTATATGTCAACAAACTAAAAAGCATAATAGGTAAAAAAAGTATTGAGAATATAAAAGGTATAGGCTATAAGTTAACTTAGAGCATAACTTAACTAAAAAGGAGAATAAGGTGAATAAGTATTTGGTGATTGCTATTTCGCTAGCGGCGGCAGCACATATATGTGCTGCTCAAAGTGTAGATTTAGACAAGATTACTGTACAAAGCACGGTGATAAAGACAGAGGTAACAAATGTATCAGGAGAGGATTTAAAGTCGGCTGACTTGGCAGAGGCTTTGACAAAGACAGTTCCTAGTATAACGATTCAAAGAAGAAGCGGTATAGCAAATGATATAATCTTAAGAGGACAAAGAAAAGACGATATCAATGTTATCATTGATGGAGGAAAGATATATGGAGCCTGTCCAAACAGAATGGATCCGCCTACTTCACATATAATCACAAATAATATAAAAGATGTTGAAGTCATAGAGGGACCTTATGATGTTGAGGATTTTGGAACACTTGGTGGTGCTGTTAAAGTTACCACAAATCAACCCACAAAAGATCCGCACGGCAATGTAAATCTCAATATGGGAAGTTGGGGGTATAAAAAAGCTTCAGCATTTATAAGTGGGGGGAATGATAATGTGAAAGTACTTGTCGGAGCCTCAACAGAACAAAGTGACCAATATAAAGATGGCTATGGACATACTTTGGCCGAACAGTTAAAAATTGCAACGGATGGGACACCAAATGCTCCAAAACAATACAAACCATCAGAATTTAATAGGGAAGCCTATAAAAAAACATCTTTTATGGGAAAAGTTTATATCAATATAACTGATAATCAAGAGTTAAGACTCGGATATACAGGTAATAGAAGCGACAATATCCTCTATCCTTCAACTCCTATGGATGCCATATCGGATGACTCTAATCTTTATAATATCCAGTATATCGCTAAAAATCTCGGAAAATACTCAGATAGACTCAATTTTAAATACTACTACTCAACCGTAGATCATCCAATGACAACTCAATATAGACTTATGAGTGGTGGGGCAGCAGGTACAGTAGCCAATGTAATGAGTTCAACCATATATGGAGCAAAGCTGAACAATGACTTTCATATAGATGATACAAAAATCACCTATGGTATAGAAGCGAGCAAAAGAAACTGGAATGGAACATACTATAAAGACTACACAACAAATCCAATAGTACTAAATGCAAGTATCCCTGATGTAGATACTACAAATTTTGGTCTTTTTGCAAAAGTAAAAAAGAGTTACGGAAAGTTTGATGTCAATGGTGGTTTAAGATATGACCACACTAAGATAGCGGCTGGGAACAGTGATCCTGACAGTAATTTCAATGACTTAAGCGGATATCTCTTTACATACTACAATCTAAACAATAACTTCAAATACTTTATTGGTCTTGGAAAATCAATAAGAGTACCTGATGGCAAAGAGACTCACGATAGAGGTAAAGACTTAACCGGTGCTACTGATGGGCCTCTTATAGGAAATCCCTATCTAAAAGAGACAAAAAACTACGAGACAGATCTCGGTATTGAAGGCACATTTGACAACAGCACCTTTAAAGCAAAAGTTTTCTACTCAATTTTAAAAGATTTTATTGTTTACAATGCTACTGCTACTCAGTATCAAAATACAGATGCAAAGATATACGGTATAGAGTTTAGCGGATCATACTTTGCTACTGATGATCTCTATTTTGATTATGGCATAGCTTATCAAAGAGGCAAAAAAGATAGTCCACTAGCAGGACAGACAGATACAAACTTGCCATCCATTCCACCTGTGAAAGCAAATATAGCCGTCAATTACGATGTTGATTCAACTCTAAGTTTAAAAGCTGAGGTTGTAGCATCTGGCAAATGGAGCAGATATGATTCCGACAATGGCGAACAAGAGATCAACAGCTGGAGTGTCCTGAATTTAAAAGTAAGCAAAGATTTTTACAAAGGATTTAATATCACTTTGGGAGTCGACAATCTATTTGATAAAGCTTATGCCGTATCAAATACCTATAAAGACCTAAATCTAGTAGCCGGATCAACAGGGGATGTTATGCTTCTAAATGAACCTGGTCGCTACTTATACGCAAACTTATCATATAAATTTTAATCGCAAAGGCTGACATACTTTATTGCCAGCCTTTTAATTAAGGACAGATAAAATGGATTTACTCTTCTTAAAAGAGATGGTTGACTATGGAATAATAGGGTTTTTGGTTTTACTTAGCATCATATCTTTGACATTTTTTATAGAGAGATTAATTTTTTATAAAAAAATAGATACTACAAAATACAAAAATCACAAAGTGCTCGAAAACAGACTTACAAAACACTTGACTATCATAGGTTCAATTGCCTCAAATGCACCATATATTGGTCTTTTAGGCACAGTAATGGCCATCATGATAACATTTGCCACAATCGGAAACAGCGGACTTGATGCCGCAAAAATCATGAGCTCCATTGCATTGGCTCTGAAGACTACTGCTGTCGGTCTGGTCGTAGCTATATGTTCTATGTTTTTTTACAATATTCTAGCAAGGTTTACAGAAACTATATTGGCAAATTACGATGAAGAAATTTGACTCTATCAATGTTGTTCCTTTTATAGACATAATGTTGGTGCTGCTGGCAATTGTTCTGACAACATCAACATTTGTAGCAAAAGGCATAATACCCCTCGAACTGCCACAAGGAAATGCTAAAAAATTGGCTAAAAACAAAAGTATTACTATCAGCATAAAAAAAGATGGCAAAATATACCTTGATCAGCAAGAACTGACAAAAAAGGGACTCGAAAATCGTCTTGAACTTATGAGCAAAAAATCAATTATACTCATCAGGTGTGATAAAAACTCAAAATTTCAATCTTTTGTTACCGTACTAGAAGAGTTAAAAAATCTAAATTATGAAAATATCTCTATAGTTACAAAAAAATAAAAATGCGTTGCTTTTTCTCTCTTTTTACTTCTATAATCATACATTCGTTCATATTTATAGGTTTGATTTTCTCATATCAAACTATAAAAATGCCACAAAAAAAAGAGAGGATAATATCCATAAAAACTATCAAATTTCAAAAACCTAAACCTAAGTCTAAACCAAAACCAAAGCCTAAACCAAAGCCTAAACCAAAGCCTAAACCAAAGCCTAAACCAAAGCCTAAACCAAAAAGAATAATAAAAAAAATTATCCATAAACCCAAGCAAATAAAAAAAGAATTAACTTCGGTAGAGCCAAAAAAAGTTTTTCCTAAAACTATAAAAAAAGATATTTCTAAAAAGACAGTAGAAAAAGTTGAGGATAATTTAACCAAATCAACTCCAACATATCAACCAAAAATTGATTTGAAAGCTAAATATTTAAAGTATAATTACAAAAAGATACTATCCTCCATCAAAGACTCAAAATTCTATCCGAGAAGAGCAAAAAAACTCCATATACAAGGAGCTGTAAAGATAAAATTTTTACTAAAAAAAGATGGCTCTGTAGTAATCGAAGAGTTAATTTCCAAAAAAAGGTTTCTCAAAAAGGCAACTAAAAAAATTATCGAGAAAGCAAGTATCTATTTTCCTAGACCACCGGAGGATTTAAGCATAAAAATAACTCTGGTATTTAAATTACAAGATTAGAAAACTTATCTGAGTTAGCTACCATTTTTATCAGATAAGCATCGACATTCTATTTTTTCTTTGGTATCACTATCTTAAGTATTCCATCTTTATACTCTGTCTTTAGATTTCCGGTATCTGCATCGCTTGGCAAACTCAAACTCCTGATAAATGTACCCTCGTACATCTCTTTTTTTATAAAATTTGGATTCTTCTGATCTTTCAAGTTTTTAGTTCTTGCCTCAATAGTAAGCACTCCATTCTTGGTATTGATTTTGATATTGTTTTTTTCACTTCCGGGGATACTCGCACTCAACTCATATCTGTCTTTATAGCTTTTCATGTTTAAAGCAGGCGATATACTCATATCTTTATTAAAAAACTTCTTAAACTCAGGCATTGCAGCAAACTGGGAATTCATAGAGTTAAATATCTTTTGCATATTTTGCTCCATCTTTTGCATCTGCTCAAACGGATTTCCTGCAAAGATTTTATCCAAATCATCATCTTTTACGAGTGGTTGATTTAGCTGCTTAACAGGTAAAATTTTTTGACTAACGCTTGGATTATTTGTCTTGTTAACATAGATATAATATCCCTGCAAGCCAATCACTACCATCAATAAAAAAACTATCAAATATTGTATATTTTTCATAATCCACCTCCTGTGAGGCTCCACATGTAGAGCCTCTTGTATCTTTTATTTTACAGCTATGCTTTTTGCCTTCTTGGCTTCAACTTTTTCAAGGGTTATATACAATCTTCCATCTTCAAACTTTGCATCAACTTTATCTCTGTCTATATCATCAGGTAGCGCAAAAACTCTCGAAATCTCACCAAAATAGCTACCCATCATGTAGTAATCTTCCTCTTTTACCTCCTTTTTCATCTCTCTTACAGCACTAACTCTCAAAAAGTTATCTTCTACTTTTATATCTATATCATTTTTATCAACGCCGGGCAAATCCACCTCTATAGTAAAAGTATCACTATTTTTTTTCGCTAAATTTGCGAAAGGAAGATGGCTTGCTACATTTGTAAAAATCTCTTTTGTCTTTTCCAGGCCACTCTCGATACTCTTTTCCAAATTTTCACCAACTTTTTTTGTGCTTTTTACTATATCCATAATATCCCCCTTACTTGATCTCTATCTTTTTAGGTTTTGTGTCTATGTTTTTTTGCTTAGGTATTTTCACCTCCAAAACACCATTTTTGCTGTTTGCAACTATCTTGTCTGCATCTACATCTTTTGGCAAAGTGAAACTTCTTACAAATTTTCCATATCTGCTCTCTATCTTGTAGTAGTCACTCTCTTTCGTCTCATTTTTGACTTTTCTCTCTCCAGATATACTCAAAACATTGTCTTTCACATCTATAGATATATCACTTTTTTTTACCCCGGGAAGATCAACTTCGACATAGTAGGCATCATCTGCTTCCCTACTGTTTACGATGGGAGCAAAAGAGGATATACCTGCCTCATAACCCTGCTCTTCTAAGCCTTCCACAACATTGTTTAGATACTCAAAACCTCTTCTAAGTTCTCTTAATTCTCTAAACGGTTCAAATCTTGTAAGTAACATTGCGAACTCCTTATATAATTTTACTTAGTCTAATAGACTAAACTTTGATGAAATTTTACCAATAAAGGGGAAGTTTTTTATGCTACTTTAGTAGCATAAAACAAAAATTATGAAGAAATTTTTAGTTTTTTGAGTAGTTTTTTCATATCTTTTATGATTATATTTTTTCTTTTAGTCTCTATCGCACCTGAGTCTTTAAGCTCATTGATATGCCTATCCACCACATGTCTAACTGTGCCTATCAAACTGGCTATTTCGCTTCTTGAGAGATTTTGCAATAGTGTTTTTACCCCTTTTCTCGGAGGCGTTAAATTTTTAAGTATTAAGTGTATCAACCTGTCTGATGTATCATAAAGTGAAAGTTCTGTACTCAGCTCTTCCATTTTTCTCATTTGGTTTGCGATATAAGGAAAAAATATACGATTAAATGCGGGATTTGTGTCTATCCACTCTCTTACTTTTTCTATGGGCAGCCTAAGAGCTTCTCCATCTTCTATAATCTCAGTTACTACTTCATGAATTTTGCCATCGAGCAGAGTGATGGTATCAAACATATCACCCAGAGAAAGCATAAAGATAGTCTGTTCTTTTGAGTTTTCAAGACTTATCTGATAGACCTTAATGCGTCCACTTAAAAAAATATAAAAGTACTTTGTCGCATCATAACTACTGAAAATGTATTGATTTTTTTTAAATGAGATTAGTTTTGCATATCTGTTTATCTCATTTTTTAGTGTATCGTTAAGATTCTCAAACAGTTCTATCTTGTATTTTCTCATAATAGTATTATAGCAAAACTATGGATTGCAAGGACGGTCGAGGAGATCCCTCGACCAATTTTTGAAGAATGTGTTTATCTACCCGACAGGTATAGTGCAACAGCTTGGAAAGGCTTGCCTTTTATCTTTCCACACAAATTGTGCTCTTTTATATATGTTTTAGCAACAGCAGGATTACTAAATCTCTTTTCTGTCATCTTGCACTTTTTATTGTATATCTTTCTGCCCATTTTTGCCATTTTTGCCTGCTTTTTCTTTATACCCATCATCTCTTTTTTAAGATTTTTCTTTACCATTTTTTCAAGTTTTGCATACTTCATAATCTTTCCGCCAAATTTTTTGGCAAAAGCCTGAGCTGCACTTTTTGTTCCAAAAGCATACTTACTCACCATAGACATCGTTCCTGGTTTTTTTGAACCTACGACATAAAATGCTTTTGTTGCATTTATAAACTTCAAAGTTGTATTATCAACTACTTCGGGATCAACCGGATCACCACCGTTTTTAACCGCCTCTTCTACCATACAGTGTATAGAGCAGTATTGATGAACTTTTCCATTAACTTTTGCTGCGTGATTTGTTTTGTAAAACATAGGAAGTGTCATACCACAAACCTTACAGAACATTTTGCCTTTTCCTTTTTGTACAATCTGTGCTTTTTGCATTGGAACTGCTCTAAAGTTTTTCATTTTCATATTTTTTTGCATACCGCCTGCTGATAAAAACATAGAAAATGCCACTAAAACAAATAAGAATTTTTTCATTTTTACTCTCCTTGAAATTTTTCGTAATTGTATTTAATATTTGTTAAATTTGTATTAATTAACACAAATTTAACAAATATTTGATAATATTTCGCCATGAAAAAAATATTATTATTTACATTTATCATATTTCTGTCTCATCTGTTTGCTGACTTCTCAAAAGAAACTACTATAAAACCAGAACTATTTCAAGCTGGAAGTGAAAAAAAGTGGTGTCCAATCACCGGCTTAAAGATAGCTGATTTTTACAAAACTTCATACATAGCAAAACTAAAATCAAACGGAAGATACAGACAATACAGCTCCATAAATGCGCTAGCCATTGACATGAAAGAGAGTGGCTTGGATGCAGACTCCATAAAAGCACTGGATACCCAAAAAGAAGAGTATATAAATGCCAAAAAAGCATATTTTTTGATAAACTCAACAATCACTCCTACATTTGGCAAAAGCGCCACTCTTGCTTTTAAAAACCAAAAAGATGCGTTAAAATATAAAAAAAAATATGGAGGAGATATTGTTGATTTTCAAAAAGCTCTACATGCAGCAACCTCTGGCATAAAAGAAAACATCTCTTATATGAGAAAAATATATGAGAAAAAACTATATATCATGGGAAAGAAAATATATGAGAAAAGATGCAAAAAGATTGATTTGAGTGACTTTATAGAGATAAATGAATTAAAAGCAGAAGTCCTAAAAGACAAGTTCTGCGGAAACTTGGATGAAAGACATTTGCAAGCGCTCGCTCTTTACCTGTGGGATGTTAAAAGAGAAGGTGGAATCAGTAACAAAACACAAAAAGTCACAGTCAATGAAGATGAAAAGTGCCCTGTTTGCGGTATGTTTGTCTACAAATACCCAAGATGGGCAGCTCAGATATTTTATAAGCACGGAAATCATCAACACCACCTCTCGTTTGATGGCGTAAAAGACATGATGAAGTTCTACTTCAACAATAAAAAATGGGGTAAATATGATTATGCTAAAAGAAAAAATATCACCAAAATACTTGTAACAGACTATTATAAGCAGTATGCCATAGACGCAAGAGGTGCTTTTTTTGTAATTGGAAGTAATATTTATGGTCCTATGGGGAATGAACTTGTGCCTTTTTCAACACTTCAAGAAGCTAAAAACTTTAAAAATGATCATAAAGGCACAAAAATATTGAAATTCAGTGAAATAAAGGAGAGCTTACCTTACAAACTAGATACCAAGTAAAAAGATTTGCTATAATGCTGATAATTTTTATAAAGGGACGCTATGAATATAAAAAAATACAAACTTTCCACAATGTTCTCCATCATGTTTGCTCTGGCTTTTATAATTATCTCTACAGTTTTTTACTATTTTAGCTACACAAAACAAGCGACTTCCCTAAAAACAAATCTCAAATCTCAAGCCAGATCTATATTGGATTTTGCAGATGTTTTGCTTGACTCAAGAAATGAAAAGTTTTTCAGCGGAGAATCTTCCGAAGTCCCACAAATCATTCAAAATTCTGTATTTGATAAATTTACAAAAATCTCTGGCGGGAAAGTATTTTTCAAAGAAGCCTCAAAAAGTCCCACAAATGCAAAAAATCTTGCAACAAAATACGAAGCCTTGACGATAGACCAGTTTGCTGAAAATAGAAAATTAAAAGAGATAGCAAAGACAGTTAAAATTGAAGGCAAAGAGTACTATATGCTTTCAAGACCCATCATAGCCGAAAAAAGATGCAAGATGTGCCATCCAGCCTGGAAAAGCGGGGATGTCATTGCGATAGAAGATGTAAAAATTGATATGAAAGATTTTTACAGTGCATTAAAAAACAGTTTGTTTATCACTATGCTAACAGGGCTTATAAACATAGTGATTATTTTACTACTCATACAATTTATATTTAAAAGATATGTCTCAAACCGCATAAACAAACTACTTCAAGTTATCTTCAGGGTCGAAAAAGGTAACTTTGTCATAGATGATCTACTGGAAAATGAATCTCTAAAACAAGGAAGTACCAACAATGAAATAGACAGACTCTTTAGACACTTGAAAAGAATGGTAAATGCCTTAAAACCTGTCATCTCAAATGTCATAGAAGCAAGCAAACACATGGCCTTTCAATCAAGCTACAGCTATACAAAAATAGACGAAACAAACCAACAGGTACAACATCAAAATGGGCTTCTTGTAAATTCAAAAGACTTGCTAAACAGTGCTTTAAATGAGAACAGTCAAATGAAGCAATCTCTTGATTCTTTACTGGATAGTTCAAGATTATCTCAAAAAATTGTTCAGCAAAGCAAAGAAGACATAGAAAATAATCTCAAAAAAGGTGAAGAAGCAGTTGAGTCAATGGACAATACATCACAAACTATCAGTGATTTAAAGATATTTTCCAATGAAGTTTCAAAAATGACCAGTGTAATCACAGATATCGCAGACGAAACAAATCTCATTGCTTTAAATGCTGCGATAGAAGCAGCTCGCGCAGGAGAACACGGAAGAAGCTTCTCTGTTGTAGCAGATAAAATCAGAGAACTTGCTGAAGTTTCGCTGAAGAATGCAAGTGATATATCTATAGTTTTGAAAAAGATTGATCAAAAAATTGACAATGTATCAAAAAGTGCAGGAAACTCAAAAAATAGTGTTCTAAATCTTGTTGAAAACTCTCAACAGATTAACAATAGTTTTGAAAAGATAAATGAAAGCTTCCGACTAATCTCCGATTCCTTACTAGAGTTTGACAGTGATTTTACAAAAGAATCAAAAATGCTTCGAGACACAGACAGCAACCTTAACGAAGTCAAAAAATCAAGTGCGGTATTGACAGATAATGCAGAAGAGACGAAAAAGATTATGGATTCTATATCGCATAAAAGCGCACAGCTAAAAACACTTGCTGATGGATTTGAAGTTGTGCTTAACAACAGAACAGAAAAAAGAACCGTCCAAACGCCACCTTTAAAAGCAAAAGATGAAAAAGGCAGAGATGTTTTTGTCTTTGATTTATCTACAAATGGTGTATCTTTTTATTTTTTAAATACTCAAGATAGTCTAAACAAGGGTGAAAGAATAACCCTGTATCTTCAAGATAAACACAAAAATAGTCAAATAATAAAATGCGAAATAATATACTTAAACAATAAAAACAGTGCAAATGTATATTTTTATGGCGCTAGAAAAATCTAATGGGGCAGTTTTATCGTAAACTCTGCTCCATTTTCTATATTTTGCACATCTATGCTGCCTTTAAATTTACTCTCTATAACCAATCTTGACATATAAAGCCCTATGCCGGTTGATGGTGTTTTCTTTTTGCTTTTGAATGGTTTGAAGATATCATCTGCCGGTTCTATTTGAATACCGCCGGCATTATCTGAAATCTTCAGAACAATATGAGTTTTTGTATCTTTCAAGAAAATAAGGACAGTTGGATTTTGGACTTGCCTGTTTCTGATAACATCTATCATATTTTGCAAAATTGATAAGACAACATGAGCCAAAGAGTTTGAATTTCCAAAAATTGTAATCTTTGAATCTATCTCTTTTAGCAAATTTATTTGATTTAATTTCAACAAAGACTCTACAATTTTTAAAGCTTGATTTATAGAAATTATTGGATTAAAAGTACTATTTTGAGTTACCTTGTAAAAGTTTTGAAAATTTGTGATAGTATCAGACATAAACTGTATGATATCTTCATTTTTACTCACATCTTTTGCCAGTTCATTGTCTTTTAGTTTTTTTCTTATATACATGCAGTTAAAATTTAGCTCTGCCAAAGGTTGCCTCCATTGATGGGCGATGATAGCTATCATCTCACCAAGAGCTGCAAATTTTGCCTGTTGTTGAAGGAGTTGGTCTTTTAGCTTCTCTTTTGTAATATCCTGTACATTTGCCACTATCGCTATGGATTCATTTTCTCCGCTTGTCCCAAAAGAGATTCTGATTGGAAAAATATGTCCATTTTTATTTACCGCCTCCATCTCTCCAACCTCACCGATTTTATCAAGATTTAACCTTTTGAGAAACTCTTTTACTCCATCATCATGTAAGATTTTATACTGCCTTGGGATTATCTTGTCAAATGCAGACTGATTGAGCATTTCTTCTTTGGTGTAGCCAAAAATTCTCTGTGCCATTTTATTGTAGGTTCGTATTCTCAAATCTCTATCTAAAGTAATTATAGCATTTGTACTTGATTCTATGACAGCATTTGAGTAGTCTTTTTGTGCAGTCAAATCTTTTGTGTCTTGCTTTATCCTTCTATTTGCCGGCATAAAGATAAAAATAGCCTCAAAAAAAAGCGTAAAAAGCGTAAATATAAATATAAAAAACTCAACCTGCTTTAGTTTATCAGTATTGTTTCTTGCTTCCAAAAGATATAAATTTACAGCTTTATCTAAGTCTTTTAGCATTGCATTTGAGTGTTGCAAAAGATATGTCAGGCTCCTTCCATCACGAGAATTATCAAATCTTTTTGCATGAAACAGATAAGTCTGAACTTTTTTATCAAGCAAGACAGGTCTATGAAAATACAATTGCTTAAGCTCTTCTGACATATTAGCACTTACAAGCTGTTTATGCGACTCTTCCATCTCTTTTATGATGGGCTCTAACTCTTTTATCTTATAATATATAGAATAAAACGCTATCTTTTGGGCAAATATCTTTTGACGGCTACTTAAGTTTATCATCTTGCCATTATCTGCTTGAGAAGCTATCAAATGGTCAAGATTAAAATATGCCAGTGTAGAAAGAAGCGCTATAAGAGAGAGAGCAAAAACATATCTCTTAGTGAAACTAATCGTCTTAATCATAAAAAATTCCTTAATAATTTTTATGTTATAATATTACCATACTAAAACAAAAGGTTATGTTTATGGATGAAAAATATGAAATTCTTTTAAACAAAAGCTCTATCCTCTTGGCGGAAGATGAAGATAATGTAAGAGAGAGTTTCAAAAAAGTTCTTCTTCTATATGTAGATACCGTATATACGGCAAAAGACGGGGAAGTTGCTTACAATCTGTATAATAAACATCACCCAGATATAATTATAACAGATATAAAAATGCCAAAAATAAACGGCATAGAACTTATAAAAAAAATAAGGCCAAAAAACCCTGATATTCCGATTATTGTAACAAGTGCATACACGGATCAAGAGTTACTGCTGGAGTCTATAAAACTCTCCTTAGTAGAATATGTCGTAAAACCGATCAAAGAAAAAGATCTAAACAGACTCTTAAAAGAGTGTGCACAAAAGCTTTATGAGAGTTCTGAAACTGTAGCAAGCATAGAGAAAGACAGTTCATATGATTTTGAAAATAAGATTTTCATACATAAAAACAAATCCATTCCTCTAACGCAAAAAGAGGTAGAATTTTTTGAATTGTTATTAGCCCACAAAGGTAATCTTGTTACCAAGCAAGACATAGAAGACAAGATATACATATACGAAGAGGCTCCTCCCTCAGCTCTTAAAAATCTAGTCTTCAAACTCCGAAAAAAGCTTGGCACAGACATAATAAAAACTGTCGGAAAACTCGGCTACACAATAGAATAAAAAAGAGGGGCTTCTTAGTTTCTTTTTGGTCTCTTTAACACTTTTTTAACGATAGCGACTCAAAAGAAACTCTACTTATAGTAAAATTCACCATAGACTATTAAAACAGTGTTAAAAAAGGTGCCGATTCTTGATAAGCATCAAGTCTATTGGTAAATAATAACGATAAAATTTCGTTTCAAAAACAAGTTCATAAGGAGGACACGCGATGAAGGATGTGTTTGGTAAAGCGTCAGCTTTATTAGCTACAACTGCACTACTTGCTACATTTGCTAGCGGTGCAACTGAGTTAGAAAAGGTGATGAAGGAGAGACATTTATCTCAACAAGATCTCTTGGCAGCTGCCAAGACTTATCTACCAAGTGGCGGTAGAGATAAATACTTGGTTTTCAGCTCAACGGGTCAAGCTGGACAAATAATGGTATATGGTGTACCATCTATGAAGATACTAAAGTACATAGGTGTATTTACGCCGGAACCTTGGCAGGGCTGGGGATATGATGATGACACCAAGAAGATTCTTGCTGAGGGAAACATAAGAGGCAAGAAGATAACTTGGGGTGATACTCACCACCCGGGACTTTCAGAAACAAATGGTAAATATGACGGAAGATGGTTGGTTATCAACGACAAAGCAAATCCTCGTATTGCTGTTATAGATTTGAAAGACTTTGTTACAAAACAGATAGTTGTAAACCCTGTTTTCAAAAGTGATCACGGTGGGGCTTTCTTTACTCCAAACAGTGAGTATATCCTGGAAGCTTGCCAATATGCAGCTCCACTGGATAACAACTGGCACCCTATGAGTGACTACGCTGAGACTTATCGCGGTGGTGTTACTATTTGGAAATTTAACCACAAAACCGGAAAGATCAATGTAAAAAAATCTTTTACACTTGAACTTCCTCCATATATGCAAGATTTGTCTGATGCCGGTAAAGAGGCAAGTTATGGTTGGGGTTTTACAAACAGTTTCAATTCAGAGATGTACACAGGTGGTATAGAAAAAGGTCTTCCTCCATTTGAGGCAGGATGTTCTAGAAATGATACTGACTTTTTGCAGGTATATAACTGGAAAAAACTTGCAAAACTTGCAAAAGATCCAAAAAATGTAAAAGTTATAAACGGTCATAGAGTTATTCCTATATCTGTAGCTGTTAAAAACAATGCACTGTTTTTAGTTCCTGAGCCAAAATCACCACACGGTGTTGATGTTACTCCCGATGGTAAATATGTAGTAGTTTGCGGTAAACTAGATACTCATGCCAGCGTATATGACTTTGCAAAAATGATGAAACTTTTTAAAAATAAAGAGTTTGCAGGCAAAGATCCTTTTGGTATTCCAATTCTTGATATGAAAAAAGCTTTACACTGTCAAGCAGAGTTGGGTCTTGGACCATTGCATAATCAAATCGGTAAACACTGGAAAAAAACTGGTGAGATTTATACTTCACTATATGTTGACAGCCAGGTTGTCAGATGGAGTTACCTAACTTGTAAAGTAAGTGACAGAATGAATGTTAACTACAACATCGGTCACCTTTGCGGTATGGAAGGTAAAACTGAAGATCCTCAGGGTGATTATATCATCGCTCTAAACAAACTATCTATCGATAGATTTGACAGAATCGGACCTTTGCATCCACAAAACCACCAGTTGATTGATATCCGTGGCAAAAAAATGCAAATGCTTTATGACTTACCTATAGGACTGGGTGAACCTCACCAGGCAGTTGCTATAAGAGCTAGTAAAATTCATCCTTATGTAAGATATAAGATGGGATACAATCCTTTTACAGACAAGCCGCATATCGGTAAAACTCTAGCCGGTCAAGAGAAAATTGTCAGAAAAGGCAAGCATGTATATGTTTATGGTACTATGGTAAGATCTCACATCAACCCAGAACATGTAAATGTAAATCTAGGCGATACTGTAACTTTCTATCTTACAAACCTAGAGAGAGCAGAAGATGAGACTCACGGTTTTACAGTTGACCAATACAATGTACACGCTTCACTAGAGCCTGGTAAAACTGTAGCACTATCATTCAAAGCTGATAGAGAAGGAATTTTTCCTTACTACTGTACAGAATTTTGTTCAGCTCTTCACCTTGAAATGATGGGATACCTACTAGTTAAAGATCCGAATAAAAAGTATGCGAAAGTCGCCAGATTGAAAATGGCTAAAATGAGTCCAAAACAACTAAAAGCAGAGTATGACAAAACAGTAGCTGTAAACAAAGCAACTGACGCTGTTATCCAAAGTGTTGTTAAGTTTTTGAAAGAGAATCACTACGAAAAATATCCTGTAGTTAAAAATCTTGTTGTTGATGCGCTTGACCAATACGGTAAAATTGCTAAACAAAAGAAACTTTCAAATAAAGAAGTAAAAGCCGGAAATCTAAATAAAGCAATTTTGTTTGAAAATATGATTTGGCAATATATGGTAAAAACTGCCGATGTTGGAATTAGAGCAAGAGATTTACTTGTCAAAAAAATTGCAACTCCTATGAGTGCAGCTGCCCAAAGAGGACACGCTGCTTATCTAGAGGGCGGCTGTAACGGTTGTCATGTTATCGGAAAAGTTAGTTCTGGTCCAGACCTGGTTGGTGTTTTGGGAAGACATGAAAATGGTGCAAAATGGGTCAAAGAGTGGATATTAAATCCTGAAAAAATGTACAAAAATCCGTATATTAAATCTATGACCAATTATTTCAACCTAAGAATGCCTAACCAAGGTATGAAGCCTCACGAAGTTGATGATATCATCGAATATCTAAAATGGATAGATAAAAACGCTAACTTGTTTTAATCTCTCCTTTCACAATGCACCGAAATCAAAGATTTCGGTGCATTGAACATGACTTTTACATAATAAAAACTTATTTTAATTTTATACTTATTTAACACTTCTACTGTATAATATATAAAGTTAAAATAAGAAAAAAACATAAAGGCAGACACATGAACAGTTCTTTGATAAAATCAAGAATTTTCGCTCTATTGGCACTTGGAATTCTACTCTATTTCTTTGTAATTCCGGTAGTTTTCACTCACAATGTTGTAGAGATGAAAAAAGAAGGTATGGGAGATAAAATCTCACCATTAACAGCAAAAGTATGGAACTATTACAAAAAAGGCTCATATGTGAGTCCTACTGTTCCAAAGAAAATAGCAGGAGATTTAAAAAAACTCATAGATGAAGACATGGAAGTAGGAGTTGTATCGTCTCCAATTTGGTATGTTGCACTTGAAGCTCCAAACTATCCAAAAAAATCTTTTCCAAACGGTATCCCTGTTTACTATCATTTTGACGGATTTAGCGGAGATGTGTTTGAGATGGAGACCATAAACCACTTTATCGGCATGGATCCGATGGACAGAGGCGCTCCATATCTTAGGATGGCAGCTCCTTATGCTTTGGTATTTACTGCACTTCTCATAGTGCTGTTTATGGTATATAGATCAAAGATATTAAATCTTCTTATGCTTATACCTATATCACTACCGCTTATCTTTATAGGGTTTTACTCTTATTGGCTATACTGGTTTGGACACCATATGCACCAATGGGGAGCATTTAAGATAAAACCGTTCACACCCACCGTTTTTGGAGATGGAAAAGTTGCACAGTTTACAACGCATTCATACCCAACTACCGGTTTTTGGCTTTTAGTAGCAATAAGCGTGCTTTGTTTGCTTGCTGTTGTTTCAAAAAGCAAAGCACTAAAACAAGAGAGCAAGTAAAAGTACTATTATGAGATGGTTGTATATAATTTTAATCTCCTTTTTACCGCTAATTGCAGCAAACAGATTGCAAATTGCGATAGATTTAGCGGAACCTGGTTCACTTCTTGAATTGCCTGCTGGTATATACAGGGGAAATATAGTTATAAATAAACCTCTCATAATTGATGGCAAGAATCAAAAAGCCATCATAGAAGGAAGCGGCAAAGGTACAGTTGTAAGAATCAAAAGCTCTTATGTAACTATAAAAAATCTTATCATCAGGCATAGTGGTCAAGAGCATGAGAAACTCGCAGCCGGAATCGCTATCAAAAAAGCAAAGCATGTTAAAGTTTTAAATTGCAAAATTTTAGATGTTTTGTTTGGAATTGATTTACAACAAGTCAGCGAAAGTGATATAAGTGATAATTACATCACTTCAAAACCCTTTACTTTGGGTTTAAGAGGTGATGCCATAAGACTTTGGTATAGCAATGACAACACGCTTAAGAACAATAGAATTATAAAATCAAGAGATTTTATAGTATGGTACAGTCATGGAAATTTGATAGAGAAAAACTACAGTGAATACTGCAGATACTCTTTGCATTTTATGTACACAGGGAAAAATATAGTAAAAAATAACACTTTTAAACACAATAGTGTGGGTATATTTTTTATGTACTCTCAAGATACCGAGGTTTATGGCAATGTGATAGAAAATTCACTTGGAACTACGGGTCTGGGCATAGGTTTAAAAGATTGTTCGAACTATACACTAAAAGACAATACTATGATTTACTGTGCAAGGGGACTCTATCTTGATAGATCTCCGTTTCAGCCGGGAACTCATAATTATATAGAGGAAAACAAACTGTTATACAACAGTATAGCTGTAAAATTTCACTCTTTAAGCATAGCAAATATTTTTAAGAAAAATATCATAAAAGGCAACATAGAAAATGTAGTAAACGATTCATTCAACAGAAAAGTTACGCAAAATATATGGAATGGAAATTACTGGGATAATTATCAAGGATTTGATAGAAACAATGACGGAGTCGGAGACACACCTCACATAGAGAAATTTTATGCAGATAGAATGTGGCACTCTAATCCTGATATTAGGTTTTTTTATGGCTCACCGGTCATAACTATCATAAACTTTTTGGCTAAACTTGCTCCTCTTTCGGAGCCGGTTATACTAGCCATAGACAAACAACCAAAGATGAGTATAGGAGGGGTCCTTTGAATCCTGAAGATAAAAAAAGAAGAAAATTTATAAAGCAGATGACAGGCCTTGGTGTCTTGGGTCTTGCCAGTGGTGCCGGTATATACCTTGCACCTGAATTAAAAGCAAATGAATTAAGACTAAGACCTCCTGGAGCAGTAGAGGAAGATCAGTTTTTAAAACTTTGCATAAAATGCGGTCAATGCCTGCAAGTATGCCCCTATGACGCCATAGAGCTAGAGGACATAGATGGAGGAGCGAGTGTTGGTATGGCATATATCGATCCGCAAAAGCGTGGATGCTATCTGTGTGAAGCATTTCCTTGCATGTTGGCATGTCCTAGTGGAGCACTTAATCACGAACATGACAATATAAAATATGTCCAGATGGGCATTGCAGTTCTTGCAAATACGGATGGCTGTTTGGCACTTCATAACAAACCTGTTCCGAACAGTGCAGTTGATGCTATATATGAACATACAAAAGTTTTATCATCAAAGCAAAGAAAGGAACATAAAACTTTCTTAACCGGAACAGAAAAAGAGAAGGTAAAACTACAAAAACAACTTTTGATTAAATTGGATAAATTTAGAGACAAGCCTTGTACAATTTGCGCAGATATGTGTCCATATCCGACACCGGCTAATGCGATAGGAATGATAAAAAAAGACGGCGGGTTGATACCTGAGATAAGAGATGCTTGTGTTGGGTGTGGGGCTTGTGTAGAGCTTTGTCCAACAAAAGTTCTCAAAATTATACCGGCACAAACTTATGCCAGCGTATATAAGAAAGGTAAAAAATGATAAGCAAAAAAGTTATATTTACTTGTATTGTTTCAGGGGTACTTTTGTTTAGCGGTTGCGGTAAAAAAGAGAAGAAACAAGAAGAGGTGAAACAAGAGGTGACTACGCCTGCTACTATAAAAGTTACCAAAAATGCTGTAAAAGAATCAACAAAAAAAGAGATTTCAAAAGAGAATGGCGGACAGTTTTATTATGCTTATAACAAAGAAGATAAATCAAAAGAGGCTAAAGAGATAGATAAGTACAATAACGAAACTTCAAAAACAAGAACCACGATAGATGCCTATCTTAACATAAAATCTCCTTATGAGCGAGTAAGAATCACTATGATGATAAAAAGACTAAGCAAGGACTACATCATCAAGTGTGCTGCTTGTCATGATGACTATGCAAATGGTATCATAGGTCCATCATTGTTAGACAAGAATAAAGATTTCATATATAAAAGAATTATTGCTTTTAAAACCGGTAAGAGAAAAAATGTCTTAATGAAAGAGCTGGTTAGTCAGATTGATGACAAAAAACTTGAAAGCATAGCACAAGAGATAGCAAATTTTAACAAACAAATAAGAAAAATGAGGATGAAAAGATGATCAAAAATGCAATAGCAGCTGTAGCAGTAGTATTGGCACTATGGGCGAGTATAAATATGTTTAAATCGGATATGGAAGTACACAAGTTGGCAAATATAAAAAGGCTGATAAAGAAATCCGAGATAAAAGTTCATTTGGTTAAAGAATCTACTATCAAAAAAGAGATTCAACAAGAGCAAAAATCAAACGCAAATGATAAGAAAAACACAGAGATGGATAAAAAGTTGCAAGCGCTAAGAAACAAAGTAGGAAATATTGCGGCATTTAAAGTTTCACCTCTATATAAGAAAAACTGTTCATCTTGCCACGGCACAACCGGAGAGGGAATAATCGGACCAAAACTAAGAGGAAGAAGCAAGGATTATATACTCAAAAACCTAAAAGAGTTTAAAACGGGAAAGAGAAAAAACTATGTAATGTACGGTTTACTTGGAAACCTAAGCGACCAACAACTTGATGATTTAGCTACTGAGATAAGTACATTTCAAGCTAAATACGATAAAGCACAAAAGTAAAGAGTAAAAAATGAATAAATACAGTGGGAGCGTCAGGGAGCTAGTCAATGCTCCCTTTCTTTCAACATTTTTCAATAAAAACAAACAAGGACACAATAGACTCTCCTGGAGAGGCTGGAGATGGCTGAGTATCATAATCATAAACCTACTCTTCTTTCTATCATTTCATATAGATATTCAGGTTTTAGAGGGTACGCTAAATGGCTCAAGACTTCTGGGTTTTCACCTTATAGATCCATTTACCGCTTTGGAAATCCTTGCAAGCGATCACGGTATGCATATCAATGTCATCATCGGTAGTGTAACACTCATAATTTTCTACTTTTTTGTAGGAGGCAAGGCATACTGCTCGTGGGTATGTCCATATGGGTTGCTGAGTGAAATAGGCGAGAGAATACACCTCAAACTTGTAAGTAAAAAAATTATAAAATCCAGAAATTTTGATCCTAGAATCAGATTTTTCTTTTGGGCTGTTTTTCTTTTGGCGGCTGCAATAGATGGATATCTTGTTTTTGAAGTTATCAACCCTATTGGAATAATCAGCAGATTCATCGCATACGGCTGGAGCTTAGCCCTTGTTTGGGTAGTTGTTATTTTACTGTTTGAGATTTTCTTTTCAAGAAGAGGTTGGTGTAAATATATATGTCCTGTTGGCACAACATACAACTTTTTAGGATGGATCGGACTTACTAGACTCAAGTGGGATATGGACAAGTGTGATCACTGTTCAGCCTGTATAGCAGTTTGTCCGGAGGATCATGTTTTGGAATTCATAAAACCAAAACACGATAAAGAAAGAGCCGCAAAAGGTAAGCATCAAGAGTATATCAAAAACGGAGATTGCATCATGTGTGGAAGATGCGTCGATGTCTGCCATGTAGATGCTTATAAGCTTGATTTTAGATTGAAGGATTTGGTGTAGTATGCTTGTATCAGCAAAAAATGTTACTAAAAAATTTTTAGGTGTAAATGTTCTTGATGGTGTAAGTTTAGATATCAATCAAGGGGACAGGGTAGCCATGATGGGTCCAAACGGTGCGGGCAAGACAACTCTTATACGAGCATTTTTGGGATTTTACCATATAGACAAAGGCACAATAGAAGTTGATGGCTTTAATCCTATAAAAGATAGAGTAAAAGTTTTACAGAAGATAAGCTTTATACCCCAGCTTCCACCTCCTATAAAATTGAGTCTTGATGAGATGATCTCTTTCATAACCAAGAGTTCAAACATCTCAAAAGAGATGATTTTTAGAGAATCCGATCGGATGGAGCTAAGCTTAGAGAAAAATCTTCATAAACAATTTTTTAAACTATCAGGCGGTATGAAGCAAAAGCTTTTGATAGCTATCGCGCTATCAAAGAAAAGTTCATTGCTTGTTTTTGATGAACCAACAGCAAATTTAGATCCAAAAGCAAGAGAACACTTTTATAGACTTCTTCAAGAGCTTGATGCAGAGTGTTCTACTCTATTTATAACTCACAGGCTTGATGAGATTAAAGATTTGGTAAACAGACAGGTCTATATGGATTTAGGAAAAATTGTTGAAGATGAAAAAGTTTAAACTTCTCTTTTTCCTGCTGGTAACTATCGGTCTTTTTTTCACGGGTTGTGAAAAAAAGAAGATAGGAGGAGTTGAAGAAGTTCACTGGGACAGAGATATGTGTGAAAGATGCAAAATGGCTATCAGTGAGCGAAAATTTGCATTTGAGATAGTAAATCCTAAAAATGGAAAAACATATAAATTTGATGACATTGGTTGTGCAGTTCTTTGGATGGATGAGGAAAAAATTTCTTGGAAAAACAGAGCAATACTCTGGATAACAGATGCAAAAACGGGCAAATGGATAGATGCGAGAAAGGCATTATACACTGACGACAGCATTACCCCTATGGCTTATGGATTGGCGGCATATACAAAAGATACCGTACCTAAAAATCATGAAATTATAAATTTCAAACAAGCTAAAAAGATTATATACGAGGTAGAAAAGTTGAATACAAAAAAATTAGAAGAGATGAGAAAAGAGGATAAAAAATGAAAAATCTATTACTTGTGGCATATTTGGATATAAAAGAGTCACTGAGATCAAAATGGTTTTATGTATATGCTCTTGTCTTTGGTGGCTTGATGGCACTATTTTTTGTCACCGGAATTTCTGATTCGGTTGTTATGGGTTTTTCCGGACTCAGTAGGTTGCTTTTGGTTTTCATACAGGTTACTATCATAATTTTACCTATATTTATATTGATTACCACTGTTAAATCTATTTCGGGCGATAGAGAAAGCAATGTTTTGGAATATATGCTCTCCTTTCCCATATCCTTAACTCACTACTATTGGGGCAAGATGTTGGGAAGATTTTTAACTGTATTTTTACCAGTTATTCTTGCTCTTGTTATGGGTGTGGTTTTTGGAATCATAAAAGGCGGTAATCTTCCATGGGCCATGATAAGTCTATACTCTGCGCTACTCTTTGCCATGTGCTTTGTATTTTTAGGTATTGCATTTTTTATCTCAACCATGGTAAAATCATCTGATATAGCTGTTGGCACCTCTTTTATGATATGGATAATTCTTTTGGCATTTATCGATATTGCGCTAATTGGGCTAATGTTACAAGGCAGACTCAGTGATGGTCTGATTATCTCTATAGCACTTACAAATCCTATCGAAGTTTTCAGGATCGGAGCAATTTCACTTTTTGATCCCGAACTCACAGTCATAGGTCCTGTGGCATACTATCTGCTTGATACTTTGGGAGCAAAACTGTTAATGATGTATTCGATATTTTACCCTATAATACTAGGATTGTTTTTCTCATTTATGGGATATATCACATTTAAGAAAAAAGATTTACTGTAAGGAGTAAAAATGAAAAAATTTATATTAGTAATCACTGTATTAGCACTTAGTCTGTTTGCGGGAGAGATAAAACTCTTAAATAAAAATGCTGTGGATCCCGTATATCAACTGCCTCTTAAAAAATATCCTGCTTTTTTATGCGAAGCAACTCTAAATAACGGCAAAACTGTACAGTTTGTGTCGGTAAAGTCTATGTTTCAAGTCTATTATCATCAGGGTTACTTTATGCATAATAAATTTTTAGATACTCATATAAAAAATATGTATGTTCAAGATTATCTAACTGGCAAAAAAATCAACGCTAAAAAAGCCCTATATGTTTTTGGTAGCAGACTTATCGGACCACACGGTGATGATTTAATACCGCTAAAAGACCAGGCAAGCATTAAAATATTTGCTATCAAATTTGGTGGCACTAAAACACTTCATTTTAGCAAAATGTCTGTTGGCCTTATCAAATACCTTGACCAATAACAAATAAAGAAAGTTACAAAAAATGAAATTTAAAGTTCAATTTGTACTTTTCTTTATGTTTACCGTTTTATCTCTTCTGTTTATACAAGTACTTTGTCTAAATTTAAGAGATAGTCACACAGATGAGAAAATTAGCTTTGTGAAACTCATAGGATTGCCTGATTTAGCTATATCAAATGAGACTCATTATGTGAGGCACAGGAGCCTGAGTGATACTTTCTCTATATTTAGTAATTCACCGACACTGAGTGAAAATTTTCCCTCAACTTTTGTGTATAATTACTCCAATATCCAAAAAAATCTACCATCAAGGATAGAAATTGAAAAATAAAATCAATCTTTTTTTATTTGATTTTTCCATATTGTCTATTTTTAGAAGAGGCAGTAAAAATATATTTATATTTTTTGTTTTTACCTTACTAATTTTTTTACTAAGTTCGATACTGTTCATATCAAACTCTATAAAAAGTGAACTAGACACAACACTAGATGCGCTTCCAGATATAACAGTACAGAGACTGCAAGCGGGACGAGCCATAAATACACCGCTTAGCAGAGTTGATAAGCTCTTAGCGATAGATGGCGTTAAAGCTGTTGTGCCAAGAGTTTGGGGCTACTACTATTTCGCAAATGCAGGTGTAAATTTTTCTGTGGTTGGCATAGATCAATTTGAGGATCAATATAGAAACCTATACACTAAATTATGTGATAAATTTGATTTTGACAAACTCAAAAGTGACTCTGGTATGCTTGTCGGAAGTGGTGTCAATAAAATATTGAAGCATAGCTTCTATCAAGGCTACTTTAATTTTATCAAGCCTGATGGAGATTTAACAAAAGTCAAGATAGATGGTGTTTTTAAAGGTGATACAAAACTAGAGTCAAACGATGTAATTGTTATGCCAAGCAAGAGGGTTAGGGAGATATTTGGTATGAAAAATGACGAAGCAGTCGATTTTGTCATAAAGATAGCAAATCCCAAAGAGATACCTAATATCGCAAGAAAGATAACTGAACTCTATCCTGATACAAGGGTCATAACCAAAGAGGATCTAAAGATCAGCTACCAAAATCTTTTTAACTACAAAGGTGGTCTCTTTTTGGCTCTATTTGTCATCAGTACTTTTACATTTTTTATGATTATTTACGACAAAGCAAGTGGTGTCAGCTCGGATGAAAAAAGAGAGATAGGTATACTCAAAGCTGTCGGTTGGACGATAGATGATATACTCAAGGAGAAATTTTATGAAGCTTTTATAATCTCTTTTATCTCTTTTATCACAGCACTTTGTCTCTCGATGTTTTATGTTTATTTCCTAAACGCCCCACTCTTGAAAAATATTTTTATCGGGTATTCCAGCCTGAAACCAGCATTTGATCTCCCTTTTAGCTTTGATTTTCAGACATTTGCTATCATATTTTTCTTAACAGTTCCAATTTATATAGCAGCAACCATCATACCTTCATGGAGAGTTGCATCAATGGATGCTGACGAGGTAATGAGATGATAGAGTTAAAAAATGTAACAAAAGAGTTTAAAGTCGGAGCAAATGACAAAGTAATTGCTCTTAAAAATATAAATCTACATGTGAAAAAAGGGGAAATAGTTCTTCTTAAAGGTCCTAGCGGGAGTGGAAAAAGTACGATTTTATCGCTCATTGCTGCACTAAACAAGCCAACAAGCGGGGAAGTGATAGTAGATGGAAAAAGAGTTTCAAAATTGGCTGATAATTTTACATCTCTCTTTAGACGAGAAAATATAGGCTTTATATTTCAAAGATATAATCTTATACCAACTCTTAGCGCAAAAGAGAATGTGATAGTTCCGCTCATTCCTTCAAATCCTGATTCACACTGGCTAGACCTTAGAGTAAGAGAACTGTTTGAAAATTTTTCTCTACAATCCAAAATGGAAGTCATAGTTAAAAATCTCTCCGGAGGAGAACAGCAAAGAGTTGCAATTGCAAGAGCCCTTATCAACAATCCCAGCATCATCATTGCAGATGAACCAACAGCGAATTTGGATAAAAAACTCTCTTTGGAGTTTATAGAGATTTTAAAAAAGCTAAAAAACGGACGCAACAGTATAATAGTTGCATCTCACGATCCACTATTTTTTGATTTAGACTTTATAGACAGACAGATAGATATACACAATGGAGAGATTTTATAATGCTCTTGACTCCTGAAATCATTACTATTTTGGCGCTTGATTTTATATTTCTTTTTTTTGGCACAATCGCCTTTTTTATCAGCATAAAAATAGTAAGATTTTGGAATCTAAATGCCACAACCAATCTACAGTACAAATTGGAAAAACAGAGTTTTTTAGTAGCTACTATCATAAAGTATATATTTATAGTCAAACTGCCTCTTTTTCTGTTTTTTATATTTACAGCTGACAAACTCTCAGACATCATCACAGGTGCCATGTGTGGTGCAGGAGTGGTAAATTCAGTCAGTTTTGGCTCAACTATGTTCTTTTTTAAGATTTTAAATCTATATATATTTGGTTTTTGGCTTGTTCTAAACCACTTTGATCTTAAAAATGAAAATCAACCATACACCAGATACAAATTTTTGCTTTACTCTGTAGGATTTATCTTTCTACTGATTGAGTTATATCTTGATGTTGATTTTTTCTCTTCATTGGATGTAAGTAAATTAGTAAGTTGTTGCGGAACACTTTTTTCAGCTACTTCTAGCTCATCTCTATCTTTTATATTTACCGTAAATAAACTCTATTTTGTCTATATATTTTATGCCATATTTGCACTTTTGCTTATATCGTATATATTTAAAAATGCTTTTATGATTTTGAGTCTTAATGTTATATATATATTTATCTCTATCATCTCTTTGATTGTATTTTTTGGAACTTACATCTATCAACTCCCAACTCATCACTGCCCTTTTTGTATGTTGCAAAAAGATTATGATTATATAGGATATGTTGTATATACAACTCTTTATGTCGGTACATTTTATGGCATAAGTGGAGCTATAATGTCATTTTTAGAGAAAAAAACAGAAAAGTTTTACTATAATGTATCTATAATATTTAACACCGCTTATGCGCTTATAATAAGTGCATATCCAATTACTTACTATATTAAAAATGGAGCTTGGTTATGATTAAAAAAATTGTACTTATCGTTTTTCCTGTTCTTGTAATTTTAGGACTCTTCTACTACAAGACACAGAGCGATCAAAAAGCAGAAGATATAAAAAATACTGAAATGATACCTCTTAAAATAATTCCAAACAAGATGCAAGATCCTCAGTGTCATATGTATCTTTCAACACAAGATTTTGCAGTTGAAGTGATAACCAAAGACTATAAAACACACTTCTTCGATGATCCGGGATGCTCAATACTTTGGATGAAAGGCAATAAAATTGATCCTAAAAATGTAAAGATTTGGGCATATACGATGGATACCAAAAAATGGATAGATGCAAAAAAAGCATTTTACAGCATAAGTGACTTTGAAACACCTATGCACTATGGGTTTGGCGCACACGAAAAAGATAGAAAAGGATATATTGGTTTTGACGAAATGAGATTAAGAATGTTAAGAGGTGAAAATATGACAAACCCAAAAATCAGAAGAAAGATACTACAAGAAGAAAAGAAATAAAAAAATTCTAGGCGATAGCCTAAGCTTTAGTAGAGCGTGAATTGATGAGGAATTCACTTCCGTATAAAAAGATAAACAGTAAATTCTAAGCAAAGCCTAAGCTTTAGTGTTTGCTACTTTAGTCGGAATTCATTTCCGACGCTAAAAGTAGATAAAAATAAAAAAATTCTAGGCGATAGCCTAAGCTTTAGTAGAGCGTGAATTGGCTAGGAATTCACTTCCTAGCCAAGATGACAATAAATAAAATAGGAGAAAAAATGAAAAGACCAGAACCGATAGATAAAGAGATTATCTTAGATAACACAAAGTATATAGAATCACAAACGGATAAAAAAGGCATCATCATAGAGTGTAATGACTACTTTGCAGAGATTTCAGGCTACTCAAAAGAGGAGCTTCTTGGAGAGCCTCACAGTATTGTAAGACACCCTGATATGCCAAGAATTGCATTTAAACTTCTTTGGGAGAGAATTCAAAGTGGTCACAATCTCACTGCTGTCATCAAAAATCTTGCGAAAGATGGAAGATACTACTGGGTATTTACACATTTTGAAATCATAAGAGACATCAATACTAAAGAGATAAAGGGGTATAGGGCATACAGAAAAGCAGTCTCTAAGCATATAGCTGATATATTACTACCGCTCTATAAAAAACTTGTTGAAATAGAAAAAGATGACGGTATGGAAGCAAGCGAAAAATACTTAAATGAATTTTTAGCCGAAAAGGGCGATGATGTCACTATCGACAACCTAATGGAAGAGATACATAGATTTTATTAGCAGAGCAAAAAAGGATATGATTTTTGAAAGATTTACTAAAACAAATTCCTATATTTGAAAGTTTTAGCGATGATGATCTTTCTTATCTTGAAAATATTTCAACAGTAAAAATATTTGAAAAAAACAGGGTTGTCTTCTTTAAGGGAGATGACTCAAAATATCTTCACATTCTTTTAGAAGGACATATAAAGATATATAAAAACAATATAAAAGGGAATGAGGTTGTATTGAAAATTCTCGACACACCCTCTTTGGTCGCCGAATTGGCAAATTTGGAACATATGCCATACCCATCTAGCTGTTCAACACTGATTGATTCAAAAATTTTATTGGTTGATTTTGAAAAATTTGAAAATCACTTCTTAAATAATACAAAATTTTTATTTATGTTTGTAAAGTCTTTGACAAAAACCATATTGATGCTGGAAAAAACAATCTCCTTGAATCTTACCCTGGACTCAACATCAAAAGTGGCAAAACACATATATGAAACGTTTCCTAACTCTTGTCATATGAATCACAAAATTACAGCTTCTACACTAAATATGACTCCGGAAACTTACTCTAGAATTATAAGAAAGTTCAAAGATGAAAACTTGATAAAAGAAGAAAACGGTGAGTTCACTATTTTAAACGGGAGCAAGCTAAGAGAATATTTTGACATATAACTAACCTTACGCACCGGGCACTTAACCCGGTACATACAAAATCTACATTCCCAAAGAACCTATCAGAGTAGCTTTTGGGCTCACACCTTTGTCTTGTATAAACAAGAAGTCATTTCCGGGTGCTGCCGCATGGCAAGATATACAACCCACCGGCATACCTTTTGCAACCTTGCCTGCCAACTTCATACCCTTTGGATTTTTCATAATTATTCCATCCGGAGTATATTTAACCCAAAACCAATCTTTATCATCAGGGTCGTAACCCGGTCTTTTAGCCATAACTGTTATAGCTTTTAGGTATTTGGATCTATTTAAGGATACACTATCAATGCTAACCCCTTTTCCTCCGTAGTTTCTCTTTAAAACTATTAGATTGCCATCAATTTTACCCTCTAAAACTTCTCTGACTTTTCCATGTGGAGGACTACCGGTATAGAGCTTCGAAGCTTTAGAGTTAAAACCCATCATTTCAAGTTTATTCCAAAGATTTTGTGCATACGACACATCATCCATGCTGCCAAATGGGGGCACCATTTTACCCATCGATTTTTTGTTGGTATTTTTGTCGCTATTTGTGCCATAATCACTGCTCATGGCACAACCCGAAATTAGAAGACCGGTGGCACTTAGTGCAACGATAAAATATTTTGTATTCAAGATAAACTCCTCATTTTGTTTTGATAAAAGCATCTTATCTATGCTGCGTGTAATAATTGTTTAGAGTTTATTGATATAATTATTTTATTGATTGACCCATATCAATAAACTTTTAATAAAAGTAGTGTATAATTCCACAAAAATTAAATAGGAGTCAATATGTCTGATTTAAAAATCTCAAAACCAGATGATGCAAAAGAGATAACAGTCGAAGGTCAAACAGTACCTTTTTTTGAGTATAAGATAGGTGATACTACATATATAGAATTTGACACATCAAGATGTGGTCCACCTGAGCCTATGGTAAATGCTATGCTTGCAGTTGGACTTATAAAGGACAAAAACACAAAGGTTATCATGATAAATCACAAAAGTCCTGCCGGATTATTACCAAAAATAAATCAAAATTACAATATCCAAGAGGCTACGACAGAAGATGGGAAAGCAAAATTGATTTTTTCATATAAAGAAGGCATGAGCGAAAAAGCTGACCTAAGTGATAAAAGTTGTGACGGATAAAAAATGGCAAAAAATCTAGCCACAGATATGGCGCCACCATTTATATTGGTGGCACACTATTTTATAGCAGGAGCTGTTTTTTATGCAATTACTGCTTTTTTACTACCTTTTTATGCAAATGAAGTAAGCGGATATTTCCTCTCATCTTCTATTGCTACCCTTATGCATCTTTACTTACTCGGTTTTGTAATGATGGTAATTTTTGGTGCCATGTACCAGCTAGTCCCTGTTGTGCTAGAAATTCCAATCTTTTCAAAAGATTTTGCCTACATACAGTTTTATATGTTTGTTGGCGGAATATTGATTTTTACATCCGGTTTAGCAGACGAAAACTTTACTCAAATTTTACCTTATGGCGCAATGCTTATGTATCTTTCTATGCTTATATTTGTAGCCAATGTATTCTTAACATACAAAAATATAATAAGATGGGATATAGTTGCAAAATTCATATTTGTATCAAATATATTTTTAACCATAGGCGTAACCATAGGCTTTATAATAGCACTAAATCTCTTATATGGCTTTTACCCTGATATATTAGGCCTTGTACAGATGCACATAGCTACGACTATATTTGGATATGTTATTATGACTATTATGGGAATAGGTATGATTTTGCTACCTATGTTTTCACTCTCGCACGGATTTAATCAAACAGCCATAGAAATGGCGTTTTACACCATAATCATAGGTTTGATTCTGTTTTTATTTGGAACTTTTTTTAAATTAGATATACTGAAATTTGGTGGAATCCTGTTTTTAACAGTAGCAATCTTTTTTGCACTCTACCAAATGTATCTGATATTTTCCACTAGAATAAGAAAGCAAAATGATTTTTGGGCAAAAAATATGATGGCTTCATTTGCTACACTCATCATTTCATTTTTTATACTTTTAGCAGGGGTAATAACCAAAAATGATACATACTATCTACTTTTTGGATTTACCCTCTTCTTTGGTTTTTTTACCTTTTTTGTAGTCGGTCATATCTATAAGATACTTCCATTTTTGGTTTGGTATCAAAGATATTCTCCGTTAGTTGGAAAGATAAAAGTACCTATGTTAAACGATATGGTACATGAAAAAGTAGCAGATACCCAGTTTTGGATTACACTTACAGGACTATTGCTGGCTATCGGCGCAATTGTCGCAAAAATTCCCTTTGTATTTCAAATAGGAACTGTGATAATGGGCATAGGAACTCTTTTGGTGATATACAATATCTATTATACCCTTATATACGGGATAGAAGAATTAGAAAATTATAATAAAGGATTAGAAAATGGCAGTAACTGAGGAAATGGTATATGATGCTATAAAAACAGTAATAGACCCTGAGGTTGGATTTGACATCTACTCTTTGGGCTTAATTTATGGAGCAAAAGTTGAAGGAGACCATGTGCATGTAACCATGACCCTCTCAACCAGAGGTTGTCCTTTGCATGAGATGATGAAACAGTGGACAAAAGAAGCTGTGGAAAAAATCGATGGTATAAACAGTTGTGAAGTCGAGATAGTATGGGAGCCGGCGTGGAATGTCACTATGGCAAGTGATGAAGTTAAAAAAGCATTGGGAGCATTCTGATGGCATTTCCAAAATTTTTCGATAAAGTTCCGGGAATTACAACATTTGACCCCTTGGCTCTGATTCTTGGAACAGTAGAAGACGGTATCATAAAATTCAGATACACCCAAATAGTAAAATCAGCAGGACACAGTTGTCCAACAGTTGCAGGCGCATATCTTATGACACTAAAAGCTCTTGATGCTCTCTATCCCGATACTCCAGCTGTTAGAGGAGATATAAAAGTTGAATTCAAAGAGGATATAGAGGATGGAGTTGCCGGTGTCATAGCAAATGTAATCTCAAACATAACGGGAGCTACAGATAAAAGTGGTTTTAAAGGATTGAACGGAAATTTTACAAGACACTCTTTGATGAAATTCAACTCAGATATAAGCGCAAGCGCAAGATTTACTAGAACTGATACAGGAAAAAGTGTAGATGTATTCTACAATCCCGGAATAATTCCTCCTCATCCTAAAATGAAAGAGTTAATGGGGTTAGTTATCACACAAAATGCAACAGACGATCAAGTAAAAGAGTTTGGTAAACTTTGGCAAGACAGAGTCAAAAGAATACTAATAGATAATCTAAATAATGAAGAGATGATAAATATAATATAAATTTGACTTATGTCAATAATTTTTTTTACAAATTGTGTTACACTTTGAAAGGTTTTAAAAATCTAGGGTAGATTTTTAAATAATTTTATATATCAGATATATGATTATAGTTGTATAAATATGTATCTGATATTATCTTTCAAGGAGGAACAATACATGGATTTAAAAAAGTTAGCTGCTTCTAGTGCAGCTATTGCGTTTGTTGCTACAACAGGGTTACTAGCAGGCACTTCAAATATGAACTTTGCAAAAGTTTATGAAAAAGAGTGTCAGGGTTGTCACGGTCCGATTCACCAAGGTGGGGTTGGTGCAGATTTAAGACCAAAGGCTTTAAAGAAAAAAGAGTTTCATTCTCTCGTTGAAACTATATTAAGTGGTCGTCAGGGCACGGCTATGCCATCATGGAAAGCAACATTTTCAAAAGATGATGCAGCAGGTATGGTTAATTGGTTGATGAACTGGAAAAATACAGTTACTCTAAAACTATCTCTTGCAGATGTACACAAAAGCTGGAAAAAACTGGCAAATCGTAAAATGTTGTATAAAAAATATATGAAAGCAGCTGATGTAAAAAGTGCAAAAGATATTATGTTTGCAACAGAAAGAGATGCATCTTTGGTTGATTTTATCGACTCAACAACAGGAAAAGTGCTATCTCGCCATAAAGCAGGATTTGCTGTGCATGTAACGGTAACAAACAAAAGAATGCCAAGATATGCATATTCAATCAGTAGATCCGGAAGACTTACAATGTTCGATCTCAATGCTCCTGGTCAACCAGCCCTTGCAAGCGTTCAAGTAGGGCAAGAGTCTCGTGGTCTTGCAGTTTCACCAGATGGCAAATATGTCATGGCAGGAAACTACAATCCGGGCGGTGCTGTTTTATGTGATGCGAAAACATTAGAGCCATTAAAAGTCTATCCGACAGCGAGCGTAATCGATCCGGATGGAAATATAGGACCAAGCAGAGTTGCTTACATAGCAGACACACCTTACAGACCTTATTTTACATTTGCCTTAAAAGATGGTGGACATGTATATGTTGTTGATTATTCAAAACCAAACTTTCCGATTATAGCTGATATTGCCAATATAGGAAAGATTCTGCATGATGCTTTTGAAAATGAAGGAAAAGACGAAGGTAGATTTGTCTATGTTGCTTCCCAGGGAAGTGACTTAATGGGTGTCATTGACCTTAAAACTTTAAAATTAGCTGCAAAAATATATACCGGACCGGGCTCTAAACCACATCCTGGACAAGGAAGCTCTTGGTACAACAAAAGATATGGTCAGTTAAATGCAACAAACAGTATAAATGTTGGTGATGTTGTTATTTGGGATATGAACAATGAAGTAGTTGCAAATGTCCTAACAGCAGGTGGAGGACTATTTGTCGGAACAAGTAAAGATACTCCTTATATCTGGTCTGATTGTGTCCTTGGCGGTGCAGCAAACTACAATAAAGTTTACTTAATCAACAAACAAACACTCGAAACTGACAGAATCATCGAAGTTGGCAAGAAAAAAGGACATCTTATCGATGCTCATACTGGAAAAATTCTACAAACTTGGAACGCAACACAGTATAAAACTGTTAAGCACCAAGAAGTTGCCTCTAAGATTTCCAATGAGATGCTAGTTCCTTACACTGCAAAACATGGTGCAAAAGTTGCTAAGCCTGTTCAACCTAGGCTTCTTCATGCTGAACCTGCAAACCACGGCAAATGGGTTACAATCAGCGAATGGACAACAGGAAGAATTGGAATATACACTAACAAAGGTAAGTTTGTAAAATATATTTACAATCTAACTACGCCTACATTTACTTACTCTGTTGAACACAGACAAGAGATTCCAGGCGCTTAATTTAATTTATCCCCTCTATACCCAGAGGGGATACTTCACCGACAAGGTCAAAAAATGATAAAACTTTTTTTCTTTGCTCTGTTTAGTACACTTTTGTCTGCAAATTATCTCACAAATAAATCTTGTAGTGAATGTCATGAGGGAATTTATGAAGAGTTCCAAAGTTCACAACACTCTAAGAGTTATTTCAACGATGAATTGCATAGAAAAGTGGCTCAAAAAGCTGCTGCTGAGGATAATTACGACTGCTCCACCTGCCATATGCCCTCGGCTCAAAATCAACAAGAACTAGCTAACGGTATTACAAAACCAAATTCTTCAAATCAAAGAGAAAAAGATGCCATCAGTTGTTTTTATTGTCACCAGATAGCTTATGTTAAAAAAGCTCATCTAAAAAACAAAATAATACTCACAAGACAGATAGATGGCTATAAATCTACCATATACGGTTCGCTAAAAGACCCTCAAGATAGCGACAAGCACACTATGACACATAGTCCCATATATGATAAATATGTCTGTTCAGGCTGTCATTCACACAAAAGAAACTCACATGGAGTATTAATTTTCGATGCCATGGGTGCCAAACTAGATAGTGTCGGATGCATAAAATGCCACATGCCTCTCATAAAAGGCAAAGTCGAAAAAATGGATAAAAAATCCCGCACAAAACACCATGACCACAGCTTTGTCGGTATCCACGATATGAGCATGAGACAAAAAGGGATCGAGTTAAATATCGCAGTAAAGGGTAAAAAAGTTGAAGTTGATATCAAAAACAAGATGCCTCATCCCCTCATCATTCAAGCCGCCAGGCTAAAATACCTCAAACTAAATATAAAAAGGGGTGGAAATATAATCTGGAGAAATTATAAAAAATCTCCGACGGAAGACAGGCAAGGGACATTTAAGATCGATTTTTTAGGAGCTGATGGAAAGCCTGTTGCTATACCGGCTTTTGCATACAAAAGGGGATTTGCAAACAATATAGAAGCAAACAAGACTAAAAAGCTGAACTATAGCGTACCTAGTTTAAAAAAAGGTGATATAATCATAGCTTCAATGTATGTTATATTGGCAAAACCTGGTTGCTGGAAAACTCTAAATTTACAAGACTCAGACTTTAAAAAACCTATGCTCTTAAAAAGCAAAACATATATTATAAAGGCGAAAAAATGAAAAAAAAGATACTTTTGTGTTTGTTGGTCTTACCACTGCTCCACTCTAGTCTCTATGCTCAAAAACAAAATGGAGAAAAACTCTTCAAGGAGTACTGCTGGGGTTGTCATCACCAAACTGCCCAAGCGTTCGGACCTTCATTTAAAAGCATTGCAAATAGACGAAACAGAGGTGAAATCATAGCTCAGATTGCTGATCCTGGCGGCACTTACAAGTCTTTAGGATATAAGATAAATTCTATGCCCTCTTTTAATGATTTGAATTCAAACGAACTTGAGGCATTGGCTGATTACATATATAAATTTAAGGATAAAAAATGAAAAAGATACTTTTATGGGTAATAGCAACTATACTGCTTGCGGTTACGCTTCAGGCAAATGAGAAGATATTTATAGTAGAGAGAGAAAATTCAGCACTAGCGGTGATAGATCATAACCTAAAAGTCAATGATATTAAAAATATGCACAACTTCAACCACGCTGTTGTCAAGTTTCGAGACAGTGACGGATATGTCATAACAAGAGACGGATATGTCATAAAATTTGACCCTATAAAAGAGAAGAAACTAAAAGAGTATCGCACAAGCAAAAGCGCTATAGGTTTTATCATAGGGAAAAACTTTTTAGCGGTTGCAAACTATGACAATAAAACGGTAGAGATTCTTGATCGTAACCTAAACCCGGTGCAAAGCATAAAAACCGGCAGTAGAAATGTAGGCATCAAGCTTTATAAAAATTATCTCGTATTTGCCTGCATGGACAAAGATCAACTATGGGTTATGAAAAATACAAATATTGGCAAAAAAACTCCACATTTTGTACTCTACAAAAAGATAAAAAACATTGGAAAAGTACCATTTGATGCTATGATAAATAAAAATCTTTATGTTGTAGGACTTTTTAATTCTCCGGATATCGGGGTCTTAAACCTTGACACAATGAAGTACAAAAAAATTCCTCTTGCGCTTGGTAAAAAAGAGAGGATTCTAAAAGTACCTCATTTTGGTTTTTGGAGCATATCAAAAGGTAGATTTTTCATTCCTGCTGTTGGAAATAAAAAAGTATTTGTGTTTGATCACAAATTTCACTTTATAAAAGCTATCAAAACCAAGGGAAATCCTGTATTTACTGCACTAAGCCCAGATAAAAAATGGCTGGCAGTTACATTTAGCGGTAGAGATTTTCCATTTGTTCAAATCATAAATACAAAAACACTTAAGATTGCAAGAACTTTCAAATTTCCAGGTTGGATACTTCATCTTAGGTGGTCAAACCAGTCAAAAAATCTCTACTTTAGTGTAAATACAAAAAATATGGTTTTAGCGTATAATGTTTCTGACAAAGATCCTAAAAAGTGGTGGAAACACTTTGAATGGCCAGTATCTAAACCTTCAGGCATATTTTTATTTGATTACAAAGTTAAGTAATGTTTAGACTCTCTAATCTTATAAAATCTGTCACAAATGGACAAAAAGAACGATCTTTAGATGGCTCTATCATTATCTGGAATTTTACAAATCGCTGTAACCTTGCCTGTCATCACTGTTATAGTTATGCCAATCCAAACTCAGAAGACTTTTTAACTACAGAGTTTATACTCGACTCAATAAAAGAGCTCAAAAAAGCAGGTATAAAATTTGTCATATTTTCAGGAGGAGAGCCCCTTATCAGAAAAGACATATTTAAAATTTCACAAGCTATGAGAGAGGCAGGAATCATCACCTACCTCTCTACTAATGGTCTATATATAGATGAAAAAAATGTTGATAACATTATAAAGTATTTCAACTATATCGGTATCAGCATAGATGGCATAGAAAAGATCCATGATGAATTTCGTGGCTTAAAAGGTGCATATAAAAAATCACTTGCTGCAATTTCACTTATACAAAAACATGGTGGCAATGCTGGTATTCGTTTCACCATAACAAATGAGACAAAAGAGAGTTTTTATAGTATTTTTGAATTGGCCGAAGAGATAGGAGTGGATAAAATTTATATATCTCATCTTGTTTATTCGGGTAGAGGCTTAGACAATCTCAAGATAGATATAAGCAAAGAGGAAAGAAGAGAGTTTGTAGAATTTACCATAAACAAAGCATTTGAATATATAAAAGATGAACGAAATATAGATGTAGTAACTGGCAATATGGAGATGGATGCAATTATATTTCTAAATATATTTAACAAAAAATATCCCCACTTAAAAGAAGAAATGAAAAAAAGACTCTCAAATTGGAGAGGAAACAGTGCTGGAGTGAAACTAGGCAATATAGACTGGCTAGGAAGAGTAAAACCTGATCCATTTTTTCCGTATTATATAGGCAATATGAGCGAAACCCCTTTTAGTAAAATTTGGCTCAACAAAAACAATGAAATGCTAAATAAATTAAGAAAGTATCCAAGAGAGATCAGCGGATACTGCAAAGATTGCGGAGTTTTGGATATCTGTAACGGAGGCTCAAGAAGCAGAGCAAAAGCAATATATGATGATTTATGGGCTCAAGACCCATCTTGCTATCTAAACAATGATGAAAAGAGAGGTAAATAGTGGTATATCTAACAGGAGCAGGACCGGGAGATATGGAGCTTTTGACCTTAAAAGCTCTTAGAGTTATAAAAGATGCTGATGTAGTAATCTACGACAGACTTGCAAATCCCCAAATCCTCAAAGAGGCAAAAAACGGATGCAAATTTATCTATGTTGGCAAGGAAGATGGTCATCACATAATGCCTCAAGACGAAATAAACGAAACGATATATCAAAGTTCACTAAAATACAACACTGTCGTTAGACTCAAAGGTGGCGATCCTTTTGTTTTTGGAAGAGGCGGTGAAGAGGGGATATATCTAAGGCAAAGAGGTGCAGAATTTGAGATAATACCAGGAATCACTTCTGCCATCAGCGTTCCAGCTTATGCGGGAATTCCTGTAACTCACAGAGGAGTGGCAGTATCTTTTAGAGTTATAACAGGACATGAATCACCAAACAAAAAAACTTCCCAAATAGATTGGTGGAGTTTCAAAGGAGATGACACACTTGTCTTTTTAATGGGACTACATAATCTCTCAAAAATCTCTCAAAAGCTTATAGAGATAGGTAAGCCAAAAGATTTTCCTTGTGCCCTCATCTCAAGAGGAACTACAAAAGAGCAAAAAACAGTAGTCGGAACACTTGAGAACATAGTTGAACTATCAAAAGATTTACCAACACCTGCTTTGATAATTGTCGGAAAGGTAGTAGATCTAAGAGAAGAGTTAAGGTGGTTTCACTCCTAAAATAAAAAGCTCTACATACGGAGCTTTTTATGGTATAATTTCATACTTGTTTTACTAGGATAGACCACTTTGGATAAATTTTCAAACCACTTAAAAAATATAATACACGGTTTTTTTCTCACTATCGGCGTAACTATCGCTGAACCATCAACCATACTGCCTCTTATGGTAAATTACTTTGGTGGAAGTTCCATGATTGTAGGACTGTTTGCAACTCTTCTAAGGGGCGGGGCTATAGTGGTTCAACTATTTGCCGCCTTTAAATCCCAGAGCTATGTCAGAATGATACCATATCTAAGACGGGTTTTTATCTTTAGATTTATCTCATGGTTTCTTATCGGAGTTGCGATAAATTTTCTTGGGAATAATCATCCTAGCCTAACTCTTGTTTGCATAGGTATTGGTCTTTTTGGCTTTTCTTTTAGTGCTGGTTTTGGGGCTATATACTTTAAAGATATAGTAGCAAAAATCTTTAGCCATAAATTTCGTGGCAAAACAATGGCTTATAGACAGTTTTTCAGTGGATTAGGAGGTCTCATAAGTGGTGCTATTACAGCCATAATGCTTGAAAAATTCAAAGCACCATATAGTTTTGGCTACCTCTTTATGCTTAGTTCATTTATAATGGCTTTAGGCTACATCGCATTTGCAACCATAAATGAACCTGCCAAACAAGACATACCGATTCGCGAAAACTCTTTCAAAAAGTTTTTAAAAAACTCTTTGAAAATTCTAAAAGGCGATAAAGATTTGCAAATTCAATTAAGCACATTTCTTTTTGCATATGGATATCTAATAGCCCTCCCTTTTATCATCTTGCAAGCAAAAGAGACAATACATCTAAATGGTGTAGCCATTGGTAGTCTTATTACTGCCCAAATGGTAGGAGCAATGTTGAGTAATTTTTTATGGGGCAATTTAAGTGGCAGGGGACATAATAAACTTACAAGTATCATATCTATCATACTCCATATAAGCGCAATAGTGCTTGCTGTTTTCAGCTCTAGTATATACCTGTATATGCTAGTTTTTTTTCTAATGGGCGCAGCAACTGATGGTAACAGAATAGCATCAGGTAATCTAATCTTAATTTTAGCACCGGAAAAACTAAGACCTACTTATGTGGCTCTTCAAGTCAATATAGTCTCTTTTGGGATATTTTTCTCTGTCTTAGGCGGTGCAATCTTGCACTTTAGTAACTATGGGGTTTTATATACCGTAACTATAGCAACTCTTGCTTTGGCTCTATTTTTATCATTTAAGCTCAAAGATTAAAAAACTTTTTAGCTTTTTCATCAAGTATTTTCATCCTTTTTTTGCCTTTTGGAAGTGAACTTCTTAAAGCCTTCATCTCCTTTAAAAAATCTGATATACCATTTGGTATCAGCCTTGAGAGATAGATTCTTAGATACTTAGCAAGTGCAGGAGATGCACCAGAAGTTGAAATAGCGATAGTTAAATCATCTTTTTTAACATAAGAGGGAAATATAAAATCACAATAATCCACTGAATCCACTGCATTACACAAGCAGTTATATTTTTTTGATTCGATATATATCTCTTTTTGCAGTGATATATCATCAACTGCTATAATAACAATCTTAAAACTTTCTATATCGCCATTTTTATAAATATTTTCTCTAAAATCAAGATCATTTTTTTTTATAAGCATCATCATGTCTTCTGAAATTACTTTTGCTACTATTGTTATCTTTTTGGTAAAATCCAATAAATGCAACAGTTTTTCATAGGCAATATTTCCACCACCTACTATAAGAATTTTTTCATCATCTAATTTTATAAAAGCCGGAAAATAAGCCATATTTCATCCTCATTAAAAATATTTCAAAAACAGTCCACCAATCAAAGATATAGATATGGTGATTATGATAGTAAACAAATTATAGTAAAAACTACTTAATTTACTCTTTTTATCGAAAAATTCAACGATCCTGATAGCAGGATATATCGAAAAAAAGAGCAATACAACAGAAAAAACCAATATAAAAATAATATCTTTCATATGCAAACCGCCAAATTTGTAAATTTTCATATGTATATTACAACAATATGATTTAATTTATCATAAGCAACCTCAACATTACAGTATTGACGAAAAATATCTTTAAACATTGATTTAAATCAATGTTTTTATATCATTTCTATATTATAATATAATCAAATAATAATAGATATATTTAAGTTATATTTAAAATAAGGAATACTTATGATTGAACCGTTGTATGTTAGACCGGTTATTGCACTAAATGATTTTTTACCTATATTTGTCTCTGCTGGTCTTATTTTACTGTTTGGTTCATTTTATGCTGGTGTCACTACGCTTGTAAAAATGCAAAAACTAAAAAAAACATATATGTTTTTGGCATATATGTTTTGGGTTTTTCAACTTTACTGCACCTACTTTTTAACCACAAAAATACATAGCCAACCATTTACTGTAAAAGCTATGATTATAGCTATGATAGCCTACCTAATGGTACCGCATATCTATTATTATCTAATAAAAAAATCTGAAGAGAGATACGAAAACTAAAAAGGAGGAAAGATGTCTGGAAAAAAAGTATCCGTTTGGTCGGATAACCGTTTTTGGCAAAGATCTGCTACATGGGTAACAGGTTTTGCTGCACTTTTGCTAATATGGCTAACATTTGACACTATGGGACAAATATCCATGGGGAATCAAAATGATATAAATAAGCATATCACAAAAAGAGTTCCGTCACCTACTGTAATCAATTATAAGGTTGAATACAACATGAATCAAAGAAGAGGTCATGAGGTACCGGTTATCGGTGGGGATGATGGAAAAGGAAACTCTTTGTTTAAAGTAAAAGAGATGTTCTTCGGCAGAGATGATTACTCTCAAAAAGAGGCTAACGCACTTTTGCATCTTGGTAAACTTGCTTCACAGGCCAAAAACTGTATGGATTGTCATACACTTCTTGGAAATGGGGCATATTATGCACCTGACCTTACCAAAGCATGGCTAGATCCAGCCTGGGGAAAAAATGGACCTATGCAATCAATGACAGGCAAAAGTACAAAAGAAGAAGCAATGGCAGAGTTTTTACAACATCCAGGTAAATACCCAACACATGCAAGAATGATGCCAAATCTTGGAATAACACCAAAAGAAGCTATAGGACTTGTAGCATTTTTAAAACATATGTCAACGATAGACACAAATGGTTTTCCAAGAGGTTTTGGAAAGATTAAGGAAGGAGTAGTTTATGCAAGGTCAAAGTAATTTCAAATACGAATCTCAAAAACTAGGAAGTTGGTATTTTACAGTTGCTGTTATACTTTTTGGTGCTCAACTTGTTTTTGGCTTAGTATCTGCTATCCAATTTATCTATCCATCATTTTTATATGATATCCTTGACTTTTCAATCACTAGAATAGTGCATATAAATGCACTTGTTGTTTGGATGTTATATGCTATAATTGGTTCAGTTTACTATCTTTTGCCCGACGAAACAGGCATAGAGACAGTTGGTATCGGCATAGGAAAACTACTGTTTTGGGTACTCACTTTAGCCGTTACTGTTGTAGTTTTAGTCTATATCTTTATACAGGTAGGACCTGCAAATCAAACAACAATTTGGCTAATCACTGAGGGTAGAGAGTATATAGAGGCTCCAAGATGGGCTGATATAGGTATAGTTGTAGTAGTTGTGGGCTTTTTGGTAAACACTTTCTTGACTTCCATTAAAGGTAGGAGAACAGGAATCATGACTGTAATCCTCTCAGACATGATAGCCCTTGCGGGTCTATATCTGGCAGGTATGTACTTTACTGACAATATCTCAATGGATCAATACTGGTGGTGGTGGGTTATACACCTTTGGGTTGAAGCTACTTGGGAAGTTATGGTTGGTGCACTTGCTGCATATGCTCTTATAAAAGTAGTTGATGCAAAACGAGAGATAGTTGAGATGTGGCTTTGGATAGAGGTTGCCATGCTCTTTGGATCAGGAATACTGGGCTTAGGTCACCACTACTTCTGGATAGGAACACCTGAGTATTGGTGGGAAATCGGTGCTTTATTTAGTGCACTAGAGCCATTGCCACTTATTGGTATGTTTGTACATGTATTGTATGACTGGGGTAAAGAGAAAGGCAAAAAAGAGCATACGGGAGTTGATACATCATCGAACAATACTCCGGCTCTTATATGGTTGGTTTCAAATGGATTCGGAAACTTCTTGGGTGCCGGTATCTGGGGATTTTTTCATACATTGCCTCAGGTAAATATCTATACTCACGGAACCCAGTTTACAGCAGCTCACGGACACCTTGCATTTTTCGGTGCGTATGCTACTATACTGATAGCGATGTTCTACATGGCGATTCAGGGCAAATACGGCATCAAAAAGCTAAGAGCAACATTTGACTCAAAGATGGCAATATTTCTCATATCATTTGGCGTGATTGGGATGACAATCGCTCTGACAATCGCCGGATACGAGCAGGTTCTTATAGAAAGAGCTCAACTAGGCGCTACCTGGAATGCATTTTTCCTAGCTCAAAACCAAACATGGATGGCGCAAGCTATGGATTGGCGACTCATCATGGGTGTAGTAACAACAGTCGGATTTTTCTATCTAGTAAAAGATTTATTAACTATCAGTAAAAATCCCAACAATGTAAGATAAAGGAGTAGATATGTTTGAAACATTTACAGATGTAAATCATAGTTTTTTCGGATTTTTAAATCAAGGTCCGTTAACTCTGACTATTTTTCTTCATACATTGATTGTACTTCCAATGTTTTGGATATACTTTCAGGAGAAAAAGAGATTAGAGAGAGAAGACTAGAGAGATTTTATGGGTGTTGGTTTACATCAACACCCATAAAAAATTTAAATTCCAAAGAATTTGCGTACAAAATCAACCTGTTTTTTATTTTTCAACTTAAAAGACTTTACAATTTTTTTGTTTTTATCCCGAATAGACAATACGAAACCATCAATACTCAAATATGTTTTTCCCCACTGCTTCTCAAGCTTGTCCAATCTCTTATAAACCATATCATTAGGAGGCTTCTCTTTTGTTCCTGTTCTTGTATCTACTATAGTTAATCCACCAAGTCTTTTTTCCAACCTATATGGCATATATGGTGCAATCAAATTCATAACTTCTCTATTTTTTGTCTCCGGCATAGCATTATTAAAAGCTACAAAACTCAAAAAAACAAATACAAAAATCAAACCTATAAAAGTAACTCTGCTCATGAAATTCCTTTATATAAACATAAATACCAATTTTAATTATAACATAAATTTTATTTATAAAACTTTGATACTTGTCAATGAAATTTTAGTAAAAATAGTGTAGAATAAATTAATGACTTTAAAAACAGTGGAGGTGATATTATGATGAATTTTTTTGAATTAGAGATGGGATATATAGTTATAGCTATCTTTTTTCTTGTTGTTACTGTGATTGTCACAACAAGAAGTTTTATGCCACGCATTGCTTTTAAGCGAGGTATGACAATAGTGAGTATCATACTTATAGCATTTGTCATGCTTCACTATTACATCACCACAAAAAGGATGCATATGATATCAAATGAATTTAATAGCGGAAAAACAATTCTCTGCGAAAACAGAGGGACGCTAAAGGGGAATCAATCCGTAATCATCAGTAAAAAGGCTAGCTGGACTTTGAAAGATGGAATTTTTACAAATCCTGATTTTTACAGAGGTTTCCATAGCGCAAGATGCGCTGTGTCTTTGAGGTAGCAATATGACTAAAGAGATACTTTCGATAATACAAAAAAACTTTCCTTTGACATCCAGACCCTTCAAAGAAATAGGAAAAAACCTAAATATAAGCGAAAATGAAGTATTAAAAATTCTACAAGAACAAAAAGAAGCAGGAATTATTCGTCAAACTTCTGGCATATTTGACACAAAAAGACTAGGATACAACTCTTCTCTTGTTGCCTTCAAAATCTCAAAAGAAAAGATTGATAAAGCTGTTGAGATTCTAAACTCACATCCGGGCATATCTCACAATTACGAAAGAAACCATGACTTTAATATCTGGTTTACTATAGCAGTAGAGCCGGACAGTTCACTTGGTCTTAAAGGAACAGTTGAGCTTTTGGCAACTTTATGTAAAGCCCAAGACTTCATCATTTTGCCAACACTGAAGCTTTTTAAAATATCGGTTAAACTGAATATTACAGGTAAAGACAAACAAAAAGAGAGAGTCAAAAAAGTCAAACATAAAGAGATGAAATTAACACCTCTTCATTATAAAATCATTAAAGCTCTACAATACGACATCAAGATTATCTCTGAGCCGTTTAAAGAGATAACAGACAAACTAGATATCAGCTATGAACAACTTTTTGGGACTCTTAAAGAGTTAAAAGATACAGGATTCATGAGAAGGTTTGCCTCAATTTTAAACCATAGAAAAGCCGGATTCAATGCAAATGCAATGGTAGTTTGGGATGTAGATGAGAGAGACAGTGAAAAGATTGGAGATATTGCAGCTTCATTTAGCGCTGTGAGCCACTGTTACCTGCGTCCAAAATACCCTAATTGGCCGTATAATCTCTTTACAATGATTCATGGAAAAACAAAAGAAGAGACAAGTAAAACCATCAATGACATTTCCAAAGAAATCAACTCTAAATCGCACATACCTCTATACTCTACAAGAGAATTTAAAAAAGTCAGAATTGAATATTTTACTGATGCTTTCAAAATCTGGGAAAAACAATACATAAAAAATTGACATAAGTCAACAATTTTATAAAATTCTTAAGATATAATACTTATAAATTTTATAAGGAGGACAAATATGACATTTGCGAGTTCGATAGAGTTGCTTAGGTTTCATAATGTTGCTTACACTATCTATGCATTTTTGATTATATCAATTATAGCATGGTTCGGGTACAACCTTACGAAAGCAAAGAAAGCTAATTCATTGGTTAGAATTCCATTTTATGCATATATTGCGTTTTTGGTTATAGGCGGTGTGGGGCATCACATCTTTACATACAATACGATACCTTGGGTATCAGAGGATATAAGTAGGGATCACATAAAAGCTGATCAAACTTTTAATTTTGAGATTAAGAATCACAAATGGATACTTCCAAAAGAGAAGATAAATATCAAATGTGGTCAAAAGGTAATGTTCAAGGTAAAAAGCGATGATTTGACATATGGTTTTGGTCTTTTTAGACAAAATGGAACAATGGCTATGCAAATGCAAGTAGATCCTGGCTCGCCAAACGAAATACTATGGACATTTAACCACAATGGAGTTTTTGATTTAACTTCAACTGAATATTCCGGTCCTGCACAATACGATGAAGAGGGAAATGATTTGATGAAAGTAAAAAAACTAATTAGAGTAACAGGATGCACAGGAGGTCAAAAATGAGTTTTGCAAAAACTTTAATTGGTGGAACAAATTTTAATCACCACAGTCTGAATGCTCTTCAAAAAGTAACATTAAGAGCTGTTGTTATGGCATTTCTATTTTTTGGTCTTACTGCAACTGAAGGTATGATTATGAGAATGGTAGTTACCGGATCCGCAAATCCACTGCCTGAGATGTTTTCACATCCTGCACACTACTTTTCTATCATGACAGTACACCCTATAGTCGGTATATTTGGCTCTACTTATCAGTTGGTATTTGCTGCTTTTATGTTTTTGGTTCCTTTTCTAACAAAAAAACCATTATATAGCGTCAAATTGGCAAATGCTGTTTGGCTTCTCATTACAATCGGTACAGCTTTGGCTTGGTTGGCAGCATTCTTTTCACACTATGCTCCATTATATACACTATATTGGCCACTACCTGCCGATACAACACAGTTTAATGTCATAGGCGGTATAGTATTTATAACTGGCATAGCGCTTATCATGGTTGGTACTTTGGGATTTATTTACAATATCTATGCAACCATATTTGCTCGTGTCGGTGTTCATAAAAATAAAACTACAAAAGAGTTACTGATCTCAGGTTTTGGAATAGACGGTATGCTCAATATCTGGCACAAAATCACTGGACGACCTCCTTATTCAAAAGAGCCTGCTCTTGCACTTCCTGTTGTTGCTATCTTTAGAGGAACAGTAGATACATTTCTAGACGCTCTTGTTATTCTTGGGGCTGGAGTATTGGTTTTAATTTATCTGATAGCTGATGCTGGCGGATTAAGCTTGGATGTAACTACGATAAATGCTCTCTTATATAAAAACTTTTTCTGGTGGGGGCTTGACTTGGTCGCCGATGGTTTGGTTCTTATTTATGTTGCCGGATCTTGGTATTTGCTTGCATCTCTAATCACAGGACAAAAATTGTTCATGGAAAATGTAGCAAGAGCTGCTCTTATGCTGGAACTTCTTGTCTCTTGGATGGTTTGGTCTCACCACCTGCTAGCCGACCAGGCACAACCAGAGATGATGAAACTAATCTCAGGTGAGATGGTTACAGCTTTTGAGCTTCTTACTCAAGGCTTGGCACTGTTTATCACTTTGGTTACTCTATGGAAGGCAAGACCACTTAAAATGACTATGGAGCTCAAGTATTTACTTGGCGGACTGGTTGGATTCGGCCTGGCAGTTCCTGCTGCGATTATCCAAGCGGATATGGGTATGAACAGAGTCCTACACAATACTCAATGGATCATCTTTGCGCATGTTCATATAGCTCTTATAGTTGGACTATATATGACTCTGTACAGTGCTGTATATGTTCTATGGCCGATCGTAACAAATGGTACCAAAATGTACTCGCACAAGCTTTCAAACATACACTTCTGGCTACACCTCATAGGTGGTATAGGAATGGGAGCATTTGCCGGTATGGCAGGGCTTGATGGTATGCTTCGTCGTCACCTATATGTTCACGGCGAATTTAACAATCTGATGATTTTGGCTGCGATTTGTGGCTCTATGGTACTTATCGCCTGGGCTTTGTTTTTGTTTAATATAATTATGTCAGTAGGTATTAAAGGACTTATTGGTATATTTTTACCTGCAAAAGACAAAACTGCAAGTTATGGAATAGAAGAAGAATAAAATAAAAGGGGAGCCAAGTGCTCCCTTCCTTAAAGAGCAATAATTGCTCCACTGGCTAGATACACCAATTTTTGATGTTTTATTTTTGTTCATAGACGAGACAGATTTTTGCTGGCTTAGCAAGAGCTAAGTCAAAGAAATCTAACGAAGTATATGGGCAAAACTAAAACACCCAAAGGGAAAATAGATATAGGGCAATCTTTGAATATAAAAATTATCAAATTAGCAAATGCCGGTCCTTCAAATTTTTTTATTTAAATCTCACCCTATCTCTGTTTTTCAAAAGTTGGTGTATCTAGCCAGTGGAGCAATAATGACAAATTTACAAAGAGTTGCTAAAGAGATAAAAGATGTAGGTCTATATGATTTAATCTTACAAGATGTTCAAAAGCTAGCAGGCAAAAGAAAATTGAGCATGGAAGAGATTTTAGACATTATGCAAAAAAATCCTCAAATACTGGAGGAGTATAAGCAGGTAAATATTGAGTACAACCTAAGCAATATTCACATAGACAAAGTAGAAAAATCAAACATAAACGAAGAATATCATCAAAAGATAGAAACAATCAACCAAAACTTAAAAAAAATCAAAGAAATAGAAAAATATACACTCGATTTTGAACACAGCTCAACTCTGGTGATTATATTTTCAATAGAGTTTTTTGTACTCTTTTCGGTTCAGTATTTTATAGTTTTACTTGATTTAAAAGAGTGGCAACTGTGGATTTACGGACTCTTTGCAAGCTCAATACTGTGGGCTTGGCTATATGCAAAAAAACAGAAAAAGCTATATATTAAGAACTCTAAAAAATTTAACGAATTGTACAAAGAAACAAAATCTCTTTTAGATGATTTAGAAGATAAAAATGTCCTAAAAAGAAGCGAGATATACAAAAATCTGAGCGAAGAACATGTCTAAAGAGATAGTTTTAAGCTACCGTTGGACTAAAGAGATTTATATGCAGGCAGGAGAGTTTGCATACGACTTTAAGATGAATCACACACCCAAAAAATATATGGGCTGGTTTTTCATAGCTTTATTACAATTTGGCGTTGTTGGAGCTTTACTAAAAGGAACTTTGGCAATACTGCTCTTTTCAACAATTTTACTGATTTACTGGTACTATATAAAAAAGAGGATAGAGAAATCCTTACTTCTAAAAAATTTTGACAGGGAAGAGGATGCAAATAAAATACTTGACATTATTATAAACAAAGAGCACATCAGTATCAATAATAAAAAAATTCTATGGAGCGATATAACACAAATCATATCCGGTGAAAGAGGTTATCTTCTTGACCACATAGACGGTTTTCTTTTTTTTCCGGCAAATGCCTTTAAAAAAGAAGAAGACAAAACAGAGTTTATAGAGTTTGCCAAGAAAAACGGTATCCACATCCAAAGAATTCAAAAATCTACAAATCAACCTTTGATAAAAACCACGTAAGACAAAGCAGATCAGCACTCCCGCCAGCAGATAAATTTTTCCCTATCATCTCTTTATCAAATTTTATAAGTTTTTTATCTAAATTTTTTATATCGGCCTCATCTAAGAGAATTTTGGATTTAAGCCTGACAAACTTCATCGCACGCACCCCGCCTCTTGCAAAAATATTACTATCCGTTGCTCTACTCATGATAAATAACAAAGTCAGCTTTAGAGCTACATCTTCACCATACAACTGTTCCTGCTTGGCATAAAATGGAAGGCTGTATTGAAAGACCAAAGGATATCCGTTTTGCGCCTCATCTCTTATACCGGCATATTTTGTCTCTTTAAACAGTCTTTCTCCGCTTGTGGTTACTCTTGTGTTGTTTAGCAAATCCCGTTTAACCAGACCTTGGCAAATCTCTTTTATCTCGTTTTGCAACTGTTCATATCCAAAGGTCTGATATCTTGCCTCCAGTCTCCCCAAAGCACCAAAAATCACAGCAAAAGAGAAAACTATACCCTTGTGAGTATTTACCCCTCCTGTTGCTAGATACATCTCTTTTTCGCACTCCTTGCCTATCTCCTTTAATCTCTGGAATAAAACTTTTCCCTCTACATGTAGAGCCTCTTTCCCACACACATAAAACCTTCGCATAAAAGGCTTTATAGCTCTTGAACTCTTATAAAAAGTATCTATGCTCATATCGCGATGAGAGCCGTTATTGTTTCTGTCAACAAGACCGGGTTTTGGAGTTAATTCAACCTCTTTTATGAGTGCTCTGTACACCAGTTCTTCAAATCTTTTCATATGATTGAACTCTGTTATGTATAAAAAGCAGGAGCTCTTCAAGTGGGTGTTTTGCACTTCTTGCGCATATCTTTGCATCACAATCACATATAAAACAGACTCTTGAAGACATAAAAATATCTTTTCTGGTTATTTGTTTTTTATCGCGGGATATAACATCTATATCCATAAATCTTCCCAAGGGGTGTTTCTGTTCTATTTCTACAACTATCTTTTTAAGTTTTACCACATCTGCATCAATTGCGATTTGAGCTTCATAGCCACTTGAAACTTTAAATTTTTGTGTCTCTAAAATTTTTAGATTTGTTTTTGTAATTTCATCAAGTGCTGCATCAAAGATAATTCTTGCATCTTCGCTCAGTTTATTAAAACCAGGAATATTAATACTCAGACTAAGAATAGAAGAATTGAATTTATCTATCAACTCTTCTTGCCTTCTTACTCTTTCTTCTTTGCATCTAAGTATATTTTCTATGCCAAAGCCTTTACAACATCTAAAATTGAACCATCCCTATAACGAATAGTGGCAACTACTTTATTACTATAGTTGATAGGTTTTGGTTTTCCACAGATTCTTATGGCTTTTTTATACAAATCTTCTATCTCAACAATTGTGATACCAGCTTTTTTCAATCTCTGTTTTAATTCACTGTTTTTTGAATTTACGGCCACTCCTTGATCGGTTACTACTACATCTACTGTATTTCCTGGAGTTATGATTGCATTTACCCTGTTAACGACAGTCGGGATTCTTCCTCTCGTAAGCGGAGCTACTATGATAGAGAGTTTAGCTTCTGCTGCTGTATCACAATGTCCACCACTTGCCCCTCGCAGGATTCCTTTTGAACCGGTCAGAACATTTACATTGAAATCAACATCAATTTCCAAAGCACTAAGAACTACAACATCAAGCTGCTTTATGGCTGCTCCTTTTGAGCTTGGATTTGCATATTGGTTTGCACTTATCTCTATATGGTTTGGATTCTCACCCAAAGATTTTGCTGCAAATTCATCAAAACTCTGAACATCCAAAAGAGTCTTAATCTGCCCTCTTTTTAGCATATAAACCATAGTTCCCGTGATACCGCCTAATCCAAAACTGGCTGTTATATTTTCCTCTTCCATTTTTTCACTAAGAAATATAGTCGTAGCCAAAGATGCTCCACCAGTTCCTGTTTGCAGACTGTATCCATTTTTAAAGAGTCCTGAATTTACTATAACTTTTGATGCCCTTCTTGCCAACAATAGCTCTTTTGGATTACTTGTCATTCTTGTAGCACCCTCTCCTATTTGACTAGGATCTCCTACTTCATCCACCAGAACTATGGCATCAACCTGGTCTTGGGTTATGCTTGCTGGAAAACTCGGATACTCCTCCAAGCTTTCACTTATAGCAACTACATACTTTGCGTATCTTGCATCTGTCATGGCATATCCCAAAGAGCCACATTTTGAGCGACCTTTATATCCCGAGGCATTTCCAAATCTGTCAATTACCGAAACCCCTATAAAAGCCACATCTATATTTAATTCACCTGATTTTATGAGATGGACTCTTCCGCCGTGAGAGTGAATCTGAACCGGTTTTTCCATCAAGCCTCTTGAAATTGCCTCCCCTAATTTACTTCTTAATCCAGAGGTATATATCTGAGTAACGACTCCGTTTTTTATATGCTCTATCAATGGATCGTGAACACTTGCAAGTGAACTTGAAGCAAGCGTCAAATCCCTAAAACCCATCTGTGCTATCACATCCATAACCACATTTAAAACTTTATCTCCACCACGAAAAGCATGATGAAACGATATAGTCATACCATCTTTTAACCCTGATTTTTTTATACTCTCTTCTATACTTTGACATATCTTGCCGGCTCTATATTTTCCGCTATGATCTTTCTCTTTTGCTTTAAAAAAATTTTTTTCAAGTGGAGTTAATTTTAATCTGTTTTTCATATCTTGTGCATCTATCATTCATCGCCTCCTAGCATGCCTGAAGCTTTAGCTAAATCAAGTGTCCACTCGGCTCTCGCAATAACCGGTGCATCAACCATCTTTCCATCGATAGATACGACCCCCAAGCCTCTCTCTTTTGCATTTGCAGAGGCTTCTATAACATCAAGTGCCCATTCAACATCCTCTTTTGAAGGAGCAAATATTTTATGTAAAACAGAGATTTGATTTGGATTTATCAGCGATTTCCCGTCAAAACCCAAATCTTTTATATATTTAGCCTCTCTCATAAATCCTTCCTTATCTCTTACATCGGAAAAGACAGAATCGAAAGCATGTATTTTTGCAGCACGGGCTGCTAGAAGTATCTGAGCGCGAGCAACCATCAGTTCTGAACCGGCCTTGGTTCTTTGGGTATGCAAATCCCTCACAAAATCCTCAGCCCCAAGCGCTACCCCCATCAGTCTGTCACTGCATCTTGCGATATCAACCGCATTTACCACACCCTGTGCACTCTCTATCGCTGCTAAAAGCTTGGTTTTTTTATTTGTACCTATTTTAAACTCTATCTTCTCTATCACCTCTTGCATATCCAACACATCTTCTACTGTATCTGTCTTTGGAAGCCTAATGATATCAACTCCTGCTCTTATAACGGCTTCTAAATCCAAAAGCCCATATATACTATGTAGAGGATTTACTCTTACAGCAGTCTCAACATCTTCATAGGTAAAGTGTTGCAAAGCATGATAAACCATCAATCTAGCTGAATCTTTCTCTTCTATCGCAACAGAGTCTTCTAGATCAAACATTACGGTGTCCGGCCTATATACAAAAGCGTTACAAACCATAGATGTATTTGAGCCTGGCACAAAAAGCATACTTCTTCTTAATTTCATAGTTTATCCCATTCTATCTTTTCATCTTCATTTGCCCTTAATATTGCAGCTTGAAGTCTTGCTTTTATCACATAGTCAAGTGCACCTTTGTCCTGAACTTTCACGCTTATATAGCTGATATCCAGTTCTTTTATAATTTTTTTTATCAACTCTCTGATATCATCACCATACATCTCTTCAACACTACTTTGAAGTTCAATTTTGATTTTGTCCTCATCTATTGGCTCTATCTGTATAAAAGCATCGCTAGACTCCAATGTTCCGGCATATGCACTTTTTTTGATTTTTCTCATATTTTTTCCTACATTTTTTCTAAAAATTCCAGCGTACTTGCAGGAACAATTTTTTTTAATTCATCAAATTTCTTAACTCTAAGCAAGTCTCTTACTCTTGAAGCTGAGATAGCTTTTCCATTTTTTTCAATTCGTTGTATCTCAACTACTTCGATAGAGTTTGATTTTCCATTAGGATTTTCCAGTATTTTTTTCATATTTTTATTGTAGTTATTGGTAACAACACAATATGGCTCAGTCCCCACAAATCTGTGAGTAATACCCAATACAGGTGCAAGATGATTTCTAAACACACTCAAATCAAGCTTCGCATGCAGCTCATTGATTTTGCCTTTGTCCTTTATAAAATAAGTAGGAAATGTTGCATTTGATATGATATAGTCCGAGCCCTCATGCACTGTAACATTTGGGATATAAGATACACCTTTTTTGATTAACTTGATTCTATCAACAAACTTAAATTCAGAAAGGTCTTCTTTAACAACAAACAGATGCAACCAATCTGATTTTTTCGCAGCCTCTTCAACCAGGTATTGGTGTCCTAGAGTAAAAGGGTTTGCATTCATAACTATACTGCCTATTACATTGCCGTCTCTTGCACTCGAAGCCAATTTATTTTTATAAATCTCAAGATTATCGCTGTTTTCCATGAGCATTATCTCATTGTCACAATTTTCTATGAGCTTGAAGCCACATCCTTCAAAAAGCTCCATATTGTTAGGGGTACTAAATATAAAAAGAACTTTTATGCCTTTGGTGTATGAGATATTGATAAGACGAGTCATGATGGAGAGTATAAGCCCCTCTCCTCTTCTGTGCGGTGCCACAGCAATACCCTTGAGAACTTTACCGTCAAGCCCACCACAAGCTATAAGCTTATTGCCATCTTTGGCTATCACAAAATTTTCTATACTGTTCGGAAAGTCCAAACCCATAGCATTTAAAAATTTTTCTACTCTTTTGACTCTTCTACTGTTTGTAAAATCAAACTCAGAAAAACTGATAGATGAATCCATTATGAATTAGCCTAATATTTTTTGGTGGAATTATAGCACTTTTAAACTTATATTGATAAATATTTATAAATTAAATTTTCGTAAGATTTTTGTGCTTAGCGATCAATTTGAGCACTAAGCACTATATGCTGTAGTTATTATTTTCTAAGTTCTCTAATTTTTGCAGCTTTTCCTCTTCTGTCTCTTAGATAGAAAAGTTTAGCTCTTCTTACCCTGCCTCTTCTGACAACAGTTATACTGTCTATACTATCAGAATATAGTGGGAAAATTCTCTCAACGCCAACAGAGTTTGCACCTATTTTTCTTACATTGAAAGTGGCTCCTGTACCTGTTCCTCTTTTAGCTATACAAACACCCTCATAATTTTGAATTCTCTGTTTGTCGCCCTCTTTAATAGTAACAGCTACTCTTAGCGTATCGCCGGCTCTAAAATCAGGAATATTTTTTTCGCTAACTTGCGCTTTCTCAAAAGCATCTACATACTTGTTTCTCATATCATTTTCCTTTTACATTTCGCAAAAATAGGTCCGGCCTGAAATATTTTGTCTTAAGACCCGACATTTCTTTTTTTAAGGTGCAGATTATAGCGTGATTTCCCTTTAAAAACTCTGAGGGAATAGCACTATTTCTAAAAACATTTGGTTTTGTAAAAGATGGTGCTTCTAAAACTCCATCCTCAAAACTCTCTTCTCTCAAAGAGTCCTCATTTCCAAGCACACCTTTTACATTTCTAGCTATGGCATCACTCATCACCAAACTAGCCAACTCACCACCCGTGAGTACATAGTCACCTATAGAGAAAACCTCATCCGCGTACTCCTCGATAACTCTCTCATCAATTCCCTCATACCTTCCGCTTACAAAAATAATATGTTCTTTTCCTGCCAATCTTTTCGCATCTATCTGACGAAAAGGCTTGGCTGATGGAACAGGAAAAATGATATGCGCATATGGAGATTCTCTTTTGATAGTATCCAGCAAATCGCAAAGAGGCTGAGGATACATCAAAAGTCCCGCTCCACCACCTGCTTGGTAATCATCTACTTTATTGTGCTTATTCCTTGTAAAATCCCGAGGATTTTTAAAATCTATCTCTATCTTCTTTTTCTCTTTTGCTATTTTTAAAATAGAGTCTTCAAAATAGGGAGATATAAGATCAGGAAAGAGAGTGACAAAGGTAAATCTCATGAATTTTCCAATATCCCAAATGTATCTTTGCTTTGTATAATCTTTTCCTCTTTATCAAAATCAAGAATATATCTATCTATGTAAGGAATATAAAAGAGCTTCGGAAAATTTTGTTTGACTAAATCTTCATCTGTTTTTATTACAAGATAATCGGTTGCTCCAATTCTCTTTATATCTTCAACTACTCCTAAAACTTTGCTTTCATCTTTTAAGATTGAACCTATCATTTCAAACCAAAAAAACTCACCTTCTTGCAGATTGCAATCTTTTTTGGAATTCTCTTTTGTGGTAAAAAGATTTATATTTACAAGTTTCTGGGCATCTTCACGATTATCATATCCCTTGAAAGAGACCAGTCCTTTTTTTATACTAAATGAGTTGATTTCTAATTTGAAGTTTCTATCTGTAAGAAAGGAGGCGCTTTTATGAAATTGTTCAGGGAAATCACAATAAATATTTAGCTTCAATTCACCTTTTAAGCCTACAAGTCGCCCTATTTTGGCGACTTGTAGTAACTCGTCACTATTTTTCATCTTATTCGTCGTTTGCTTTTACGCTCACTCTATATGAGATTCCGTCTTTTGCTTTACAACCTGATATGATTGTCTTTAGAGAATTAATCATCTTTCCGTCTTTACCGATAAGTTTACCGGTATCTCCTTTGTCGGCATAAATAGTCACCTCAGAAAAAGTCTCATCAACATCTGTTTTCTCTATTCTTACATTTTTAGGATTATCAACTAAAAGCTTTGCAAACTCATAAAAAAATTGATCTATCATCGTTATTTACCGGCGATTTTTGCAACCCTGTCGCTTACTTTTGCACCAACACTTTTCCAATAATTGAGTCTATCCATATCAATTTTGATAGTTTCGGGCTCACTTAGAGGATTATAATAACCGATAGACTCTATCCATCCGCTATCTCTTCTTTTTCTACTGTCTGTTACTACAATTCTATAAAATGGCTTCTTTTTTCTTCCCATTCTAGTTAGTCTTACTGTTGTCATCTTTTTCCTTTTTTAAAATATGTGTACATGTAGAGGTTAAATTGCAGAATAAATGAGTTATAATGCCTCTTTACCACCACATAGGTGTCATACAACTCTTGATCACAGAGGGATTATTGCAAGAGTCAAAACAAGCGTGAATTATACCCTAAACTTCTTGAAAAGTAAAGGAAGTCTATCTTGGAATCCCCTGTCTTTGTGATTGAGATAGCATATTTTGGAGATCTTGCATACCTTTTTTACCAGAGAATTTCTTTGCCATTTTTGCAGCATTTTTAAACTGCTTCAAAAATCTATTGACCTCCATTTGTGAAAGTCCTGCACCTTGTGCTATTCTTCTTTTTCTACTGTTATTTAAAAGCGAAGGCAACTCTCTCTCTTTTTTTGTCATAGAACCTATCATCGCTTTAATTCTCTTCATTTCTACTGAGTTTTCCAAATCCATATCTTTTAGCTTGCCTGCCATCCCTGACATACCTGGAATCATACCCATAAGAGACTTCATACTTCCCAGTTTTTTCATCTGCTCCATCTGGGCTAAAAAGTCATCGAAGTTAAACTCACCTTTTTTTATCTTACTTGTGATTTTTTTCGCTTCTCTCTCGTCTATGATGGCACTTGTCTTTTCAGCCAAAGTCTCCAAATCGCCTTCTCCCATCAGACGATTTACGATACGATCACTTATAAACAGCTCCAAATCAGCCACTTTTTCACCCGTACCTATAAAACGAAGTGGAATACCAACAAGTGAAGCAATACCAAGTGCCACACCGCCCTTGCTGTCACCATCGTATTTGCTCAAGATAACTCCGCTGATACCTATCTTTTCATTAAATGAGTTTGCACTCCTAACAGCATCTTGGCCACTCAATGAATCAGCCACATAGAAAATCTCATCAGGGCTCAAAGATTTTTTTATCCCCTCAAGTTCGCTCATAAGCTCATCATCTATCGCCAATCTTCCTGCAGTATCAACCAATAGAACATCATAAAGACCGTTTTTTGCCTCTTTTAGCGCATTTTTTGCAATTTTAACCGGATTTTTCTCACTCTCATCTGAAAACAGATCAATCTCATTTGTTTCACAAAGTTGCTTTAACTGTTCGATTGCTGCCAGTCTTTGCAAGTCACAAGCTGCAATGAGAACTCTCTTTTGTCTAAGCTTAAGATAATTTGCCAATTTTACAGTAGTTGTTGTCTTACCACTTCCTTGAAGACCTGCCATCAAAACAACAGTAGGTGGCTTTGAAGCATAAACAAAGCCTTGATTTCCAGGAGCCGTTAACATCTGGGTTAGATTTGATTTTAGTGATTTTAAAAAATTTAACTGACCAATTCCAGCTGTTTTTGTCTCTATTTCTACTCTTTTTAGCAGCTCTTTTACAACTTTGTGATGCACATCAGCTTTAAGCAAAGATCTTTTCAGAGTGTCAAGAGCCTTTTTCAGGGACTTTTCGTCATCTGCAAACCTAATTTTATTTATAGCACTCTTGAACGAGTCAGTCAAAACACTAAACAAATCAACTCCTTAAAATCTATCGTTAAAGGCTGTGATGATACATAAATCTTGCTTTGAGTCTAATAAAAAGGGTTATTAAATAAATATTAATCTTTTTTTACTATAATCTTTTTTAAAAAATCACTTAAGGAATAAAATTGAAAAAAACTGTACTTATAATCTTGGCATTGAGTGTTCTGGTATTTAGTGGCTGTAGTGATAAAAAGGTAGAAAATCCAAATATCCAAAATATCAACTCTCTTACGAACGATATAACAGTCGGGAAGACATTTCAAAACATAACACTTAAAGACCAATTTGACAAACCTGTCAGCCTGAACGACAAGACCACAAAGGTGATATTTGTATTTAAAAAAGCAAGTGGTCATACTGCTAGAGGCTTACTTGATTCAAAACCTGATGATTATCTTTTAAATAAAAATGTAGCATTTATAGCTGATATCAGCGGTATGCCTTCAATCATAGCGTCCATGTTTGCCATACCTGATTTCAAAAAACACAAGTATCCTGTAATGCTCATAAGAGATGAAAAAGTTTCTGCAAAATACAGAAGTGACAAATATGAGGATTATATAGCTATCATCAGTCTAAGCAACTTCAAAATTACAAAGATAACTCTTGTTAGCACAGGAAAGCAACTTGAAAAAATACTAGAGCAATAAAATAAAAAAATATGTTGATTTAACAAAAGGTTCCATAAAACAACACATAAAGAATATTGCCATACCTTCATCAATCGGGTATTTTTTTCATACAATGTTTAATGTAACAGATACTTTTTTTGCCGGCAAAATCTCAACCCAGTCTTTGGCGGCACTCTCTTTAACTTTTTCGATATTTTTTATCATCATTGCGATAGCAGGGGGCATGAGTCAAGGAGTAACGGCTCTGATTGGAAATGCACTGGGTGGAAAAAACAAAGAGCATGCCAAACAAATCATATGGCATTCATTAATAATATCTCTTTTTTTATCTATTTTTTTAAGTATCATTGGACTGCTTCTATCTCCTTATCTGATGAAACTTTTGGGGGCAGAAGGAGGATACCTGAGTGATGCCCTCTCATACATAAACATCATACTCCTGGGCTCCTTCTTTTTTGTTGGAGCTTTCTTTTTAAATGCTATGCTCAACTCCATGGGAAATACGATAGCATTTAGAAACTTTTTAACAGGTGGGTTTCTTTTAAATATAGTGCTTGACCTCTGGTTTACCAAAGGTGGACTAGGCTTGCCTCCCCTTGGTATTAAAGGAGTTGCCTTAGCAACAATCATAATAGAATTTTTAGGTATGATTTATCTCTTGATAACTTTAAAAAAATCACACCTCTTGCAAGATATGCCAAAATTCAGATATGATAGAAATATTATAATATCTTTTTTAAAACAAGGAGTTCCACCAACGATAAATATGCTCCTTATGGCCTTGGGTATGTTCATCATCACATACTACATATCTCCTTTTGGCAAGCATGTGGTTGCAGCATATGGAGTATCCATAAGGATAGAGCAGATATTTTTACTGCCAAGTCTTGGTATAAATGTTGCTGTTCTATCCATAGTATCACAAAACAGTGGTGCAAAGCTAAATGAACGAATAAAAGAGACTGTAAAACTGGCTCAAAAAATCGGTCTGATTATCTGGATAGCAGGTATAATCTTTATATATATTTTTGGTCGACAACTTATAGGTTTTTTCACACAGGACAAGGAAGTCATAGAAGCCGGACTCGGATACTTGCATGCTGCGGGAATATCTCTGTATGCTTATATATTGGTTTTTATAAATATCTCGTTTCTCCAGGGCATAAAAAAGCCGGCCCTGCTTGTGTATCTCAGTCTCTTTAGGCAACTCATAGTTCCTATAGCTCTCTTTAGTTTACTTACCTTTTTTGGCGCTCCTGTGTTTTTCTATTGGTGGAGTATCGTACTTGTTATCTGGTGTTCGGCATTTTTTATGCTTTGGTATGCCAAAAAAGAATTAAAACGATTAAATCTATAGATTTACTTGATTTTAGATAAAATTATGGTATGATTAGACCAATAATTTAAAAGCAAGGAAGCAAAATGCCCAAAGCCTGTCCAATCTCTCTAAGAAGTATCGACTCAAATCTTGTTCGCATTATATCGATGCAAGTAACTTTGGTAACTATAGCGTTAATCATCACTAAACTACCTATTTTTGCATTTATACTGCTGTTTGATTTTTCCACCAGGGCAATTAGAAAACAGTGGTTGAGCCCATTTTTGATAATGGCTAAAATTACTGCTAATATATTTGATTTAAAGGCAAACTTGTGCGATGAAGCCCCTAAAAGATTTGCACTTTTTATGGGTTTGGCAATCACATTAACATTAAGTATACTTTATATAAGCAATTTGTTTATATTCGCAACGATTGTTTCGCTCATACTTTTAGCATGTGCACTGCTGGAAACAATATTTGATTTTTGTCTAGGGTGTAAAATATATCAGATATTACACTTGCTAAGGAGATAGACATGGTTGGCATTACATCTAAAACCGTATATGCTGTTGCGGCTCTCTATCAGCTTGGCTCTTGCGAGAAAAATCAAACACTTAAGATAAAAGAGATAGCCGCTAAAGCAAAAATTCCGCAAAGATTTTTAGAGCAAATTCTGCTGGAGCTTAGAAAAAACAGAGTGCTAGCGAGCATAAAGGGAGCACACGGTGGCTACAAACTGGCAAAACCACTCGAAGAGATAAAGCTCTCAGAGATCATATCTATACTCGAAAATGATATATCTTCAGATATTTGTAAAACAAACAATAGCGTACTTAAACTTTTTTGGAGTAATGTACAATCCAATTTAAACACAGTTTTTGATACTCCTTTATCTGAATTTAAAAGATGCGAAGAAAAGATAAACCAGATAGTCAATTTTTCCATATGAGGCAAACATGAATTTTGAAAATTTTAACACACTTTTAGTTCAAACAATCGGAAACAAAGTCGGTGCTACTGCTCCAGTTATAACTCCCTCAGCATCTTTTGGTTACAAAGATGCTTTGCAGGCAGAAAACATCTTTGCCGGAAGCGAAAACCTACCTTTGTATGCAAGAGTTGGCAATCCGACAAATACAAAGCTAGAGTCAATAGTCGCAAACATCGAAAATGGATTTGGCGCGATTGCAACATCTTCGGGTATGGGGGCAATTTCTATGGTCCTCAGTGCAATTTTAAGTACAAATGATGAAATCCTTTGCATAGGGGGATTTTTTGGAGGAACATATACTTTAGTAAATCAGACACTGAAAAGATTTGGTGTCAAAAACAGTTTTTGCCAAATTGATGATTTTTTACATATAGAGGATAAATTAAAATCAAATATAAAGCTGGTTTTACTTGAAAGCGTAGGAAATCCGGGGCTAAGACTGCCGGATATCAAAAAAATTGCAGATTTATGTAAAAAATATGAAACTATTTTAGCAGTGGACAACACAACCACACCTCTATTGGTTCAGCCATTGAATTTAGGAGCAGACATAGTTGTGCACTCTAGTACTAAAAATATGAGTGGACACAGTGCGGCACTCGGAGGAGTTGCCGTATTTAGAGAGGTAAACAGCAAGGATGATAAACTTCTAAACCCCAAATACAAAGATTTGCATGAGATAATTAAAAAAGCAGACAAAAGAGCCCTGATAGTAATTTGCAGAAAAAGAGCCCTTAGGGATATAGGAATGAGCGCAAATGCTTTTGGTTCATTTTTGACGCTTCTTGGGTTGGAAACACTTGGACTAAGAGTTGAAAGAGTAAATAAAAGTATTGGAAAAATTGTTAAAGCACTTGATGAAAAACTGCCCGGAGACATAGTTGTAAATCATCCGTCCTTACCAAAAAGTTTAGATTTTGACAATTACAACAAGTTCTTCAAAAATGGATGTGGTCCAATATTTACTCTTGATGCTAAAACCAAAAAGATAGCTTTCAAGCTTTTAGATAGTCTTGAGCTTGCCACACAAACTGCAAATATTGGAGACAATAGGACCTTAGCACTTCATATGAAAAGTACAATCTATAGAGATTTTGATGAAAAATCGAGAAAATTTCTAGGCATAACAGACGGGTTGATTCGGATATCTGTCGGACTTGAAAAGCCACAAGACATCATAGATGACTTATTGCAAGCTGTGGCAAAAGGATTGTGACACACAGTCTTTTAGTTTTGCTTACCAACCTTACACACTTTTTTCTCACTACAAACTTCTTATTTGACATCTTTTACAAACATTAGACTTGTTGAGACAGAACCGTTAAACCTTTCTCCAACCGTGCATCTTTTTTGCTGTAATAACCTCAATATCTTCATTTAAGTCTATACTGTTTAGTGCTACATAGTTTGTTTTTTCCAAAATTTCAAAAAACCTCTGCTTTTGCTCTTTTTTTATAAATACAAAGATATTTCCTGCATTTTTCATCACTCTGTATATCTTTTTAAAAATCACTTCAATATCATCTCTCTCGCTTATATCCACACATAAAAAAAGAAAATCATAAAGAATAGAAAAATTATTGTATTTTGGCTGCTCAAAAGAGAAATTTTTGATTTTAATATCTTTATCACAAGAAGAATCTCGCTCTTTTAGTGCCTTTACATGTAGAGATGCTTCTACTTTTTGACAAAAAGTAGACAACTGCTTGACAAGTAAATCTTGCGAATCCTCAATGATAGCTATATTTAGCCCTGGATATGGCGGTATAGTTTCAAACATCAATTCAAAATTTTTCATATTTCGTGTAACTCCCTAAATCTATATGCTTCAACAACATCTTGTGCATATATTTGCAAAGGTGCTACCAAAACTTCAATTCCTTCATCTAAAAACTCTTCTATATCCTCATCAGAGCTCTTAACAATCACATAATCTACAAGATCTTCTATCTGTTTTCTATCATCAAAGAATGAACATTTTTTGATATATCCTTTGTCCATCTCCAAAACTATCCAGCATGTTCTATCATCAAAAGAGACAATCTTTGCATTTTCATACTTTTTACTATCTGCAGGTATCAACAAAATCATAATTTTCCTAATCTAACCTTGAAAACTCTTTTGGTTCAGGGCTACTGAACTCATATCCTAGAAGTGAAATCTTATGAGCATGTAGCATTAGTCGCTTAAACTCTCTTCCCCCATAAAGTTCGTCGCCAACTATAGCAAAACCCAAACTCTTAAGATGTACTCTGATTTGATGTGTTCTGCCAGTCTCTATCACAACTTTAACTTTTGATTTTCTGCCTTCAACCATCAAAGGCTCTACATGCGTTATCGCCTCTTTTCCATTTTTGCTTACTTTGCTAAAAAAACTATTACCTTTTTTGATTGTGATGATAGGGTCATCTACATCTATAGGCTCAACAACTTTTCCGCTAACTATAGCTATATACTCTTTATATACTCTCTTGTGTCTAAACTCTTCTATCGCTTTTTTGGCAAACTCTTCATCTTTTACCAAAAGCACAACCCCGCTTGTTCCCTTGTCAAGTCTATGCAAAAGCTTCGCATCAAACTTTTTCTCAACCTCATCAGAAGTTAAAGATGCCGGTTTATCCACAGCTATAATTCTCTTATCTTCAAATATTACTCTTATCTTAGATAGCTTTTCCACTCTAAATTTAGAATCAGCATCTATCTCGCCTCTTGCAACTGCCACTTTTCTTCCTTTGCAAAAAACCAAACCTCTGTCTATCAAATCCTTAGCGGCTCTGTTTGAGATACCCTCTTGGAGCGCTAAAAGCTTATATGCTTTCTCTTTTATCATTTACTGTTTCCCTTTTTTATCTCTTCAATCAACTCTTTCATTTGATCTGATTGTTTAATCTTTGTCTTTTTAAGCTCTTTGAAATCTAGATTTTTTAACTCTTTTGCTTTGCATATCTCTATATTATCAACCAAAGAAAATAGAACTTTTTGATTAAATATATATGGTCCACTTACAATTTTCTTTTCAAAATACGCAGGTTCTAGTGGATTATGTCCGCCTATCCCATCTCTAAAAGAGCCACACAGTATCACTATATCACTGATTGCATACAAATTTACCAACTCACCCATCCTGTCGCACAACACTATATCTTTGTCTAGATTTTCGCTCTCACTCAATCTGCCTAAACTCAAATTTTTAATTTTAGTGAACTTCTGCAAAAATTTTTGCACCTCTTTAAACCTCTCAGGATGCCTTGGCACTACCAACAGTAAATCGTCATTTTGTAACTCTAAATTCTCTAAAATCAGCTCTTCCTCACCCTCGTGAGTACTGGCAAGTATGACAACTCTTCTTTTTGGTTTTTTATAGGCTTTTGAGATTTTTGGTTTCATACCGACCTTTATATTTCCACCTATCCTCACATCTTTGGCGCCAAGCTCCTTTAGGCGTTTTTTATCAATTTCACTCTGTGAAAAAACCACATCGATACTCGAAAAAATCCAACTATAAAACCAGGTAAATTTTTTGTATCCCTGGTAGGAATTATCTGAAATTCTAGCATTTACAAGTATAGTTTTGATACCTTTTGCTTTAGAAGCAAAAAAGAGCATAGGCCACAGTTCGGCTTCAGTAACAACCAAAACCTTATGCTTTGTTATCCAAAAAGGCAGAAATATCTCATAAGGCAGATATCTAACATCACAAACTCTGATCTCTTTTGCTTTCTCAAAACCGGTTTGGGTTGTCACACTTATGTCAATGTTATTTGATTTCAAACTCTTTAGTATAGGTTCAAGTGAAGTCACTTCTCCCAAAGAGCAAGCATGAAACCAGATATTTTTATTTTTAAATTTAGGATTATTTACTAAAAAAAATCGTGCGGGAATGGAGTGTTTATACTTTTTTTTAAAACCTAGATATAGAAGAATCGGTATCGCTATCAAATATATAAGCGATACCAACGCATAGTAAATTAAAGCCAATGCTACTCTTCATTATCCTGCTGTTTTTCTTTGTATAGTATTCTACCGCAGTGTGGACAGGTAACTATATCCTCCTCTTTAACAACAGCAGAGTAAACCTTGTCATTGATTCTCATAAAACAGCCATAACATGCCTGTTTTCTAACAGGTACAACAGTCGTATTTCCGGCCCATTTTTTAATTTTTTCATAAAATGTCAAGATTTTTTGATCTATCTTAGATACTAAATTTTGCTTATGATTATAAACATCTTCTTTCTCTTTTTCTATATCAGCCAACTCATCAGCGATAGAAACTCTGATTTCCTCAACCTCTTTTGAAGCAATTTCAAGTTTTTCTCTCTCTTCTTCTATGATTAGCTCTCTTGAATCAATAAATTTATCCAGTCTCAGTATCTCTTCATTTGCAAAATCACTCTGCTCTTTTGCAATCTCCTCTTCAAGTTGCAATGCTTTTGCTTCTCTTGCTGTTTTGACTATAGTTGCCTTTTTTATCAACTCTTTAAGTTTTTCGCTAAGCTCAGCAAGGTGCAACTCATTTTTACCTCTTTTGAGTTTTGCCTCTTTTATCTCCTCTTCATAGGTCTCTATCTCTTTTTTTATTCCGTTCTCTTTTTCCAAAGCTACATTTAAAGCTCTCTCAATACTCTCAACACGGGGTCCGAAACCATCTATACTCTTGTCTATCTCCGACAACTCAATCAACTGTTTTAAATACTTATTCATTTATTTTTTATCCTTATTAACTAATCTTGGCTATTTATACTCAAATGGGTTTTTTGAATTTGACATTATAACCTTTAATGGAAAATTTTTCAAATGCCTACCCAAACACCTGCCAAAAAATCTCTCGCTCTCAAAGTGACCTATGTCCACAAGAGAGAGACCATTTTCTCTTGCTTCAAGTGCTTGATGATATTTAAAATCACCACTAAGAAAACAATCAGCATCTATCTCGTTTATCAAATCTCCTCCGCTTCCCGTGGTAATCGCACAATCTTTTATCTGTTTTTTTGCTACCGTAACTCTCAAGTGCTCTATTCCCAAATTTTTCTTTACATTCATGCAAATCTCATCCAATGAAGAGTTTGCTCTAAAATAACATACGAACTTATCGCTTGATATAATATCATACCCTAAAATATCTGTTGCCACGTACCTATTGAGATGCGTCTTGTCGAAATTTGTATGCATAGCTATGAGTGAAATATTTTTTTTAATCATCTGGTAAATTAAATTTGCCGGATAAGATGAGTAGTCTATCTTCTTAAGTCCTTTAAATATAAGTGGATGATGTGCAATGATAAGTGAGTTTTCTTCCATATCTTCAATCAATTTGCTATCAATATCGAGACTCAGATATATACTTCTTACATCCAAATCAAATTCACCAAGCAAAAGGCCACTATTGTCCCACTCTTCCTGTAGAGAAAACGGACTCAATTCATCCAAAAAATCATATACCTGTTTAACTTGCATTCAAACCTTCTTTATATTCTAGCGCACAACCTTTTGCCAACTCTCTGATTTTAAGTATGTAATTTTGTCTTTGTGTCACAGAGATAGCTTTTCTGGCATCTAAGACATTGAAAGTGTGAGACGCCAACAGGCAGTAGTCATAAGCAGGCAGAGGCAGATTTTTCTCCAAACATCTTTTGCACTCAATTCTTGCATTATCAAACTGCTCTTTCAGCATTTTTACATCTGCTACTTCAAAGTTGTATTTTGAGAATTCATACTCACTTCTTTTATGAACATCGCCGTAAGTTGTGACACCATGAGAATTCTCATTCCATACCAAATCAAAAACAGAGTCTTTGTTTTGCAGATACATAGCCAATCTCTCAACCCCATATGTAATCTCGACCGATACAGGATGGCAGGGTATGCCTCCTACTTGTTGAAAATATGTAAACTGAGTCACTTCCATACCATCGAGCCAAATCTCCCAACCAAGCCCCCAAGCCCCAAGTGTCGGAGACTCCCAGTTGTCTTCTATAAATCTTATATCATGTTTTCCAAGATCCAACCCTAAAGCCTCTAAACTTTTTAGATATAGCTCTTGGATATTCTCAGGGCTTGGTTTAATCAAAACCTGAAACTGATAGTAAGCTCCAAGTCTGTTTGGATTTTCACCATATCTGCCATCAGTCGGTCTTCTGCTAGGTGCTACATAAGCTGTAGCCCACGGCTCATCTCCCAAGCTTCTTAAAAATGTAGCATTATGGAAAGTTCCCGCACCAGCCGGAAAATCATAAGGTTGGACGATAGTACACCCCTCATCTTGCCAAAATGTCTGTAATTTCAATAACATTTCACTAAAAGTTAACAATTTTTTCATCCTTTTTTATTTTGATTACGGTTTTTGAGCAAAGCCCAAAAAGCCTACGCTAACGCTGAGTTCTCTTCGGCAGAGTGCCCGGCGCGACGAGGTCGCTTTT
>JASFYR010000011.1:0-63035 GCA_045047115.1 Sulfurospirillum sp.
AACATTCTATGCAAAGCATAAGCTTTAGTGAGAGGAATTTAACTTGGGCTTTGCCTAAGTTAAAGGAGACATCAATATGAAACATTCTATGCAAAGCATTAGCTTTAGTGAGAGAAATTTATTGGGGGCTCTGCTCCCAATAAAGGAGACAATTAAATGAGTAAAGATTTAACAAGAAAGATTTTGATTACCTTAGGTTTCATCTTTGCATACAGGATATTGGCTTATGTGCCGGTACCTGGTGTAAATTTAGATGTTGTAAAAGAGTTTTTTGACTCAAACAGTTCAAATGCACTGGGCATGTTCAATATGTTTAGTGGAAATGCTGCAAAAAGACTGAGTATAATTTCACTCGGAATTATGCCTTATATCACTGCTTCAATTGTTATGGAACTTTTAGCTGCAACATTCCCGACTCTTGGAAAAATGAAAAAAGAGAGAGACGGAATGACAAAGTATATGCAAATCATCCGTTATGCAACGATTGGTATCACTATAATCCAAGCCGTTGGTGTATCTATGGGTCTTGGAAGTTTGACAGGTCGTGGTGGCGAGAGTGCTGTTATGATTGATAAAACAACTTTTATGGCAATAGCTGCTGCATCCATGCTGACAGGAACCATGCTTCTTATGTGGATTGGTGAACAAATCACTCAAAGAGGCATAGGAAATGGTATCAGCTTGATTATCTTCGCGGGTATTGTTTCAGGCATACCTCATGCGATAGGCGGAACTATAAACCTTGTAAACACAGGTGAGCTTAACTTTTTAGTTGTCATTGCCATACTGGTGGTGATACTTGTGACTGTGGGGGTTATCATCTATGTAGAGATGGGTGAGAGAAGAGTGCCGATATCGTATTCGAGAAAAGTCATGATGCAAAATCAACATAAGAGAATCATGAACTATGTGCCTATAAAAGTGAACTTAAGCGGTGTGATTCCACCTATTTTTGCGAGTGCAATTTTGATGTTTCCATCAACTCTGCTTCAGGCAAGTACAAATCCTATAGTGTTGAGTATAAAGGATTTTCTGAGTCCTGGCAGTTATGTATTTAATATTTTGACATTTTTATTTGTTATATTCTTTTCGTATTTTTATGCATCAATTGTATTTAATGCAAAAGACATTTCAGAAAATTTAAAAAAACAAGGCGGATTTATACCTGGAGTACGACCTGGGATTCATACGGCCGATTTCTTAAATGATGTTGCAAGTCGTTTGACATTTTGGGGAGCAATCTACCTAGGACTGATTTCAACACTTCCTTGGGTTTTAGTAAAATTTATGGGAGTTCCTTTCTATTTTGGAGGAACGGCAGTTTTGATTGTTGTTCAAGTTGCACTAGATACTATGAGAAAGATAGAAGCTCAGATATATATGAGCAAATATGAAACTTTGAGTGCAGTAGGTTTATAATGGCTATAGCCCTTAAGAGCCAAAAAGATATACAAAAATTGTCTGTGGCAAATAAGATTGTAGCTAAAACACTAAACTACTTAGAAAAAGAAGTTCACCCGGGTATGTCTCTTTTAGAGATAAATGCTTTGGGTGAAGATTTTATACTAACTCACGGTGCAACCCCTGCTTTTAAAGGACTTTATGGATTTCCAGCTGGAGTTTGTACATCAGTAAACGAAGTTATAATTCATGGTATTCCAACTGAATATAAAATAAAAGAGGGTGACATACTGGGACTTGATATCGGAAGCAAGATAGATGGGTGGTATGGTGATGCTGCAATTACCATGGGAATCGGTGATATAACAAAAGAAGATGAAGAACTGATAGCCTGTTCCAAAGATGCACTTTATCATGCGATTAATTTTATAAAAGCCGGTATGCGATTTAAAGAACTTAGTTTTGAGCTTGAAAATTTTATACTCTCAAGAGGTTTCGTCCCTCTTAGAAGTTTTTGTGGACATGGAATAGGTAAAAAACCTCATGAAGAGCCGGAAATTCCAAACTATTTAGAAGGAAATAATCCAAAACAGGGTCCAAAGATAAAAAATGGTATGGTCTTTTGTTTGGAGCCTATGATATGCCAAAAAGAGAGCGAAGCAAAAATCTTGGATGATAAGTGGTCGGTAGTCTCAGGCGACGGGCTAAGAGGAAGCCACTATGAGCACTGTGTGGCGATAATAAATAACAGAGCGGAAATACTCTCAGTAGAGTAGCGGCAAATCAAAGGCATACAGAGCACCGGCCCGTGCTTTAGTAGAGCGTGAATTGACCAGAAATTCACTTTCTGGTTAAGATGACAGTTAAACAAAGTAATACGACCGCAAGGTTGTGCTTTAGTAGCGTGTGAATTGTTTAGGAATTCACTTCCTAAACAAGATGACAGTTAAACAGGAGAATATATGGCGAAAGCAGATGTGATAGAGATAGACGGTAAAGTTATAGAGGCATTGCCAAACGCAACTTTTAAAGTTGAAGTTCAGAACAACCATGTGATTTTATGTCACATAGCTGGAAAGATGAGGATGCATTATATAAAGATAATGCCAGGAGACAAAGTTAAGGTAGAATTGACACCTTATAGCTTGGACAAAGGTAGAATTACATACCGATATAAGTAAATTATTAGCTTAATTTGGGTATAATTCATACCTTTTGTAAAACTGTGTGAAGAAGAATTGAAAAAAAACCACTATTTTTTCAATTGTTGGTCTAGTAAAACATCGCTAAACCTGTGACAGTTTACTTGGTGATAGAGTGGAAAAAATAGACAAAGGCTGAAAAATGAAAGTACGACCTTCTGTAAAGAAGATGTGCGATAAATGCAAAGTGATCAAACGAAAAGGTGTCGTTAGAGTCATTTGTGTAAATCCAAAACATAAACAGAGACAAGGATAACCATGGCAAGAATTGCAGGTGTAGACCTTCCAAACAAAAAAAGAGTAGAGTATGCTTTGACATATATCTACGGTGTAGGCTTGACCAGCTCTAGAGCGATATTAAATGCAACAGGCATTTCTTATGATAAAAGAGCAAGTGAGCTGAATGAAGAAGAGATAGCTTCTATCCGTAATGAATTACAAAAAAACTATGCAGTTGAGGGTGATTTAAGAAAAGATGTCGCTATGAATATAAAAGCTTTGATGGATATGGGAAGCTATAGAGGTCTAAGACATAGACGAGGACTTCCTGTTAGAGGTCAAAAAACAAAAACTAATGCGCGTACACGAAAAGGTAAGAAAAGAACCGTCGGCGCAAAAGCTAAATAGAGTCTCAAAGGGAAACAGATGGCAAAAAGAAAAGTAGCTAGAAAAAAAGTCGTTAAGAAAAATATTGCAAAAGGTATAGTTTTTATATCAGCAACATTCAATAACACTGTAGTGACTGTAACTGATGAGATGGGAAATGTTATTGCGTGGAGTAGTGCTGGTAGCCTTGGTTTTAAAGGCAGCAAAAAGTCAACTCCATATGCAGCTCAACAAGCAGTTGATGATGCGTTGGCAAAAGCAAAAGAACATGGAATCAAAGAGCTTGGTATAAAAGTTCAAGGTCCTGGTAGCGGTCGTGAAACTGCAGTCAAAAGTGTAGGTGCTTATGAGGGTATAAGAGTAACTTTTCTAAAAGATATAACTCCACTACCACATAATGGTTGTAGGCCTCCAAAAAGAAGAAGAGTTTAATTCTGAAACAGAGTTATCTCAAAGTATTAATTATGTATAAAATTGGGAGAAAAGATGGCAAGATATAGAGGACCAGTTGAAAAGCTTGAGAGAAGATTAGGTGTGAGCCTGGCTCTTAAAGGTGAGAGAAGACTTGCTGGCAAAAGTGCTCTTGATAAGAGACCTTATGCACCTGGACAACACGGTCAAAGAAGAACAAAAATCAGTGAATATGGATTGCAGTTAAGAGAGAAGCAAAAAGCTAAATTTATGTATGGTGTTTCTGAAAAACAGTTTAGAAGACTATTTTCAGATGCAAACAAATCAGAAGGAAATACAGGTACAAATCTTATCCTTTTGATAGAGAGAAGACTCGATAATGTTGCATATCGTATGGGTTTTGCAACAACTAGAAGATTTGCTCGTCAGTTAGTAACGCACGGACACTTATTGGTAAACGGTAAAAAAGTTGACATTCCTTCATACAGAGTAAAAGCCGGAGATAAATTGGAGATTAGAGAGAAATCAAAAAACAATCCACAAATTGTGCGTGCACTTGAACTGACTGCACAAACAGGAATTGTTCCGTGGGTTGACATAGATACAAACAAAGCTTTTGGAATTTTTACAAGAATTCCTGACCGTGAAGAAGTAGTAATACCGATTGAAGAGAGATTAATCGTTGAGCTATACTCTAAATAAGTAAGTAGGTAGCATTATGAATAGTATAAAAACATCAGCATATATGCCAACAGAGATTGAAGTAGAAAACATCTCTAAAAATAAGATTAAAGTGATAGCATATCCATTTGAATCAGGTTTTGGAGTGACTTTGGCTCATCCCCTGAGAAGACTTCTGTTTAACTCAACTGTGGGATTTGCACCAATTGCCGTAAGAATTGAGGGAGTTACTCACGAATTTGACAGTATAAGAGGCATGTTGGAAGATGTCGCACTTTTTATCATAAATCTAAAAAATATCCGCTTTAAAATCCTGGGTGATGAGGATAGAGTTATTTTAAACTACTCATTTAGCGGACCAAAAGAGATAAAAGGAAGTGATCTTAATAACGATCAAGTTGAGATTGTTACACCTGAAAACCACTTTTGTACTATAAATGAAGATGCGGAACTTAACTTTTCAGTTATAGTTGAAAAAGGCATAGGATATGTTCCTAGCGAAAATATCAGAGAAGATTTGGATGCGGATTATATCGCATTGGATGGTTTTTTTACACCTGTTAAAAAAGCTGTATATGATATAGAAAATGTACTTGTAGAAGATAATCCGAATTTTGAAAAGGTTATTTTCACAGTTGAAACTGATGGGCTTATTCCACCGTTGACTGCTTTTAAAAACTCTTTGGAAGCTATGTATTCACAAATGTCTGTATTTAACGGTTTACTCGAAATCGAAGTAGGAAGCAATGATGAGAGTGAAATTGTCAGCGTTGAGTTTGGTAAGCTTTTACAAAGCATTGATGATCTAAATCTAAGTGCTCGTAGTTTTAACTGTTTGGATAGAGCTTCAATCAAGTATATCGGTGAATTAGCACTGATGGATGAAACCGAATTGAAAAACTTAAAAAATCTTGGAAAAAAATCTCTTGAAGAGATAAGACAAGTGATGGAAGATCTGGAATTTCCTATAGGTTTTGAGTTCGAAGACGGAACAAAAGATGTGCTAAGAGAAAAAATTCAAGATTTAAAATCTGAAACGAATGAGGGCTAAAAATGAGACATAAGCATGGATATAGAAAGCTAGGTCGTACTTCTACACACAGAGGCGCGCTTCTTAAAAACCTGGCAATCGCAATTATAAAATATGAAAAAATTGAGACAACTCTACCTAAAGCAAAAGAGCTTAGGGGATTTATAGAGAAGTTAATCACAAGAGCAGGAAAAGGTGATTTTAATGCTCATAGAGCTGTATTTGCAGCTTTACAAGACAAAGAGTGTACTAAAAAACTAGTTGAAGAAATAGCACCAAAGTATGTTGAAAGAAATGGTGGCTATACAAGAATAATCAAAACAAGAAATAGAAGAGGCGACGCTGCTTCTATGGCTTTTCTAGAATTAGTATAATTTTAATCAGGAGACTGTTATACGCAGTCTCCAAACTTCAAAAACTTTAATTTTCTATATAGGATAATAACTCTTCGTGTATTTTACCGTTGGTTGCAACGATGCATCTGTCATTAAACATATCATATGGTAGATTGTAGCTATTTGTTACTTTGCCTCCAGCCTCTTCTAGAATTAGTATTCCAGCACTTACATCCCAAGATTTTAGATTTATCTCATAATATCCCTCATAAATACCATTTGCCACCATGCAAAGGTCAATAGAGGCACTTCCTAGTCTTCTGATATCCTGGCACTTTGGTAATATCATCTTTAGCTTTTTAATCACCCAGTTTAAATCATCTCTATTTGAGGCACTTGTATATGGAAAACCGGTTGATATAAGTGATGTTTGAAAATTTGCATCATTGCTTACTTCTAGTAATTTTCCATTTAAGTATGATCCGTTTCCCGCAATTGCAGTATAAAGCTCATTCAATATAGGGTTGTAAACGATACCAATATATGCTTTTTTATTCTTATAAACACCAATAGAGATGGCGCAATGAGGTATTTTGTTCACAAAATTTGTAGTTCCGTCTATCGGGTCGATTATTATTGAATTGCCAAATTCTATTTTACTGTTGTCTGACTCTTCGGCAATTATATTGTACTCCTCAAAAGAGGATGAAAGTTTGTCTATCAAAAATTTCTCTATGCCTTTGTCATACTGTGTTACCAAGTCTTTTTTGCCTTTGAATTCGATAGATTTTTTATTATTATAACCCTTTTTGAAAATTACACCAGCTTCTTTAACTATATCTATGAGTTTATCTATCATTTTATTACTCCACCGACTGAATACACCAATTTTTGAAAAACAGAGACTTGGTAAGATGTGAACAGAAAAATTTGCAGGACTAGCATTTGCTAATTCAAGAATTTTTCTGTTTGCAGATTGCCAAGTATCTGTTTTCCCTTCGGGTGCTTTAGTTTTGCCCATATACTTCGTTAGATTTATTCAACTTAAGCTTAGCTAAGCCTTCATAAATCTGCCTCGTCTATGAACAAAACTAAAACATCAAAAGTTGGTGTATTTAGTCGGTGGAGTAATAACTCCTCTATTTTACATATTATAACATACTCTCTTTTTGTATAGGTACTTATTAACTTTTTAGTAATACTATTTAGTTATAATTTTATTATATAAACAAAATAAGGAGCAAAGATGAAAAAAAAGATTTTACTGATTTCAGTAGCATTAACGATATCAAATTTTGCTTATGCAAGTAATATAAATATAAATCGTAATGGCGCCAGCGGAAACACTGACGAAGTGCAAATAGCCAATATAGCAACTCAAAACAATGAGCTGAGCCAAGCAAGCATGTTGCAACTCTCCCAAGATATTGGCACTATGGCTGATAGAATTAACCAAATGGCTGATAGAATTAACCAAATGGCAGATAAAATTGTCAAAACCCAGGAGATACAGAGTGAAAACTTGCAAGTAACCCAAGGAAATATATTAAAAGCACAAAAATCTATATCAAATGTTTTGCAAAATATAAATAACCCTCAGGCAAGAAGTGAGTTGCAAGCAGCTCAAGCAAATTTAGAAAAAGCAATATCTGTAAAAAATTCAAAAAATGTAACAAACATAACCAGGCCAAGCAATACGGAAAATAGTAATATGAGTGGCATGGATAATAGTATGGGCGGTATGAGTGATGGTATGGGCGGCGGCATGGGCGGTGGAGGAGCAGGCGGTGGAGGAGCAGGCGGTGGAGGAGCAGGCGGCTTTTAGTATACTCATAATTATAACTATCTTTCATAATTCAGTCGCTTTTAACCAAAGATTTGGTTAAATATGAAAAAATATTAGGACATAAAATGATACCTTTTTCAGATGAAGAGTTACTTCCGGCAGTTGAGAAATCTTTAGATAAAGTTAAGCCTATGTTGGCACTTGATGGCGGTGGTCTGACACTTTTGGGGATTAAAAATGGCAAAGTTTTTGTGCAACTTCAAGGTGCTTGTCACGGTTGTGCCTCAGCTTCACAAACTCTAAAGTATGGCATAGAGAGACAACTCAGGATTGACATACATCCGGAGATAGAAGTTATAAGCATACCTTTAGGAACAGAGTTTAATATAGAGGACTTTGCGTAGAAATGAATCTACATATTACCTTGGGCATAGACAGCTTTTATAAAAAAGATTATGCTTTGGCACTTTTCTATTTTTCACTTGCCTTGCAAGAAGATTTAGACTCTAAAGACGCAAGGTTGGGCGCTATTTTATCAGATATGGCAAGTGAAAAAGAGATAGAAGCAAATGCACTTTTTGAATATTATCTTCTCTCAAAAGAGAGTGGCCAAGAGGTAGAGGAAGAGACTATTGAAGAGATCATTGGTTTGGTTGATAATAGTATAGAATCTATCTATAATCTGATTGAGAAAAAAGAGCTTGAGCATGCTATAGCGCAAGAGAATGGTATAGAATATGAGGATTTCAAAGAGCTGATAAAAAACAGAGGAAGTTTTAAAAAAGCATTTGAAGATATTATGTTTTCCACGAAAGTTCTTATATCGAAAAAAGAGGATTTTATAGATTTTTTAGAGAAGTTGATAGACAATGGATTTACTGAAATGTCACTAAACTATCTTGAAAGTGCGATGAGTGTTTTTCCAAACGATAAAAAACTACTATCACTTGTGAATAGAGCATCAGAGTATTGAAACAAGAGATAAAAGACGGTTATAATTTTTCATTTATAACCGATAACTCATCCCAATGTGACAAAAAAGGTGCATTTTTCCTTTCAAAATTAAATAAACGATACTTAGAAGATGCAAAGAGCAGAGGTTGTGTGCATATACTGGGTGCAAATGAAGTTTCAAATATTTTAGGGATTGATGAGCATATAAAAATCATAGGTATCACAGGCACAAATGGTAAAACCACAACTGCTGCTGCCATATACTCCATACTTTTGGATTTAGGCATAAAAGTTGCACTCCAAGGTACCAGAGGTTGTTTTATAAATGAGAGACAAATTGCCCAAAAAGGTTTGACAACTCCTGCAATCTTTGAAACTATGCTGCATATCAAAGAAGCAATAAATGAAGAGTGTAGATACTTCATAATGGAAGTCAGTTCGCACGCGATAGAGCAAAACAGGATAGATGGTCTAAATTTTGCATTGAAAATCTTTACAAATGTCACTCAAGATCATCTGGATTATCATAAAAGTTTAGAAAATTATATCGGAGTAAAGAGTAGTTTTTTTGCTGATAAAACGATAAAGCTCATCAACAAAGATGAAAAAAAGATTAATTTCAATCCCAAAAACTGTCGAACTTATGGTATAGAAAATTCTGCTACATATAAAATTTTAGCATATAGTCTAAACGATGGCATAAGTGCAGCTTTGGCGAAGATAGAAAAGGTGTATGAGTTTTCTAGCCCTATGAGAGGTTTTTTTAATCTTTATAATCTGTTGGCTGCAATCAGTGCAGTGGATATGCTTGAAGTTGCATCGATGGAGAAGATCTGTGAAGCAGTAGAGAATTTTGCCGGAGTGCAGGGTCGTATGGAGATAGTGAGCCAGAAGCCACTTGTTATCGTTGATTTTGCACATACACCAGATGGCATGGAGAAGGTACTAGATAGCATGAAGGGCAGAGACATAGTTGTTGTTTTTGGAGCAGGGGGTGAGCGAGACAGAGGCAAAAGAGCCAAAATGGGCTTTATAGCTTCTAAATTTGCTAAAAAGATTGTTGTTACAAGTGATAATCCAAGAAATGAAAAACCAGAATTTATAATACAAGACATACTTGCAGGAATCAAAAATCCAAAAGCTCTACATATAGAGGTGGATAGAAAAAAAGCTATAAAAAAGGCGATTGATTGGCAGAAAGAAGATGAGGTTTTATTGGTCTTGGGTAAAGGTGACGAGACATATCAAGATATTGGTACAGAGTTGATTCCATTTGATGATAGAAAAATAATCAAAAAATTAATGAAATTAGGATAAAATAGATGACATTTGAGATGTTGTACAGTAAAATACACAGAGCTGTGGTGAGTGATGCAAATCTAAATTATGTAGGTTCGATTACAATCGATGCGGAGTTGATGGATGCTGCAAATCTAAGAATCGGACAAAAAGTTGAGATTGTAAATATTAACAATGGTGAGAGATTTAGCACCTATGTGATAGAGGGCAAGAGAGGTGCAAAAGATATATGTCTAAATGGAGCAGCTGCAAGAAAAGCAGAAGTTGGAGACAGGATTATCATCATAGCTTATGCTAGCATGAGCGAAGAAGAGGCCAAACAGTTCAAGCCAAGCGTTGTATTGGTAAATGATGAGAATGATATAGAAGAGATAAGAGATTTTGTAGGTTAAGGGTAGGTGTAATATGTTTGAAAATATGGATTTTTCCAAAATGGGTGAGATGCTAGAAGTTGCTCAAAAACAGGCAAAGAAGATGGAAGAAGAGGCCAACAATAAAGAGTTTAGTGCAAAAAGTGGTGGAGGACTTGTAAAAGTGAGCCTGAACGGGCATGGCGAAGTGGTAGATTTAAGCATAGATGATTCACTGCTTGAGGACAAAGAATCTTTGCAGATTCTTTTGATAAGTGCTATAAATGATGGTTTTAAAATGGTAGAAGATGATAAAAAACTAGCAGCAACCCAAATGCTAGGTGGTTTGGGTGACTTTGGAAAATAAGGAGACTTATGAGATTTATACTGATTTTAATTTTTACCGTAAATGCACTTTTTAGTGTCAGTTTTACCTATCCGGACTTTAAAAAGTGTTATAAAAAGGATGTAAAGTCAATTGTATATTTTGGTTCTACGCAAGCTATAGCTGTTAGCAAACATTATGCAGTTGCATATCTGAAGAAAAAACCAAAACATTCATTTGTAAGATATGACCCGTTTCTAAATCTGTATCTTTTTTATAGTAAAAAAAATCTACATCCTGTGAAGTTAAAAAATACAGATAAGCTAACCTTGGGTGAGTGGCTGGCAAGCATGGATGATGACTCTATGTACACTGGTAACTTTGCCCAAAGAGGGATAGGGCTAAATATATTTTTTAAACAAAACAGTAAAACTCCGCCAAACAGTATGATTTCATGTTTGTGCTGTAGTATATATGGGATTGGAGTAGGGAATGGAAAGTTTATATCTTCAAATTTTATAAAGAGATTCTTAGACTCCAAAAGTGTCGCTTATGGCGATATAGGAGTAAGATTTTTAAGACGAGGAAAAGATGTTATAGTCTCCTCAGTAAACCCAATGTTCCCACATCAATTGCTTGAAGTTGGCGATATAATCAAGAAGATAGATAGCAAAAAAGTCAAAAAAATTGAAGATATTGAAGATTACATACTGTTTCAAAAAATAGGTAAAATAGTAAAACTCCAATTTGTAAGAAACAACAAGCTGATTACACAGAAGATAAAAGTCTTGAAAAGATATGGCGGTGGAGAGTTGAGTGATTCATTTTTGGAGAGAAAAGGGATGTTTTTTGACAAAAATTTAAGAATAAAAGCCATAAAAAAAGGCTCGTTTGCATGGAAGAGCGGATTGCGCACAGGAGATAAACTACTTCAAATCGACAGAATAAATGTAGCAAATGAAGATGATATAAGAAGAATTTTTTCAAGTTTGAAGAAAAAAGAGGTAAATCTACTTTTTGATAGAAATGATTTCCAATTTTTTATTAAGGTGGTTTTGTGAGTGCCAAGTTTGATTTATTGGAAGGATTTGAGTCTTATTTGAGGAAAAATGGACCTAAGACAGAAGGTTTCCATCCATATTTCCAAAAAGCACTAGATGAGATACTCAAAGCCGGAGGAAAAAGGTTCAGGCCGATGTTACTTTTGAGTGTTGTTGATGTCTGCTCGCCTTTTTTGGTGCCAAATTCATATTGTGTTGCTCTTGGGCTAGAGATGTTGCATACTTACTCTTTGATCCACGATGATTTGCCGGCTATGGATGATGCAGATCTCAGGCGTGGTCATCCGACTCTACATGTAACTTATGATGAAGTTACAGCTATACTTGCGGGAGATGCCCTAAACACCGATGCTTTTTATATGATTGCCAATGCGCCTTTGAGTAGTGAAATAAGGATAGAACTTGTAAAAATTCTGGCAAAAAATGGTGGAAGCGGTGGTATGGTAATCGGTCAGGCAATTGACTGTGAATTTGAAGATAAAATTTTAAAACAGAGCGAGTTGGAGTTTTTGCATCTAAACAAGACTGCAAAGCTCATAGCAGCCTCGCTTCTTATGGGGGCAGTTATATGTGAATTGGATGAAAAAAGCAAAAATGCCATATATAATTTTGGTTTAAATCTTGGGCTTTTGTTCCAGATTCAAGATGATATCATAGATGCAACCCAAAGTGAAGAAGAGGCTGGAAAACCGACGGGAAATGATGAGCATAAAAATTCATTTGTAAACCTTTTAGGGCTTGATGGAGCATTGGAATATAAGCAAAAAGCACTAGAAGCTTTACATGTGGAGTTAAAAAAATTAGATAAAAATCTAGCAAAAAGGCTAGGTATAATAGTAAAGGGATATTTTGATGGATGATTTAGATATGTTGCAAAAGCAGGCCGATACGATTAGATTTTTGTGCGCAGATATGGTTCAGCGTGCAAACAGTGGACACCCCGGAGCCCCTATGGGTTTGGCGGATATTATCACAGTGTTAAGCAAACACCTAAGACACAATCCTAAAAATCCAAAATGGTTAAACAGGGATAGATTGGTTTTTAGCGGTGGGCATGCTTCTTCACTTATATATTCATTTTTGTATCTAAGCGGATATGATATGAGTTTGGATGATTTGAAAAAATTTAGACAACTAGACAGCAAGACTCCAGGTCACCCTGAGTATGGAGAAGTTCCGGGAGTTGAGATAACCACAGGACCTTTAGGACAAGGTGTTGCAAATGCTGTTGGTTTTGCAATGGCTGAGAAATTAGCGCAAAGTAAACTAAATAGTGATACAGCAAAGATAATAGACCATAAAGTTTATGGGCTTTGCGGAGATGGTGACCTGGAGGAGGGTATAAGCTATGAAGCTTGTGCATTAGCAGGACATTTGGTGCTTGATAATTTAGTACTTTTTTACGATAGTAACCATATCACGATAGAGGGAAGTACCAACTTGGCTTGGGGTGAAGATGTGAAGATGCGTTTTGAAGCGCAAGGATGGCAAGTTTCACGCATAGACGGACATGATTATGAAGAGATAAATGAAGTTTTAGAAAATGCAAAAGAGCAGAGTAAGCCATATCTTATCATAGCGAACACAATCATAGGAAAAGGTGCAGTTGGACTTGAAGGTACAAGTGCAACCCACGGTGCTCCATTGGGTGAAGAGATTATAAGAGAGTCAAAAAAACAAGCCGGTTTTGATCCAGACATTAAGTTTTTTGTACCAGAAGATGTAAAAGCAAGATTTGAGTGCGCAGTGGAAAAAGGTGATTTGCTTGAGAGAGAGTGGAAAAAACTTTTAAATGAGGCACCATTGATAGAGCAAAATGAAGCTCTAAGGGCTCTTCTAAATCCTGATTTTTCAAAAATCCAGTGGCCTGGTTTTGAAGATAGTTCCAAAGTTGCCACAAGAGACAGTAATGGTCAGATTTTAAATGCGATAGCCAGAGCAGTCCCTGGATTTGTAGGTGGAAGTGCTGATTTGGCTCCATCAAACAAGAGTTATCTAAAAGATATGGGAGAGTTCCCAACAGGTAGAAATATACACTTTGGTATCCGTGAACACTCGATGGCAGCTATAACAAACGCTATCTCTCTTTATGGTCTTTTTATACCTTTTAGCGCAACATTTTTTATATTTAGTGATTATTTAAAGCCGGCTGCCAGGCTTTCAGCATTGATGAAAATCCAAAATTTCTTTGTATGGACTCATGATAGCATAGGAGTTGGAGAAGATGGACCGACTCATCAGCCTATAGAGCAGTTGAGCCAGTTTCGTGCTATGCCAAACTTTTATACATTTCGCCCGGCAGATGCAAGTGAAAATGTAGAGTGCTGGAAAAAAGCATTAGAGATGAAAAATTCTCCATCTGCTTTTGTGCTTTCTCGCCAAAAACTTCAAACTTTAAAAGCGGGTGAAATTGAGTTTGGTGAAGTAGCAAATGGCGGATATTTGGTCAAAAAGAGAAAAGATGCAACTCTTACCATCATAGCAAGCGGAAGTGAGCTTATGACTTCACTTAAAGCGGCTTGTCATTTAGAACTTGCAGGAATCAATGCAAATGTAGTAAGTGTGCCTTGTTTTGATCTTTTCGTAGAACAAGACAAGAAATATATAGATAAAATTATCGATCCAAACACCAAAGTTTTAGCAGTTGAAGCAGCTAGTGGAAACGAGTGGTATAGATTTGCCGATGAGGTTTTGGGCATGAACAGTTTTGGTGCAAGTGCCCCAGCAGATGAACTCTTTAAGAAGTTTGGTTTTACGATAAAAGGTGTAAAGCAAAAGGCGATGTCCATGATGAATAAAGAGTATGTGCAGACTGAAGCAAAAGGTGAAAAACTATAAAAACCATAGGATTATTGGGTGGTATGAGCTGGGAGAGCAGTGCCGCCTACTACAAAATTATTAATGAATATACAAATGAACTTTTAGGTTCTTTAAATAATGCAAAATCTATACTGGTAACAGTAAATTTTGAAGAGATAGAGAAGCTACAACACAAAGGCAAATGGAAAGAGGCAGCTGACATACTCATAAAAGCAGCCCAAAGTTTACAAAACGGCGGAGCTGATTTTATAGTAATATGCACAAATACCATGCACAAACTTCTACCACAGATAACTCTACATGTAGAGATTCCTTTTTTGCATATTGCCCAGGCTACTGCAAACAAGATTAAAAAAGACAGAGTCAAAAAAGTACTGCTTTTGGGTACAAAATTTACGATGCAAGAGAATTTTTACAAGCAAATACTCATAGATAATGGTATAGAAGTGACTATACCAAATGATAAAGATATGGATACAGTTCACAAAGTTATCTACAATGAATTGTGTCTGGGTGAGATAAAAGATGAATCTAAAAAAGCATTTATAGAGATAATAAAAAAAGAAAAAGAGGTCAATGGCGTCATACTCGGATGTACAGAAATCGGTATGTTGGTCTCACAAAATGATATGGATATAAATGTTTATGATACCACTGTAATTCATGCAAAAGAGGCTGTGAGGATGGCACTATGAAAAAAAGAGCTATGATTTTTGATTTGGACGGAACACTGCTTGATACTCTCAAAGATATAGCCATAAGTGTCAATTATGTGCTTAGTATATATAACAAGAAGCCGATTTTATTAGATGATTTCAGGTATCTGGTAGGTGAGGGTGCTTTGAAACTGATGCAAGATGCTCTAAGGGTTGATGAAAAAGAGGCACGAAAAGCATTGGTACTATTTGAGAAGCATTATGCAAATCAATATGCCCAAAATACAAAACTATATGAAGGCATAGGAAAACTCTTGACTTTTTTGAAGAAAAAAGGCTTTAAAATGGCGATTTTATCAAATAAACCAGATAGCTTCACCAAGCTTTGTGGTATAAAATACTTAAGAGATTGGAATTTTGATGCAGTATATGGCATAAGAGAAGGAGTCTCTAGAAAACCTGATGCCGCAGGTGCTTTTGAGATACTCAAAGAGTTGCATATAGAGCCTGGGGAGTGTTTGTTTATGGGAGACACAAAGATAGACATGATGACAGCAAAAAATGCAGATATAGACTCTATAGGAGTTTTATGGGGATTTAGAGATAAAGTTGAGCTAGAGGAGAATGGTGCAAAATATATTGTCAAGACACCAGTAGAAGCTGTAAAATTGATAGAGAGTTTGGAGGAAAGTATTGATTAAAACTTTTTTGATAGTTTTCTTATTAGTTGTTAGTTCTGAATCTATAGAGATAAAATGCAAAGGCTGTTCGGCCGGTAAGGATATGGTAAAGTGCGACTACTATGTAGTAAAACAACATAATCTAACATATCAAAGGAGTTGCCTAGCATACGCTCAATATATAGACATGGACGGTATGTATGCTAAAGCTGCATGGTATTATCTTTTGGGTGGTGATAAGCAAAAAGCAAAAAAGAGTGCCACTAAAGCTCTTCGGGAAGGATATCACTATGCCGCTGAGTATAAAGGCTTTGCTGATTTATTAGTTGGTAATCAAAAAGAGGCGCAAAAAGCGTTGATCTTCTTTAGAAATAAGGTAAAAAATATAGATTATGCTAAAAGAGATATAGAAATTATGAAATACATTTATATAAATTTTGATTCTAAAAGTGTCGATAAGATACTATACAGATAGACTACAATAGCAGTCTATCTGTCAAATCTCTATACTCCTGCTTCTTCTCTTCTTTGGAGCAGTTCCCATTTCTTGTCAACATCATTTTGCATTTGGGTAATGATATGCTCATTTTCCTTTTTAAACAGATGTTTAAACCTTCCTTGAACTCCTAGATAATCTCTTACAGGGACTATATTTTTTGGTCTGTATGTGATTGTTAGTTTAGTGCCATTCTCTATTTCGTAGAGCGGAAAAACAAGTGAATCTGTACCTAAATCGCTCACATCTATCGTTTTATCTGCCGGAAATTTCCACTCAGTTGTGCAGGCACTCATAGCATTAATGAAAACAGGTCCTTCTGTAGCCAGGGCTTTTTGGTACTTTTTAACCATATCTTTCCACTTATTTGGTGCAACTTGTGCTACATAAGGCGCACCGTGAGCCGCCATAATCGCAACTATATCTTTTTTGTATTTTTTGTTTCCATAACTTACTCTTCCAGCAGGAGTTGTGGTTGTACTTGCTCCTCTTGGAGTTGAGCTACTTCGCTGTCCTCCTGTGTTTGCATACACTTCATTGTCAAGGCAGATATATGTAAAGTCATGACCTCTCTCAACCGCTCCGCTTAGAAATTGAAATCCTATATCATAAGTTGCACCATCTCCGCCAAAAGCTACAAATTTGACTGGTTTATCAGGGTCTTTCAGTCTGCCTTTTCTCTTTAGTGTCTTATACATAGCCTCTGCTCCACTTGCCGCAGTTGCAGCATTTTCAAAGCCTATATGTATCCACGAGGCATCCCAGGAAGTGTGTGGATATACTGCGGTACAGACTTCAAGGCATCCTGTTGCATTTGCTATGACTAAGTTGTCATCGGTGCAGTTCAAAAGCTCTCTTACGATGATAGAGTGAGCACAACCGGGACAAAGGAGGTGTGCCCCTTCAAATCTGTCATTTGAAGTTGAAAACTGTTTTAAATTTTTTATTATTTTACTCATCAATTTGCTCCTGATTAAAAAAAGAGAGTTTAGGACCTCTTAACCCGCTAAACTGTTGTAGCGGTGTCACGAGTCTGCCTGCTTGTGCATTTTTTACAATATCAGCGTAAATCTCTTTTATATCTTTTTGTGTTATATCTCTTCCGCCAAGTCCGTATATGTAGTTATTTATGATGGGCTTATTATTGCTTTGATACATCGCTGCGCTGATTTCGTTAAATAGCATACCCAAAGTTCCGCCGGGCGCACTTCTATCAAGTGTGGCTAGTGCTTTTACATCTTTTAATGCAACTACAACTTCTTTAAAAGGAAAAGGTCTTATGACTCTAGTTGCTACAACTCCGGCTTTTATACCGCTGCTCTTTCGTAAATCTTTCGCAGCTTGCACAGCACTTTCAACTGTACTCCCAAGCGCTACTATGGCAACTTCGGCATCTTCCATCATATAACTCTCTACTGCTTTGTACTCTCTGTTTGTCAAACTCTTAAACTCTTCAAAGACTGTATTTATGATATTTGATGAATCCATCAAAGCTTTTTGTTGCCTAGCTTTAAACTCAAAATGCCAATCTTCTTCAGTTTGAGCACCATAAGTGACAGGCTTACAAAAATCAAGCATAGGATTTACTTCTTTGTAATCACCTATGAATTTATAAGCTACTTCATCTTGAAGTGGTTTTACATTTTGCGCAGTATGAGAAGTGATAAATCCGTCTTGATTGACCATGACTGGAAGTCTGACATTTAAATCTTCACCTATCTTAAATCCCATAAGCATCAAATCATAAGCTTCTTGGGCATTAAAAGCATCTATCATGATCCAGCCGGCATCTCTTCCCAGGTACATATCCGAGTGGTCACCGTTTACATTTAGAGGTGAAGCTAATGCTCGATTTACCAAGCCAAGTACTATCGGCAGTCTCATTCCACTTGCCTGATACAAAACTTCTATCATCAGAGCAAAACCTTGAGAACTTGTTGCAGTTGCTACTCTTCCGCCAGCCGCAGCAGCTCCTACACAGCCACTCATAGCAGCGTGTTCACTCTCTACCAAAACAAACTCACCGTCTATGTATCCGTCAGCCAAAAACTTCGCATATCCGTGAACTGTCGGAGTTGATGGAGTTATCGGATAAGCCGCAACAACATCGATTTGTGCTTGTCTCATAGCCTGGGCAAAAGCCATATTGCCATCCCAAACTTCTACTTCTTGTAATTCTAATTTTTCTGCCATTACTTTTCCTTCTTCTTTTTCTGCGGCCACTGTGACAACACTGTATCGTTGTCATCATTTTCAAAAAACATTATAAGCGATTTTGGATTTGTCGGGCAGACTTCTGCACATATTCCGCACCCTTTGCAATGTTCGTAATCGATTCCAAGCATCGCTTTATCTCTTGAGACGATAGCCGTGTCTGGGCAAAATACCCAACAATTTTGACAATCAATGCAGACATCCTTGTTAAATACAGGCTTGAAAACTCTCCAATCAGCAACGCTTGAGGTAAATGAGTTAGTCTGAGCATAGTTTCTCTCTTCTTGTTTTTGGTTTACAACATCGCAACTCTTATCTTCAAACGAAGGAAGAACTGCTCCTGCTTCAACCTGATCCCATCCTTTGTATTCCATCCTTATTCCTTTCTACTTGACTTCATTGTATGCGCGGGTTATCGCGGTCATGTTGGCGTCTATAATCTTTTGTGGAAATTTACTCAAAACTTTAAGCATAGCATTTTTAAAGTACTCTATATCAAACATTTCTGATACCCTCATCAAGGCCCCAAGCATCGGGGTATTTGGTATGGCCCTTCCTATAGTATCCATAGAGATCTTCATGCAATCTACTACATGTACGGATTTGCCCTCCAATTTTGGTATGAGTTTTATCAATTCGTTTTTGGGAAGATGAGAAGTTATGATGTAGCGTGTATCCTCTTTTTCATTTGCGGTTATATCAGCTGAAAATGCAAGAGCAGGGTCAATTACAAGCACATAATCAGGTTTCATAAATTTTTCGTGATTTATGATAGGCTCATCATCTATCCTATTATATGCTGTCATCGCCGCACCTCTTTTGGCTGAACCGTAAAAGGCAAATGCCTGCACCTCTTTGCCTGTATTTGCCACAACATCACCAAGCCCTTTAGCTCCCGTAACTGCACCTTGTCCGGCACGACTATGCCATCTTATCTCTAACATACAATCTCCTTGTCGAGTTTTTGTTTATACTTACTACAGTTTAAATACCCTGTAACAGGACTTTTGAGACTCTAGAGAGTATAAATAAGATAAATTTTGTCCTATTTTATGAAAAGCCGGCTTAAGTTAAGCTTTAATGCTGTTTTTTTTGATATAATTTCGCCAATCAAAAAAAAGAGTGAGATATGATTTTTAAAAAAGAGAACTATTTTTTATCGCAACCGCATCAACCATTTTTTATATTAGGTGTAGTAAATGCAACTATTTTTATGTTTATTTTTATGCTGGCTTACAAGGGTGTAGTTGATTTGAAGACAACAATCCCTTTTTTTCATGCTTATTCACTCATATTTTTGGTTTTTACCAACTTTTTTATAGGTTTTTTGTTTACCACTTTTCCTAGATTTAACCAAAGTGAGACTGTATCGAAAAAATTTTATGTAAATCTTTTTTACACCAATGTTATAGGCTCGATTCTATTTTTATGCGCTGTGATTATCTCAGGAATTTTTACTTTTTTTGCGATGTTTTTACTTTTTATTTCTTATGTTTTTATGGTTTTAAAACTTCAAAATATATACAATGAGGGATACTCTGTAAACAAAAAAGACTCTTTTTGGATTTTGATGGCTTTTTACTTTGGTATTGTAGGGCAGATTCTGTTTTTGGCAGCAAAGCAGGGTGTCGATATTGAAAATCTAGCGGTTAATTTGTCATTTTATCTTTATCTTATATTTTTATCTTTCATCGTTGCCCAAAGGATGATTCCATTTTTTTCACACTCAATGGAACCAAAAGACAGCAGATTTATAAGTGCAGTGTTTATGCTTTTTCTTTTGAAAGTTATATGTTCCACGTTTGAAATATACTATTTTGTAAAGATATTCGAGGCTTTGCTAGATGCCGTTACCGGGCTCTACATGCTAAAAGAGTTTTTTAGATGGAAACTTTTAAAGCCGGGTTTACCGGCGATTTTGTGGGTTTTACACTTGGGTCTTTTCTGGCTGCCGATTGCCTTCTTGCTCTCTTCTTTGGGTTTGGTTGTTGAATTGTTATTTGATATTAGTTTCTATTTTCTAGGCATCCACCTTGTGGCTTTAGGGTTTTTGACGACAGTTTTCGTAGGTTTTGGTACAAGAGTAGTTTTGGGGCACTCCGGTCAAACTCCACATGCTGATAATTTTGCTAAAAACATCTTTTTATTTATACAGTTTGTACTTTTGACAAGAGTGTTTTTCAGTCTAAATGTAGGCTTTGGCTGGGGGATGAACTTTATATTTGATATATCAGTAAGTGCTTGGTTGTTCCTGTTTTTAGTCTGGGGTTTCAGATATGGCAGAATTTTATTGTTCAAGCAAAATCCTGCTCACTAAAGAAACAAAAAGTAAGTTTTGGATAGAATAGAGCGAAAAATACATAAAATAGGTAAAATATGATATATGAACACGAGATACCAACAGGCAGTAAACTATATTTTGGAAAGAGTGCCAAACTCAAAAGAGAGATAGAGAGTGTTGCAAGTAGAATTTTTGAGCAGAAGGGTTTTGAAGAGATTGTCACCCCTTTTCTCTCATATCATCAGCATGGAAATATAACAGAAAAAGAGCTTATAAGATTTTCTGATGGAACAAATCATATACTCTCTTTGAGAGCAGACAGTACAATGGATGTCGTAAGACTGATGAGCAAAAGACTGGGCCGTAGCACTACTCAAGATAAATGGTTTTACATACAGCCTGTTTTTAAATTTCCAAGTTTTGAGATAAATCAAATAGGTGCTGAATTTGTAGGTGCTAAAAATCTCTCATTTGGCGTAGATATAAGCTCTCTTGTATTTAGTGAATTCAGACTCTCCCCGCTTCTTCAGATATGCAATATAAATATACCAAATATGTTAGCAAAAAAGTTTGATTTGGATATTGGGATATTTGAAAGAGGCGAGATAGAGAAACTCTTCTCTTTAAAGATGCCATGGTTGGACGGCTTGGTAAAAACTCAGAGTTTGGAACAGCTTAATGCAGTCATGGATATAGCACCTAAAGATATACAGAAGGAACTCATCAAAATGCGAGAGATGAATGAGAAAATAACCTATGATAGAGTCGTTTTTTCACCTCTGTATTATGCCAGAATGAGGTATTATGATGGTCTGTTTTTTAGATTTATAGAGAAAAATCTAACTTTGGGACTTGGTGGAAATTATGAGTGTGATGGAGTAAAATCAGCAGGATTTGCTCTATATACAGACGCAGTTATAGATACAATTTTAAAAAAGTAGGAAGAAATGTCTAATAAAGCAGATTTGATAGTTGGAATTCAATGGGGCGACGAGGGAAAAGGTAAAATTGTAGATTTGATGGCTCAAAACTATGATGTTGTTTGTAGATATCAAGGTGGACACAATGCAGGCCATACTATAGTAGTGGGAGACAAAATTTTAGCACTTCATTTGATACCCTCCGGAGTACTAAATCCTGATGCTATAAATATAATAGGAAATGGTGTGGTCATATCGCCTGAAGCTTTGATAAAGGAGATGAAGCAGTTTGGACAGAGCCTGGAAGGCAGACTCTTTATCAGTGATAAGGCGCATATGATACTTAATCACCATATCTTGATAGATCAAGCAAGAGAGAGATTAAGAGGTGCAAAAGCGATAGGCACTACCGGGAGAGGAATTGGACCGGCTTACGGAAGTAAGATAGAGAGAAGCGGTCATAGGATAGGTGAGTTAAGAGATACACAAAAATTGACTCAAAATCTGATAGATTATTTTGAAACTTATAGAGCGATATTTGACGCAATGGATATAAAAATTCCCGGTTTTGGAGAGTTAAAAGAGGAATTGGATGGTTTTGCAAAAGTACTTTTGCCTTTTATGGAAGATACAACATCGCTGGTTTGGAAATCTCTTGATGAAGGTAAAAGAGTGCTACTCGAGGGTGCGCAGGGAACTTTACTAGACATAGATCACGGAACATATCCTTTTGTGACGAGTTCATCAACCATAAGTGCGGGAGCTTGTATAGGCTTGGGATTAAGCCCAAAAGATATAGGCAAGGTTACAGGTATAGTAAAGGCGTATTGTACAAGAGTTGGAAACGGACCTTTTCCTACTGAAGATTTGGGAAATAATGGAGAACTTTTAGGTAAAAATGGACATGAATTTGGGACTACTACCGGACGAGCTAGAAGATGTGGTTGGTTTGATGCAGTAGCGGTTAGATATGCCAGTCGTATAAATGGCTGTGATCAACTCTCTTTAATGAAGCTTGATGTTTTGGACGGATTTGAAAAAGTCAAGATATGTGTGGCTTATGAAATAGATGGAAAGAGAGTTTATACTCTTCCTCAGTCTCTTGAAAATACAACACCAGTGTATGAAGAGTTTGACGGATGGACTGACTCAAAGGGCGTAAACAGATATGAAGATTTACCAGAAAATGCAAAAGCATATGTTAAAAAAATTGAGGAGATAACAGGTACTAAAGTCGGGCTTATTTCGACAGGTCCTGAAAGAGACGAGAGTATAGTTTTATAGTATAAGTATGCCTATAGTTTTTTCTAAAATATCTAAGATAAACAGACAAAAATTAGATAAGCTAGAGAGTGAGCTTTTTATGATTAAATCTGAAATAAAAAAGATAAAAAGAAACATAAAAGAGACATACAGTTATATAGACAATCTTATTATCCCTCAAAACGGGACTATAAAAGAGTTTAATGTTTTTGCTCAAAGAAGAAAAGTGCTAAATCTTCAAAAAGACAGACAAAAGAGGGATTTACATAAAAAAGAGGTAAAATTATCTCATAAATATGAAGAGTATAAAAAGGCAAAATTAGAGTATGAAAAGATAAAATATCTTAAAGAACAAGAGATAGCCAAAAAATTAAAAAAGATAAAAAAAGATGAACAAAAAGAGTTAGATGAGATGTCAAATCTGCTCTTTAAAAGGAATAAACAGTGAAAAGCATTTTTTTTATACTGTCATTGGTTTTGTTTTCCTACGCAAGCAGTGTGGATTGCAATCAAATCTTTGAGAGTAGAAAATCAGAACTCCTTAAAGATATAGAGAAGATAGATGAGGCAAGACAATCTTTTGAAGCACTGAAGGCTGCTACAAATGCCCTGTTTGAGAAACAAAAAACGCATATACAAGAGGAAAATAGAAAACTTGATAATAAAAAAGCCGGTCTTGAAAAAAAACAGAAACATATAGAAGAGTTGATAGCTCAAAACAAAAAGCTTTTAGAGTTGATAAAAAATGCAAAAAACAACAAACTAAGCGAGACATATACCAAGATGAAAGATTCTGCGGCAGCCAGTGTCTTTGAAGACATGGATACAGTGCAGGCAAGCTCTATTATATTTACACTGACTGCAAAAAAAATATCAAAAATTTTAGCTAAAATGGATCCTAAAAAAGCCTCTAAAATAACACTGAGACTACAGCAAGGCCCACCGTTTACAGTGATGAAAAAAAAGAAATAGATGAAATTCCAAAGGATTAGAATTTGGATTTATTGAGTATTTTTACTTTTATAGGTGCTATTTTTATCTTTATGGCAACACCGGGACCTGGAGTTTTAGCAGTCATCTCAAGGGCTCTTGGCTCTGGTTTCTCGCACGCGATGTTTATGTCCTTGGGTATGGTTTTGGGAGATATTATCTTTTTATTGCTTACAATTTTTGGTTTGAGTGTCATTGCTTCAACTTTTTCGACTATATTTATAATTATAAAAATTTTAGGTGGCATATATCTTATCTATCTGGGTATTAAAATGTATATGTCAAAAACTTCTTATTTTGATACAAATATAAAAGAAAGCAGTAGTTTTGCCGGAGATTTTTTTGCCGGAGTTTTTATTACTCTTAGCAATCCAAAAGTGATAGCTTTTTATGTTGGATTTTTGCCTACCTTTATAGATTTGTCAAATCTGACTTATGAAGATACCGCTTTGGTTGTTTTCTTAGTGCTTACAATCCTCTCTTTGATACTCTCATCATATGCCTACTTTGCTTCGAAGGCAAAAGAATCAATAAGGCATAAAAAGACACAAACTATCTTGAACAGAGTTGCCGGTACTGTTATGATATTTGTAGGTGGCTTGTTAATACTTAAAAAATAATGAGACTACTTTAATATAAAAATATTTCTGTGACATTTTTGCATATAAACAGATATTTACCTAACTTTGGATAAAATGTAAAAAATCTAATAAAGTAAGGTTGAGTGATGAAAGTCAGATTGCCTCATGCTCCCTATATTGCAAATAAAATAGCGATTGATATGTTAAATAGTGGATTTATAAAATTGTTGCAAGGCTTAGAGCCTGTTGCTAAAATCTCTAAAGAATTTTTAGAAGAAGATATAAAAAAAGAGATTGCTCTTGAAGAGAGAGTTGATGATATTCTTGATGACAATGACGATGAGATAGAGTTTCGTCAAGTCGATAGAAGAAATATGTTTTGGCTTATAAAAAAGAAATTGGCCAAAGAGTACGGAGTAATTTTATCTTATGAAGATAGGTTCAGTGAAGTCTCACACAAAATATTAGAGAGACTTTGGAAAGAGGATTTGATAGATTATTCGGTCTCAGAGAACAGAGTCAAAAATGTTATCTACACTTCGATGGAAAGTTATCTTGAGAATTTTGAAGGTATAGAGGATACTGTGGCTGATCAGATAGATAACTATAAAAGAAAGCTAGTACCTGGATCTGCTGAATATGATCTTGTATTTGAAAAATTATATGAAGAAGAGTTGAAAAGAAGAGGCATGGCACTATGAGTCTCAAACCCGTTTGGATATATATCGAAAGTGGTATATTTTTAGAAGCCAAAAGCTTTGGCAGTGAGGGCACAAGAGTCGGAGAGATAGTTTTTAATACATCTATGAGCGGTTATCAGGAGATTATGAGTGATCCTAGCTATGCCGGACAGTATGTTGTCTTCACTATGCCTGAGATTGGAATAGTCGGTGTAAATGATGATGATATGGAAAGTAAAGCAGTACATGCGAGCGGCATGATAGTGAGAAATTATAATAAGGATTTTTCAAATTTTAGAGCACAGGAAACTTTGGATAAGTTTATCCAAAAGCACGAGGCTATGGGAATTTGCGATATAGATACAAGATTCTTGACTAAACAGATAAGAGACAATGGAGCCAAAATGATGATAGCTTCAACTGAAATTTCAGATAAAAACAAACTCAAAAAGATACTTGAGGATTTCCCTAGAATTGAAGAGGTTGATTTTATACAAGAGGTTAGCACAAAAGAGAAGTATATGCATAAAAGTGGTGCCTGGGATAGTGTAGCCCAAAAATACAAAGACATAAAAGACAACGCAGAGAAAAAAGTTGTAGTGATTGATTTTGGTGTAAAGAGAAATATCTTGAATGAGCTCTGTGAGGCTGGACTAAGTGTTGAAGTGATGCCTAGTGATTTTGATGCGGATGATTTGATAAAAAGATATAAAAATGGTGACATGGACGGCGTGTTTTTATCAAATGGACCAGGCGATCCTATGTATTATAAAACTGAAGTGCAGAAGATAAAAAAGTTGATAGGTGCTGATATACCTATGTTTGCGATATGTTTGGGACATCAGCTTTTAAGTATAGCACACGGGCACCCTACATATAAACTGGCTTTTGGACAACACGGAGGAAATCACCCTGTCAGAAATGAAAAGAGCAAAGTAGTTGAGATAACAGCACAAAATCACAACTACAATGTGCCTGACTCTATCTGTTCTATCGCGAAAATTACACATATAAATCTATTTGACAACACTATAGAGGGTGTCGACTATGATGATAAACCGATATTTTCAGTACAACATCATCCTGAAGCGAGTCCGGGACCGCATGACAGCAAGTATATATTTAGAGAATTTGTGCAGAGACTGTAAGAGGATACCCACATAGATACTATAAATATTTCTACCATAGTCATTGTAGCATTTCTAGGAAGTTTGGGGCACTGCATAGGTATGTGTGGAGGTTTTATAGTAGCATACAGTAGCTCTAAGATAGATGCCAAATCTTCAAAATTCAGGCAGTTTGTCTCTCATGCTTTTTATAGTTTTGGCAGAATTACATCTTATATCTTCATAGGTATGGCTTCAGGAGCTTTGGGTAGTGTGGTTGCATTTTCTAAAACATCTATGGGGTATTTTTACTTTTTTATCGGTATATTTATGATTTTTATGGGTTTTTCTCTGATGGGGAAAATCAGATTTTTAACTTCGCTTGAATCTTCACTTGCCACAAACAACTTTGTAAAAAATATTTTCTCATTTTTAATTCACTCCAAGAGTATATACAGTTTTTACGGGCTAGGTATGTTAAATGGTTTCTTGCCTTGTGGATTGGTTTACTTCTTTGCTGTTTCCGCTGCTACTACCGGCTCGGTTTTTTGGGGTGGCTTTACGATGTTGATTTTCGGGTTATCTACTATGCCGGCACTTTTGGGTTTTGGATATATAGTTGGATTTTTAAAAGGCAGCAGTTTTAGAGAGATAATGATAAAGGTAGCTTCTGTTGTAATTATCTTGTATGGAATATATATGTCGTATCTTGGATATATGTCAGTTGTCAGTTGTCTAAAATGACTTTAGACCAATATAAAAATGCGATAGAACAGAGTAATATAGTTTCTAAAACAGATATAAACGGTATAATAACTTTTGTAAATGATGAGTTTTGTAAGATTTTTGAATACACAAGAGAGGAGCTCATAGGTAAAAATCATAATATCGTTAGACATCCTGATGTCCCAAAAGAGATATTTAAGAGTCTATGGGATACGATTTTGGCAAAAAAGACATATAAAGCGATGGTGAAAAACCTCTCAAAATACGGCAAAACTCTCTATGTAAATACAACCGTGATACCTATCTTAGATAAAAGAGGAGAAATAGAAGAGTTTATCGCCATAAGATACGATATGACTGAGAGTGTAGAGTTGGCACGCCAAATGCAGGAAAAAGACAGATTTCTTTTTCAACAGTCCAGGCTTGCTGCAATGGGAGAGATGATAGGAAATATCGCACATCAATGGCGTCAGCCTCTAAATGAGCTAGGTATCACTGTTTATCAAATGAAAAAATTTTTTTTATCTGATAAAAGAGAGAAAGAATTTTTGCAGAGTTATGATCACTCTAAAGATGTGATAAAAAAAATGTCGAGCACTATAGAGGATTTTAGGAATTTTTTTAATCCGAATAAACAAAAAGAGATATTTCTTTTAAGAGATGCGATTGATGAGCTTTTAAGGATGATGCAAGGAAGTATACAGAGGCACTCTTTGCATATAGAGGCAGAAAACAAGAAAAAGATTTATATATATGGGTTTTTTAATGAATTTAATCAAGTGATGTTAAATCTTATAAATAACTCAAAAGATGCTTTTAATCAAAGAAAAATTAAAAAAAGAGAGATTAAAATTGCAGTTGATATAGATGAAAAGCAAAATGCAGTTATCATATACAGTGATAATGCTAAAGGTATAGATGAAAATATAATAGATAAGATTTTTGATCCATATTTTACAACCAAACATTCAAGTGAGGGGACAGGATTGGGATTATACATGAGTGAAATGATAATTCAAAAAAGTATGAGCGGAAGTATAAAAGCCTATAATAACAAAAATGGTGCAACATTTGAGATAAAGATACCTGCACTAAAGGAGACAGTAAAATGAAATATTCTATGCGAAGCATAAGCAATAGTCACGAGGAATTTAACTTGGGCTTTGCTCAAGTCAAAGGAGACAATAAAATGAATAATTTAAAAACACTTACGGTTTTATTTGTAGAAGATGAAAGCAATATAAGAACAGCGCTGAAAAAAGCTATAAGTGATGAATTTAAAAACTTTATTTTGGCGAGAGACGGTAGTGAGGGTTTGAAAAAATTTCAAAAGTATAAGCCTGATATCGTCATAACTGATATAATGATGCCTATAATTGATGGTTTGGAAATGTCAAGGGAGATTAAGAAGATTTCACGGGATACGCCAATTGTGGTATTGAGTGCTTTTGATGAAAAAGAGAGACTCATGAGTGCCATAAATATAGGTATAGATAAGTATTTGATGAAGCCCATTGACGCAGATGAGCTTTTGAGTACGCTTAAATATATTTCAAAAGATATGCTTTCTCTCGGTGATACAATTGACCTTGGAAATGGATATATTTTTGATAAAATTGCAAGAGTTTTGATTAAGGATGGCAAGACCATACCTCTTACTAAAAAAGAACTTCTCTTTATATCAATTTTGGTAAAAAATCTTGGTGCCTATGTGCTTCATGAAGAGTTAAAAAAGTATGTATGGACAAATAAAAATGTCAGTGATGCAGCCATCAGAACATTTGTAAAAAGAGTCAGAGGAAAAACTGATAAAAACTTTATAGAAAATATTCCGGGGCTTGGATACAAAATTAGTCTGTAAAATTAATAATTATTAAATAATTATTTAATACAAATTTAATCTTATTAAGCTTTATTATATTAAGTTTGTACTATAATTCTGATAATTATGTGATAAATGTGTGACATAAAAATATATTTTAGGAGGAATTGATGCAGTCTAGTAATGCAATTAACTATGACTATACAGTTGCAAAATACTTTACAGTTTCCGCTATTGTGCTGGGCATTGTGGGTATGACTGTTGGTGTAATCATCGCATTTCAATTGGCTTTCCCTGAGTTAAATAACTTATTTGGAGAGTATGGAACATTTGGAAGGTTGAGACCAATACATACCGACGGGGTTGCTTTTGGTTTTACAGTGAGTGGCATAATGGCCACTTGGTATTATGTGGGGCAGAGAGTTTTAAAAGTCTCTATGGCAGAATCAAAATTTTTGATGTTTATAGGGAAACTACAATTTTGGCTATATATTCTTGTTGTGGCAGTTGCTGTTGTTTCACTGGCTATGGGGCAAACAACCTCAAAAGAGTATGCAGAATTTGAGTGGCCTGTAGATATAGGTATCGTCATTGTTTGGGTTTTGTGGGGAATTAGCATCTTCGGACTTATAGGTATAAGAAGAGAAAAAGTTCTATACATCTCTGTATGGTACTATATAGCAACATTTTTAGGTGTGGCAATGTTGTATCTGTTTAATAATATGGAAGTACCTACCTATTTTGTATCCGGCATGGGTAATTGGTTTCACTCAGTATCTATGTATGCAGGAAGCAATGATGCGATGGTTCAGTGGTGGTATGGACACAATGCGGTTGCATTTGTCTTTACAGTGCCTATTATAGCTATGATTTACTACTTTTTACCAAAAGAATCAGGTCAACCTATATTTTCATATAAACTATCACTTCTTTCATTTTGGGGTTTGATGTTTGTTTATCTTTGGGCTGGTGGACACCACCTTTTATACTCAACAGTTCCTGATTGGGTTCAGACAATGGCATCAATCTTCTCTATTATTTTGATTTTACCATCTTGGGGAAGTGCTATTAACATACTACTTACTATGAAAGGTGAGTGGGGACAGTTAAAAGATAACCCATTGATTAAATTTTATGTACTGGCTTCAACTTTCTATATGCTAAGTACCCTTGAAGGCCCTATTCAGGCTATTAAGTCAGTAAATGCTCTTGCGCACTTTACAGATTGGATTCCTGGACATGTTCACGATGGTACTTTAGGCTGGGTTGGATTTATGATTATTGGTGGAATTTTTCATATGGCTCCGAGAATGTTCAAAAGAGAGATATTTAGTAAAAAACTTGTTGAAGCACAATTTTGGCTTCAAACAACAGGAATAGTTATGTACTTTACAAGTATGTGGATATCAGGTATCACTCAAGGTATGATGTGGAGAGCAACTGATCAATACGGTAACTTGGGTTACTCATTTATTGATACTGTTGAAGTCTTGCATCCTTACTGGACACTAAGAGCGGTTGGTGGCACGTTTTATCTAATAGGTGTATTTATGTGGGCATATAACATCTATAAAACAGCAACTTCAAGCAAAGCAATTGAGAAAGAACCTCAATATGCTTCACCTATGGCATAAGGAGGTATGAGATGTTTCATTGGTTAGAAAAAAATCCATTCTTTTTTGCAGTAGTAACATTTTTGGTGATGGCCTATGCTGGCATAGTTACAATTCTTCCCGATTTTATGGAGAGTGCAAGGCCTCTTAAGGGAACCAAACCATATACTATGTTGCAAATTGCAGGAAGACAAGTTTATATACAAAATGGCTGTAATACTTGTCATTCACAGTTAATTCGTCCGTTTAAGTCTGAGACAGACAGATATGGAAAATATTCACTTAGTGGCGAGTATGCTTATGACAGACCTTTCCTTTGGGGAAGCAGAAGAATAGGTCCGGATCTTCACAGGGTTGGAAATTACAGAACAACAGACTGGCATGAGAATCATATGTTAAATCCGGCAGCTGTTGTGCCTGGTTCTATCATGCCAAAATATGGTTTTATATTTAAAAAGAGCGCAGATTTAAAGACTGCTTATGCAGAGGCTGATACAGTCAAGAAAGTTTTTGATGTTCCTTATGATAAGCCAGGTATGCCAAAACTTGGATCATATGATCAAGCTAAAAAAGCAGCCTACAAAGAGGCTGGTAAAATTGTGGCTGATATGAAAAATCAAGATGTTAAAGATGCATACAAAAAAGGTGACATTAAAGAGATAGTAGCGTTAATCGCATATATGAATGGTTTAAAATAAGGAATTTATCGTGGATATGGAACTCATAAGGAATCTGCAGGGTTGGGGATATGTAAGTATGATTTTTATACTTACTATCGGGCTTTATGCCTATATATATCATCTCTACAAGTCTCAAAAAGATGGTGTAAAGGATTATGAAAAGTACTCCAATATGGCACTTAGTGATGATATAGAAGACTCTTTGGTTGAAGAGAAGTATCTGCGCAATAACAAAAAAGATAATGAGGAGCGTTAAAAATGAATTGGCTGAATGATAATGTTAATTTGCTGACACTGTTAGGTGCAGCAGCAATCATAATCCTCACTGTAGGCGTCGCTGGTAAGTACATCAAACAGATTAAAACCGACAAAGCAACAGGTGAGTTAACAGGAGATAATTGGGATGGTATAGGAGAGTTTAGTAATCCAATGCCTATGGGTTGGTCACTGGCTTTTTTAGGGACTATAGTTTGGGGATTATGGTACTTTTTTATGGGTTATCCGTTGGGAACATTTTCTCAGATTGGACAATACAATGAAGAAGTAAGTAACTATACAAAAAGATTTGAGAGCAAATGGGCAAACCCGGATCATGAAACACTAATGGGTATGGGAGAGGGAGTATTTTTAGTTCAATGCTCACCTTGCCATGGTATCACAGGTGATGGAATGAATGGAAAAGCAGCAGATCTTACAACTTGGGGTAGTGAAAAGCATATAGTAAATGTGGTCTTGAAAGGCTCAAAAGGCCAAGGTTATCCTCTAGGAGAGATGCCAGCAGGTCTTTTAGATAAAGCAAGTGCAGAGGCAGTTGCAGCTTATATAGTTCAAGATTTGGCAAAAGATGGCAAGAGTAAACATCCTGAACTTGTAGCAAAAGGCAAAGCTCTTTGGGCAACATGTGGTGCCTGTCATGGAATGGACGGCAAAGGTATGGGAGGAAGTGCTCCTGCTTTGGTCGACTATGGTAAGGCAAAATTTGTTGTTGATGTTTTAAATCACGGTAAACTTGGAGCTATTGGTCAAATGCCTAAGTTTAACGATGGAAGACTTACGGATATACAAAAAACTGCAGTTGGCACTTATGTTAACTCTTTGAGTCAGGAGTAAGATATGGAAAATACAAATAGAAGTGTTTTTGGATTAAGTGGTGTGACAGGTATGTTGATAGCGACCGTATTGTTGCTTAGTATTTTAGTTGGTTTGACTGTTTGGGGCATAAAAGCTCAGCAGGAAGTTGCAAATAAACCTTATACCATACAAAATGCAAGTACTATAAAAATGAGAGATGGAAATGCTGAAAAGCATATATCTATCGCTAAATAAGGGGATATTATGGCAGATAAAATGGATGTAATAATAACTTGGGGTTTGATTATAATGGCAGCAGTTTCTGCTTTTGCAGTTTTGACTCCGAATCACTTATTTGTTGGTTGATGAAAAGCTATCCTTTTCAAATGCACAAGAAGATTTTTCTTCTTGTGCTATTTTTATTTACTATGACACTTCATGCTAAGAAATTTGTTTATAATGATGGCGTCATACTAAATAAAACTGAAGTAAAAATAGAAGAGATGGCAAATGAGCTTTATAAAAAAACAGGTATCAGTGCCTATCTTTTGACGAAAAAAAAGCTTAATGGTATATCAATTGTTGAGTATGAAAAAGATTTTGCCAAAAAGTTAAAACCACCATATGCAATACTTTCAATCATACTAAATGAACAAAAAATTGATATTTATAGCTCGCATGATTTGGCTGATTCTTTTGATAAAGAAGCTATACTCTCGCCATACCCATGGGAGGGTTCAATCATACCTCTTTTGACGCTTAAGAAAAAGTATGTTAGTGTTAGTGCTGCTATGTTAAATGGTTATGCAGATATGGTTGAGCGAATTGCAAATTCAAAAGATATAAAATTAAAAAGCGGAATCGGAAGTACAAATAGAAATATATATTTTTCTCTTCAACTATCTATTTTTCTATTTTTACTAGCAGTTTTTGGTTGGTATATTATAAGAAAATTAAGAAAGAGCAGGTAATGGGTGAAAAAAAAGATAGAAATTATTGGCCTCATGGCATTTTAGCTCTCATAATAGCAGTTGTGATAGGCGGAATACTTAGTGTAAAAACAGCTTTGGAAAATCCTGTCCAGGAGTCAACATATTTTATGAAAACTTACCAAAGTGTTGAAGACAATGCTTATGAGTTGGAAAAACAAAAAGATGAGTTTGATAAAAATTTTCAGATAATTTACAGTATAGCAAGGTTTAAGATAGGAAAAAATAAGTTTGCAATCAAAATATTAGATAAAACAGACCATAAACCTGTAAATAATGCAGATGTAGAAATGCTATTAACAAGATATGAGACTAATACTCTTAATAAAAAACTTAAACCTCTAAAAGTTATAAATGGAACATATATCTTTAAAGACTTGGATATACAAAAATTAGGTCGCTGGAAAGTGCTGACAACTACAAAGATAGACAAATACAAAGGCTTTAACTCTTACGAAGTAAATGCTACTAGGAAATGACAAGAATATTTTCAACTAATAGGGGTGTTAGGGATTTTTACGCACTCTATAAGGGGGAAAGCGCCCTTTTGCCAAAAGCGATCACAATAGCAGAGTTTGAATCCAAAACAATAATTGTAAAAGATAGAACATTTATTGATAGTGACACTAGAATGCTGCTTTTAAGAGGAGCTATAGATTTCAAGGAATTTAAGAGACTTCAGTTTAGCTCTGAATTTATGACATTTTTAAGTCACAGTGAGTATATTTTTAGGTTTTTTGATGAGCTGGCAAGTGAACAAATAGATATAAATGAACTGAAAAAATATGATATGTATGCGCTTTATGATGAGCATCTTGAGGCATTGGAGATACTAAGAGATAGGTATTTAGAACTTCTTGACAAAAATGCATTTGTAGATAGGATAAATTTGGCAAATCATTACAGCATCAATGAAGACTATCTTAAAAATCTTGAAGCACTTAAATTTAGAGTTGATGGCTTTTTGACTAAATTTGAAACTACTCTTTTTGAAAAGTGCTCGAAAATCATACCAATTTATATGGACATTGAGATAAACCGGTATAATAAAAAAACAAAATCAATCTTTGAAAATTTTGGCTTTAAATTAGAAGAGAACAAAGAGTACAGTCTCAATCTAAGTGACAAAAGTATTATTACATGTGGAAATACTTCAAATAAGAGTATAAAGGTGGATGTGAAAGTGTTCAACTCAAGACTTTCACAGATAGGAGCTGTCTTTTCATTCATTGCTGAGTTTATCAAAGAAGGAATTGCTCCTGAAGATATAGCAGTAGTTTTGCCAGATGAGAGCTTAAGCACTTTTTTAAAAGAGCTTGATATGCATAATAATTTTAACTTTGCCATGGGATTTTCTCTTAAAAACTCTATGGTTTATAAAAGACTAGAAGCAGTCTTACTCTATCTTGGTAACAAAAATGATGAAGAAAAAGCAAGAGTTGAGAGATTAAAGATTCCTAAAGATCTACTTGAAAACATAAAAAATCTTTATAAAAAAAAGCAAGATACTGATACCCCGATTAAAATCATAAATGATTTTTTGGATTTAGATGAAAATGAGAGCAATGCAGAAGAGTTTAAGGAGGAGATTTTTAGATTTTCAAAGCTTGTCTCAAATCTAAAAGAGCTCACATTGGAACAGATCCTTAGACTCTTTTTGCAGAGATTAAAAAAAAGAAGCAAGGATGATGCAAGAGGTGGAAAGATAACAGTTATGGGACTTTTGGAGACTAGAGGAAGTAATTTTAAGGGTGTTATTGTGCCAGATTTTAGTGACGACTTTGTGCCAAAACGAAGCCAAAAAGATCTTTTTTTAAATACCCAAATTAGAAAAAATATAGGACTTCCTACAAAAGATGATAGAGAAAACTTGCAAAAATACTACTACTATAAATTATTTTCCTCTGCGAAAAAAGCAGCAATCTGCACAGTTGCAAATGAGCATGTTATGCCATCTCGTTTTTTAGATGAGTTGGAACTAAACTACAATTCAAATATCGACACGAGAATCTTCAATACTCTTTTATTTGACAAAAGAGAAATCTTTATACCAAAAGCAGAGACGATAACTGGTATAAAGTATGATTTGCACCAAAGCCCACTGAGTGCTACAAAACTAGAGACTCTTTTGGTTTGTAAAAGAAAATTTTACTATAAATATATAAAAAGACTAAAAGAACCTCAAAATATACTCGCTGAGTCAAATGCCAAAATCGGGCTCAAATTGCATAAGGCACTAGAGAGGGTCTTTTTTAAAGGTATGGCTTTAGATGATGAAAAAAAAGTGCTGGAGCGACTAAGAGGAGAGTTGATACAAGAACATACAAAAGAACTAGAAGAGTTTGAGCTTGAAGGATGGTTGGTGCTTATGAAAGAGTTTGTTTTGCGGGAGAAAAGAAGATACGAAAGCGGTTTTAGAATTTTTGAAACGGAATTGGAGCTTCGTTCCGGATTTGAAGGCTTTGAAATAAAAGGCAAGCTGGATAGAATAGATATAAAAGATTCTAAACTCTTCGTCATAGACTATAAGAGTGGAGACACAAACTCTCTGTTAAAGCAAAAAATAGAAAATCTTACAAATTTTCAACTCCCATTTTACTATCTTTTAGCAAAACAACTAGGAAATGTTGACGGTGTATTTTATTATGATTTAAAAGAAGCTGTGTTAAAAAAAGAGATTATGATAGAAGAAAAAATAGAAAAACTTAAATTAATATTAAATACCTTCAGTGAGCCTATAAAGACATTTGATCTATGTGAAAATCATAGCAATTGTCGTTACTGCCCATATAAAAAATTATGTTTAAGAGAAAATTAAGATGATAAAAAATCTGGCACTTGAAGCTAGTGCAGGAAGTGGAAAGACATTTGCTCTTAGTGTAAGATATATTTCTTTGCTGATTCTCGGTTCACCTCCTTCTGAAATTTTAACACTTACTTTTACAAATAAAGCAGCGCTTGAGATGAAGAGGAGAATTTTTGATACCTTAAAAAATCTTGAAACAGCGGATGAATTGGTTGAAATCATAAAAATTACCTCTAAAAGCAAGGATGAGATTCTCTCTTTGAAACCAAAAGTTCTAAGAGAGTTTTTGAGGAGTGATTTGAAGATATCTACGATAGACTCTTTTTTCTCCTCAATTTTGAGAAAGTTCTCATTTAATATTGGTTTAATGCCGGATTTTAAGCTTGAAGAGACTCTTTTGAGTGATGACTTGATAGAGAGATTTTTGAAGATTTGCAAAAGTGGGTTACTATATAAATCATTGATTCTGTTTTCGCTGAATGAGAAGAAAAAACTAGCAGATATATTTTCTCTTTTTGCTTTGCTTTTTGAAAAACACAGCGAGATTGATTTTGAAAATTTTGCCAAACAAAACAGAGAATATCCAAATGAAAAAGAAATACTTGTTCTAGTGAGTGATATAAAACAAAAATTTCAAAACAGAGGATTGCCGAAAAATGCTCTTAAGACCTTTGAAGTTCAAAGTGTTAAAGAGTTGTTGGAGAAGAAATTTTTACAAAGAGAAGATCTTGCTTACTGGACATATAAAAAATATGTGAATTGTGAGTTAAATGATCTGCATAATGAGCTCAAAGATAGATTAAGTAGATATGTAAAAGCAAAAGAGGGCTATGTTATAAATCAGCTTTCAAAACAATATATTGCATTTTGTGGTGCAATGGATATAGATTCAAAACAAAATTCGACCCTTAGCTTTTCTCAAATGACAAACAGGCTATTTGACATACTAAGAGACGATATAAACAGAGACTTTTTATACTTTAGGCTGGATGGAAGTTTTAAACATCTTTTGATAGATGAATTTCAAGATACAAATATAGTCCAGTATAAAATCCTGGAGCCTTTTATGCAAGAGATTGTTTCCGGAGTTGGCGTCAGTGAGGACAGAACGCTCTTTTTGGTCGGTGATACCAAACAGTCTATATATAGGTTTAGAGGAGGAGCTAAAGAGCTTTTCTCTTATGCTGCAACTTCACTAAATCTTGAGATTGGAGTTTTAGGGGTAAACTACAGAAGCTCTTCCAGTGTTGTGGATTTTATTAATAAAACATTTAGCGATAAAATCAGTGGATATAGAAATCAAGAGATCAAAAAAGAGGCAAATACGGGGTATGTTGCTGTTGTTATAGACGACGATATAGAAAAAAATCTTATATCAAATTTGCAAAATCTTTTAAGTCTCGGTATTTTGCAAAGTGATATAGCTGTTTTGTGCTACACAAACAAAGAAGCTTTGATGCTAAAAGAGTTGATAGAAGATAAGATATATGGAGCTAAAGCAAGTCTGGAGGCAAAGAGAAAACTAATAGAGGTGCCTGTCATATCTGGAATTATTGATTTTGTATTTTATCTGTATTTTAAGGATGAGTTGTATCTGGAAAATTTTTGTGTAAAATGTGGTAAAAGTTATAAGGAAGATGAGCATCTTTTTGATTTGGGAGCTAGTGTAGATACTCTGGTGGCAAGAATTATTCGATATTTTAATCTTTTTGACGGCAGGGATGATGTGCTTCTTTTTATCGAAAGTTGTGCAGGATTTCGTGATGTAGAAGAGTTTTTGTTTAACTATCAAAATATATCTCAAAATTCTTTAAACAGTGAGAGTGAAGGAATACGAGTTTTGACTATTCACAAATCAAAAGGTTTGGAATTTTCAAATGTATTTGTTGTTGATAGACTCAAAAGAGCCAGAAGTGGTGCAGGTACTTTTATATTTGATTATGATGATATTCAATTGCAAAACATATATCTAAAGGTAAAAAATAGAGAATATTTTGATGACGAATATAAAAAAGCAAAAGTCAAAGAGGGCATAAAAGAGTATGAGGATGCACTCAATACGCAGTATGTCGCATTTACAAGAGCAAAAAATAACCTTTTTATACTATCCAAAGAGAAAAGTTCTGCTTTTTCAAATCTTGATCTTTGTGAATTGCAAAAAGGTGAAGTATATGTTCAAAATGAAAAAAAATCTAAGGATAGAGCTGATATTTCTTGTTTTAAGCCTAACAGATATGGAATCCAAGAGGTCGCAAAAGCTGAACTTTCCAAAGTAAAAACAGATGACTTTATGGCAGTAGAGTTTGGTTTGGCACTTCATTATATGCTTGAGATGCTGGGTGGGTTTGAGCCGAGATATATAGGCAATGCCTACGAGAGCCTAAGAAACAGGTATAAAGGTGTTTTAGATGAGAGTGATTTGGAAGATATTAAAAAAAGAGTGCTAAAATTACTTAAAAACAGTGAGTTTAGAAAAATCATACAAGGCGCAAAGTTGAGTAAGGAACAGCCTGTGTATTATAGGCAGGAAAGAAAACAACTGGATCTTTTGTTGGAATTTAGTGATAAAGTTGTAGTGGTTGACTACAAGAGTTCGGAGTTGTTGCAATCTTCACATGTAAAACAGGTTGGTCTTTATAAAAAAGCCCTAAAAGAGATATATGCCAAAGAGTGCGAGGCATATCTGTGCTATCTGAAAAGAGATGACATTAAGTTGGTAAAGGTTTGAGATGAAAAGTGTTTTGATTTTTATAGTGGTTTTATTGGTGGCGATTCAGTTTATACCTGCAAAGATAACAAATCCCAAGAGTGATAAAAACTTGGAGATAAAAGCCCCACAAGCAGTGATAAAGATACTTAAAAATTCGTGTTATGATTGTCACTCAAACGAGGTAAAAATTCCTTGGTACGCAAGCATTGCACCGGCTTCGTTTTTTATGAAAAGACATGTTGATTTGGGGCGCCAATGGGTAAATTTCTCTATTTGGGAGAGCTACACCCCAAAACAAAAAGATAAAAAACTCGAAGAGATATTTAAATCTGTCTATCATGCGATGCCGTTGCCAAGCTACCTAAAACTACACAAAAGGGCAAATTTATCCCAAAAACAAAAACAAATCATTAGGGAGTGGACAGGTAAAATACCATACTAAGTTGTAGATTATTATTGTGCAATAAGATATAATGCAGTGAGTAAAGTCAGATAATATCTCAGAGGTAAACTATATGGATATCAGCGTATTTTTGATAGCTTTTTTGTTTTTTATACCACTATATTTGATAGGAATTGTTTCTGACAGTAAACCTTTGACAATTTTTTTAGCGATAATAGCAGTATTGATAGCTATGTTTTTTGGTGGTGAAAAATATATGTATTTTGATGTTATGGCTATAGGTATCGCTATCTTTTTTGCATTTTTAAAAATAGATAGATAAAGTCAAGGGTAAAATAATCTTATATTTTACTGAAATTCAGCTATATAAAAGTTTTATTTAACTACAATCACACTTCGATAAAAAGATATGAAAACAATCTAACAAAAAGCATAAGCATCAGGGTGAGATAAACACTCTGCATAAAGTGCAAGCACAAGTTCGAGGAATTTTTGATGGGCTTTCAAGGAAGCATTGCTAACGCGACCGCATTTGCTTGCTTTGCCCCGATAAGATGTAAACACTCTGCATAAAGTGCAAGCTTTAGTGAGAGGAATTTTTGATGGGCTTTGCCCATAAAAAAGGAGAAATTAAATGAAAACAACTATTGCCGTAAAAGCATGTGATGTAAAAAGAGACTGGGTTGTTGTAGATGCTGCAGGGAAAAAATTCGGTAGGGTTCTTACTGAAGTAGCAACACTTCTAAGAGGTAAGCATAAGCCTTACTTCACTCCAAATGTTGATTGCGGTGACTTTGTAGTCATCATCAATGCAGAAAAAGTAGAGTTTAGTGGAAATAAACTAAACACAAAACTTTACCATAGACATACAGGATATTTTGGTGGTGTTAAGAGCGATAAACTCGAAGACTTGCTAAAAAATAATCCTGCTAAATTATATAGACTGGCAGTTAGAGGAATGTTGCCAAAAACAAACCTTGCTAAAAATATGATAAAAAAACTTAAAGTATATGCTGGCAGTGAGCATCCTCACACAGCGCAAATAAGCAAAGTGGAGGACAAGTAGATGGCAAAAGTATATGCAACAGGAAAAAGAAAAACTGCAATTGCAAAAGTATGGGTAGCAACAGGGAGCGGAAATATAGTAGTAAATGGTATAGATTTTGAAGCTTGGCTTGGTGGTCATGAGACTATCAAAAAAAGAGTTAGACAACCACTGGAGCTTACAAAGCAACTTGAAAGTTTAGATATAAAAGCTACAACTTTTGGTGGTGGATACTCAGCTCAAGCAGATGCATTGCGTCACGGTATATCAAAAGCATTGGCTTCTATGGATGAAGATTACAGAGCAGTTCTTAAGCCTTACGGCCTTCTTACAAGAGATTCAAGAATCGTCGAAAGAAAGAAATTTGGTAGAAGAAAAGCAAGAAGAAGTCCACAGTTTAGTAAAAGATAGTTTTTACAACAAGAGGAGTTTTTACTCCTCTTCCTACTATGAGTAAAAAAGTCCTCATAAGTTCCTGTCTTCTTGGTGAAAATGTCAAGTATGACGGAGGAAATAACTACATATCACAAAATCCTTTCATAGAAAAACTAAAATCCCAAAATCTTATAGTCCCAACTTGCCCTGAAGTAGAGGGAGGTTTGCCAATTCCGAGAGTTGTGGTCGAGATAAAAGATGCAAAAGCCATCAATAAAAACGGTGTTGATAAAACCAAAGAGTTTGAAAAAGGTGCTCAAAAAGCTTTTGGTAAAGTTAAACTTTTTGATATAAAGATGGCTATAATGAAGAGTAAAAGCCCCTCTTGTGGACGTGATTTTATATATGATGGCAGTTTTACAAAAAAATTGATAGAAGGTGATGGTGTAAGTGTAAAATTGCTAAAGATGGGAGGCATAAGGATTTTTACTGAAAATGAGATTACAGAAGCAAGGGAGTTTTGGGAAAAGCTTTGATATAATACAAAATCTCAAACCGGGAGACTTCAATGATACAAGCTTTCAAACATGCAGATAATCAAATCCAAACCATAAAAACAAAAAACGAACAAACTCTCAAAGATGCTATCTGGATAGATATAAACGAACCGTCGAAAAAAGAGATGAGGCTTATAGCGCAAGTCAGCTCTCTTCCTGTTCCAACTCTCGAAGAGATACAGGAGATCGAGTCTAGTTCTCACTATGAGACATATAATAACGGTTTTCAGCTTAACTGCCTCTTTTTGCAGCTCATAGGCAGAGATGACAATTCAAATGCAAATGTACTTTTTTTAGTGGGAAAAGATAAAGTGATTACTATATGTCAAGATGAAGTGCCTGAACTCAGACTTCTTAGGACATATTTCAAAAAAAATCTTATAAAACTTATAACACCCAAAGAGATATTTTTAAAGTTGATGGAGATGAAGATAGACAGAGTTGCCGATACACTCGAAGACTCGTATAAAAGACTTAATAAGATAGGTAAAAATGTTCTCTCGGTTAAGAGTGACAGCATAGAAGATGCCATAGAGGATTTGGCTCAAGAGGACGATACGCTGGGTATGATTCGCCTATGCCTTATGGATACACAAAGAGATATGCTCATGCTTCAAAAGAGAAAATCAAGATGGCTTCAAGATGACAAAGACGAGATAAATGATATATTGACAGATATCGAGACTCTCATGCCTCATAACACCTTTCTGTCAGAAAAGACAGACTTTTTGATGAATGCAGCCCAAGGTTTTATAAATATTCAGCAAAATAAAATTATAAAGATATTTTCAATCGCTTCAGTTGTATTTTTGCCACCTACGATGATAGCTAGCATATATGGCATGAATTTTAGGTTTATGCCTGAACTTCACTGGGAGTTTGGTTACCTTTTTGCCCTTGTTCTTATCGCTATATCGGGAGTTATGCCATATCTGTTTTTTAAGAAAAAAGGATGGTTATAATAGGATAAAATAAGTCTCATTTACCTTTTATTTATAAAAGGTTACTATTTGTTTAGGCTTTAATCATATAATTTCACTACCAAGACGCAACCCTCCTTTTTAGAAAACGAATATTTTTTTTTAAAATCAGCGTTCGAGATGCCCACCTTGAACGCTGATTTTATGTTTTGACTTTACTCTACAAAAATTAAAAAAAAAAAAACGATAAAAAGTATAAAGTTTAAAAATCCCTCTAGTACATTTGTTTCACCATCATTAAAATGAACGATACTCACTACTAAAGTTATTCCTATCATCGTCATCTGAAGTGGAGTAAGAGCCAAATCTATGTTAAAGTGCATAATTTCAGCTACCACTATAACGCTTGGAACCGTTAAAAGAAGTGTTGCGAGGCTTGCTCCAAGGGCTATGTTTATGACAGTTTGCATATTGTTATTTGATGCTGACTTTATAGCGGTTATCAGCTCAGGCGAAGCGGATATGACAGCTACCACAAAGGCACCAAGAGTTATAGGAAGTCCTATGGATTCTATGCTGTTGCCCATAAAAAGAGCCAGAAGTTCTGAAAGCAGTCCTATAATCACAATAGATACAGAGAGTATGACGGCATGATATAGTCCGTTAATCTTAGCAATATTTATGTATTCTTGCTCTGTTTTTTGATTGCTTTGATAGTTATATGTAAAAAAATACTTATGGTTTTTGAGCTGAATTTTTGTAAAGAGTATATAGAGCATGGCAAAAGCAACGACTACAAAGTTTTCATACATTATCAGATTTTTATCTGGTATAAAATGAGGAAGTACCATGGCTATCGTAAAAGCGACTATGAGCATAGATATATATGAGTTGGATGAGTCCATGTTGTACTTTTGCTCACCGTATTTGATACCGCCTATAAAAGCACAGATACCTAAAAGCCCATTTATGTCTAGCATCACAGCTGAATATATAGTATCTCTTGCGAGTGTCGGACTATGGGCATTTGTCATCATAATAACGATGATAACTATCTCTACGATGACAGCGGAGATAGTGAGTATGAGTGTGCCATAAGGTTCACCATACTTTTTGGCGAGTTTTTCTGCATGATGAGCGACATTGATAGCGGAATAGATGATGACGGAAAATATAAGCAAAAAACCGATGATATTTCCTATTATACTGCTCTCTAGCATGTGTTCAAGTGCAAATACACCTATTAAGCATACAAGTGATAACCAAAGAGCTTTTTCACCCAAGAGTTTGCTAATCTCCATCTTCGACTAATGCCTTTAAATTTCTACATGTAAAGAGTTTAAGCGTCTCATTTTTCATCGATTTTAACTCGTTAGTAAACCCTTTTTTTGCAAAAAGAAGTAAAAAATCAGGCTCAATTCCTACAGTTTTGCAGTTTTCTTTGAGTTTTGTCAGCTCACTCTTTTTTACTTTCGTGTTTATATATCTACTGCTTCCTGCTATAATCTTTCCATCTTTGGTTTTGGCGAGTAAGTTTATCTCCCTGTCCTCATCCCAATATCTTCCTGCGTTATATATCTTTTCATCTCTAAAGTAGAGTTTTACAAGCTCAAAGCAGAGTTGCTCAAATATAAGCTGGGTAAATTCCATTTTTTTATTACTAAAAGAGTCATAAAATTCACCATAATCGCCACTCTTTATCCCTTTGAAAAGTGGAGAGACAAAAGAGAACCAAAATCGCACAAAAGGCGATGTAAATAAAATCCGTTCAGCCGTATAATTGTGCTCAAAAGATGATTCAAGCTTTATAACTCCCAAATCAAGCAGATCTTCAACACAATCCATACCGTCATTGTAAGCAACTTTAGCCCTTTTAAATGTAGAGTTTGTCCGACGATCTCCAAGAGCCGCACCTGTGAGTATAGAAGGAAAAAGCTCGTCTTTTGTGGTGTATGCACTAATGTCATTTCTTAAAAATTTGTATCTGTCAAGAATGTCTGTTTTTATGAGCTCCAGAAGAGGTAGGTTCATATCTATCTCTATTCCCAAACCTCCAAAAACTGCAAAATACTCTACTGCATCTTCCATATTTTTGGGTTTATTCACCTTGCAAAAGTTACTAAATTGCTCTTTTAGAGAGTGTTTATTAAAATCTATGATAAATCCTTTAAAATTTATACAAATTATACCATATTTAAACTAGCGCTATAATCGGAAGTTTAACCGGTTTATTTACTTTATGTTTGATATAGGTTGTTTTTTATTTAATATATAATCCTATACTTTCATTACCAAGACGCAACCCTCCTTTTAAAACGAATATGTTTTTAAGATTAGCGTTCGAGATGCCCACCTCGAACGCTTTTTTTATGTCTAAATCTTATGGTATAATCTCAAAATGAAAAACTTAATTTTTATACTAATTTTTATCGTTTCGCTTGATGCTTCAACTCTTAGACTCTCTATCAGCGCAAATCCGAGTCGAATAAATCCGATACTCTCAACAGACAGCTCAAGCAGTGAGATAACACAGTGGATATTTAACTCTCTTATCACTTATGACAAAAATGCAAAAATCAAGATGATGTTGGCTGGTAGCTATGAGTTTCAAAATGATACTACGCTTATTTTTCATCTCAAACATGGAGTTAAGTGGAGTGATGGAGCTCCCTTTAGTGCCAAAGATGTACTTTTTACTTATAAAACTATCATTTCGCCCAAAATTTTCACTCCATACTCATCAAGTTTTAAACATATCAAAAGTGTTACCGCACTGGATGATTATACGCTCAAGGTGGTATATAAGTATCCGTATTTTAAAGCACTTGAAACATGGATGATGGAGATTTTACCTGAGCATCTTCTAAAAAATGAAAAAAATATGATGACAAGCAAATTTAATCAAGCCCCTATCGGCACAGGACCTTATATACTGAAGAAATTTTCTATATCAAATGACATAGTTTTGAGGGCAAATCCTGGTTACTTCATACATAAGCCCTATATTGATGAGATAGTTTATCACTATCTTCCCGATAGTTCGGCAAATTTTTTAATGTTAAAATCAGGTCTTTTGGATGTTGGCTCACTTACGCCCTTGCAACTTGAGAGACAGATAGACAGCGGTTTTAAAAAGAGGTTTAGTATCTATGAGTCGCCTTCTCACTCCTACTCATACATAGGCTTCAACCTTAAAAATCCAAAGTTTCAAGATCCTCTCGTACGCAGAGCTCTTTCGCTGGCTATAAACAGACAAGAGTTGGCAAAAGTGATGTTCTTTGGACATGCAAAAGTGTGTACTGGTCCTTTTTTACCGGGAACTGGAGCATTTAATCCACTTGTTTTAGCTCCCAAGCAAGATATCCCAAAGGCAAAAGAGCTCCTTAAGCAGGCAGGCTATGATAAAAATCATCCTCTGAGTTTTGAACTTTCAACAAACACGGGTTCCATTAGAACATACATGGCGCAAATCCTCCAATCCCAGCTGAGAAAAGCGGGAGTAATAGTAAAACTTCGTATCATGGAGTGGCAAGCTTTTTTAAATACAGTAGTGATGCCAAAAAGATTTGAAACTGTACTTCTGGCATGGTCTGTTGGCCTTAAGCCTGATGCTTACAGCATATGGGACAGTAAGTCATATAAAAAAGGCGGTTTTAATTTTATAGGATATAAAAATAAAGAGGTTGACAGACTCATAGAAAAAGCTGAAAAGACAGTGGATAATAAAAAGTTTGACTCAATCTATCGAAAAATTTTCAAACTAATCACAGATGATAATCCATATCTCTTTTTGGTGATTCCAAACTCTATAACAGTAGTAAATAAAAAGATTCATCCCGTAAGTCCTTCTATCATAGGCGTAATGCACAATGAGATACAGTGGAAAAAATAGAAGGATATGATATCAAAAAAATTTTAGAAAAAGTTTTTGGGTTCAATGACTTTAAACCCCTGCAAAAAGAGAGTATAGAGACTATAATATCTAATAAAGATTTGCTTACGATATTGCCTACAGGCGGAGGAAAATCACTCTGCTATCAGCTACCGGCTCTATTTTTTGAAGATAAAACTACGATAGTCATATCCCCACTAATCGCACTTATAAATGATCAGGTTATAAACTTGAGACAAAATAATATAAGAGCAGAAAAACTTACAAGCGAATTAAGTGTTCAAGAGAGTAGAGAAGTCTATGAAAAGATATACAGTGGTGAAGTTTCACTCCTGTATGTTTCACCTGAGAGGGCGGTGAGTGATGGCTTTAAAAGTCTGATTGGGCAGATTGATGTTGGTTTTATAGTGATTGATGAGGCGCATTGTGTAAGTGAATGGGGGCATGAATTTAGACCTGACTATCGCAAGCTTCATTTTTTAAAAGAGGAGTTCCCTCATATACCAATTGCAGCTTTTACAGCAACTGCTACCCAAAAAGTAGCGAATGATATAGTAAAATCTCTAAGATTGGACAATCCTGTTGTGCTAAAGGGGAGTTTTTTTAGGAAAAATCTCATATTAAATATACAAAAAAGAACGGGTAACGGCAGGGATAAACTGATAAGATTTTTAAAAAATTACCAGGATGAGAGCGGGATTGTCTATACGTTTACGAGAAAAGAGAGTGAAGATACAGCTCACTTTTTGCGTAGTAAAAATTTTAAAGCACAAGCATACCATGCAGGGTTGAGTGCCAGGAAAAGAAAAACAGTCCAAGAGAGCTTTATAAAAGACGAGACAAAAATCATTGTGGCAACCATCGCTTTTGGTATGGGTATCGATAAGAGCAATGTTAGATTTGTTGTGCATATGGATCTTCCAAAGAGCATGGAGAGCTATTACCAAGAGATAGGAAGAGCCGGCAGAGACGGACTTAAAAGCGAGTGTCTGCTTCTGTATTCCATGAGTGATGTGATGAGAAAAGGGGAGCTTTTAAACTCTATAGAGGATGATATATATAGAAACAATGCAAAAAACAAGATAGAAGAGATGTACAATTATGCCAACAGCACAAGTTGTCGTCATCAAACTCTTGTGGGGTATTTTGAAGAGGAGATTGATGAGTGCAAAGAGTCTTGTGACAATTGCAAAAGAGGTGAAATTGAAGAGATAGATATAACTAAAGAAGCAAGAATGTTGCTCTCTGCAGTTTATAGGACAAATCAGAGTTTTGGTACGAACTATATCATAGATATACTAAGAGGAAGCAAGGGTAAAAAAATTCTGGATAATGCCCATGACAGGCTTAGTGTTTATGGGATAGGCAAAGATATATCAAAGGCTAGTTGGGAGCTTATATTTGATAAGCTCTTTGAAAAAAGAGCCATAAAAAGAGGCGATTACAGAGAGCTGTTTATCACAAGTTTTGGAAATAGACTTTTAAAGGGAGAGGAGAAGCTTTTGGGAAGTGAGGAGATATTTCAAAAGCAAGAGAGTGTCTCTTTAGAGGTTGACGAGACTCTAAAAGATGAGAATTTTGAAGCTTTGAGGTCTCTTAGAGCAGAATTGGCAAAAAGAGATAGCGTTCCGGCTTATGTCATCTTTTCAGATGCAACGCTCAAAGAGATGAGCAAAAAACTACCAAATGATAAAGAGAGTTTTTTGAAGATAAATGGTGTAGGAGAGGTGAAACTTAAAAAATACGGAGAACTGTTTTTAGAAAAACTAAAAAGTTTAAAACAAAACAGACTGAGTGATACGGTACAAAAAACACTCGATTTGATACTGGAGGGAAAAAATATAAAAGAGATAGCAGTTATAAGAGAAGTGCGGGATTCTACGGTATTAAATCACCTCAAAATTATCTCAAAAACCAAGAAAATAGATGAAAGTTTAAAAGAAAAGATAGTGGGCGAATATCTTGAAACTATCCCTGAAGAATTTAAAAAATGGTATGATGATGGAGCAAAAAAAGTTGATAATTTTGAGATTTTTAAGTCGTATATCTACTCACTAAACAGTATAAGGGAATTAGAGTTTGAAAAAGACTGAGTATCTGCTTGTAAGCAGGCGGTTATCATTTGATTTGGTATTATTTTTGATGAGAAAATATCTCCGTTCCGCATCCTCAAACAGATATATATCAAGACATTATAAAAAAGGATTTTCTCTTTTTTATATGACAATCACCTTTTTTTCAGTTAAACACATAGCAAAACCCTTTTCATAGTATGCTGCTTCATTTATAAACAGAGCATACATCTCTTCATCTTCTTCACAGTTTATAACTTCGCCCTCCAGTGTTATAAAAAGAGGATCTCCTTTTGTGAGTTTAAAATATCCATTATCTTGCAAATTAGGATGTACGGTCGCATTTATATCTCCATCTTTGCCTCTTGGAAAATCGAGTAATTTTACATGGTCATAAATCTCGATGGTTTCATATCTTTTATTTAGATTGTCATTGTTGTATTTTTCAAAAAAGTCAAGTATATGGCTTACTAATTTTTCTGTTTCAAAAAATAGATCAGCTCTTAGAACTCCTTGCGGAATAGGGCCCACTTCTATGGCAAAACCCTCTTTTGTGATTGAGTTGACAAATGAAACCTCTTTCGTATCGCCTCTCCACCTGAAAATGTGAAGATTAGGCTCTTTTTCTTTCAAATATGCTGCTGCTTGCCAAGTGAGTTTACTGTCATTATCTATGACGATAGAGAGTCCCATGTTTGAAGTAGTTGAGTGCAGATCCACAATAAAATCAACTGCTGTTTTAACACTTCCTTTAGGCCCTAGTTTGGCATTTATATTTTTTGCAAGAATATCTTCGTAATTGTATAGCATATCATTTGCCAGATCATTTTTTATAAATGCCCTGTTTAAATCTTTATCTACATATCTGGTGCATTTTTTCATGGCGCCGACATTGGTATGCATAACTACAGTCTTGAACCCCTTTCTTTTTACTAGGGCCGGATTTTTTTTATATTTATTGATAAGATAAACGCCGGTTAGTTCATTTCCATGTGTTCCGCCTGTAATCGCAATGCTGTTTATTTTTTTAGACATGCTTCACCTCGATTTTTTAAAATTATAGCGTAAAAACTAAGCCAAGAGTTTCGCTCAGCCCTCATACTTATAACACACGATATAGCGGTAGTTCCTCAATTGTGCGATTATATAGCCGTGATGTATCTAGGCGAGATAGTTGAATATGCCAGTAAAAAAAAGCTTTTTTCCAATCCAAAACATCCATATACAAAAATGCTCTTCTCAACAGTTCCGGATATTCACACGCCGCTTGCAACACAGAGTGTACTGAAAACCGGTGAAATCCAAAGTCCGATAGATTTGCCAAAAGGGTGTTTTTTTCAAAACAGATGTCTGTATAAAGAGGATAGTTGTACTCTGGCACATCCGGATTTGATAGATAACGGAGATAGGCATATGGTCAGATGTCCGATAGTGCTAAAGTAGTGAGATTAATTTACTGTTAATTTATCAATCTTATCATTTCATAACTTAATTCAGGAGGAAGTTATGAAAAAGATAGTTTTGGTTTTAGGAGTAGTCGGGCTTTTTAGTATGGTTTTTGCAGCAGATGCACAGACTCTGTTGAAGCAAAACGGTTGTATGGTCTGTCATAATATCATGGGTAAAAAAACAGCACCTGCGTTTATGGGAGTAGCCAGACGAAATATAAGGTTTGAAGGTGTAAATGCCAAAGCAAATATCATAAATAGCATCAAGCATGGCAGTAAAGGCAAATATAGATACTTTCCTGATGCTCAAATGCCGCCATTTCCAAACATAAGTGACGAGGACTTAAATACGATAGCAACTTATATACTCTCACTAAACTCAAATCGTCAAAGAGGCATGCGCAAGGGTAAGGGTAGTCAAAAAGGTATGATATAAAGGTTTAAAGCAGATGATAGATATAGCGATGATAGAGGATGATGAGCAGTTAGCAGATATACTTGCCTCTTATCTTGGACAGTTTGATATACAAGTTACTAACTATCCTGATCCGTTTATAGGGCTTAGTGCCATCAATCTTGAAAGAGATAAGTTTAATCTCATAATTCTTGATTTGACTCTGCCGGGACTTGATGGGGTCGAGGTTTGTAGAGATTTGGTTAAGCTGGACATTCCTATCATCATATCAAGTGCAAGAAGTGATATAGAAGATAAGATCAAAACCCTCGAAATTGGTGCGGATGATTATCTCTCAAAGCCATATGAGCCAAAAGAGCTAGAGCTTCGCATAAAGAGCGTTCTTAGGAGATATGGAGCCAAAAAAAAGAGTGAAGGGCTAAAAAAAGAGGAGTTGTTTAGAGTAAAATCAAACACGATATATCTGAAGAAGACTCCTTTGGATCTTACTCAAGCAGAGTTTCAAGTTCTCGGTTTGTTGATAGAGCGAAAAAACTCCATAGTTCCAAGATTTGATATATACGACAGTTGTGATTTTTTCCATAGTGAAGATGCAAGCGGTAGCTTAAATGTTATAATGACCAGAATCAAAAAGAAGATAGGCAAAAAGTACATAAAGACGATAAAAGGTATGGGGTATAAGCTGGAATGTTAAAAAAAGAGTCTATATTTTTTATAATCACTCTCTCTTTTATTGTCTCTATAGTGCTCATTATATCTAGTTTTTATCTGCTAAATAAAAATTTAGAGTTACAAAGATACAAATATGTTGAAAATCGTATCTCATACTTTAACCACAGAGCTATTATAGAGGCACTGGGCGATTTGAATGATTTGGGCTATACATATATAGATGATAGAAGAAAAATTCTCAAAAATTCTGAACTGCTTTACAGTTTTAAAAGAGGCAGAAAAGATATAAAGTATCTAAAATATAATAAAAAATTTTATATCTACTTTGTAACGCCAGGAGGAGAAATCCTGCTTGAAGATCGAAAACATATAAGCTACAATAAAAAACTCTTTGTTTTAATCTTTCTCATCACTATCGCTACTCTAGTCTCTTTTTATATCGTAGTCATCAAAAAACTTTTACCTTTAAAGAGACTGCATCTGCAGGTAAAAAAACTAGCTGATGAAAATTTTGATGTTACGCTGGATATAAAGGGAGATGATGAAATAGCCACACTTACAAAAGAGTTTAAAAAGAGTACTCAAAAGTTAAAGGAGTTAAAACTCTCAAGAGATATATTTATCAGAAATATAATGCATGAGCTGAAAACTCCTATCACAAACGGTAAGTTGCTTACAACTCTTCTGCCAGATAAAACAAACAAAGAGCTTATGGAAAAAGTCTTTTACAGGATGCAAAATCTCATAGATGAGTTTTCACAGATAGAGAGATTTTTATCTCTAAAGCAGAATCCGGACTTTAAGAGCTATTTTTTAGAAGATCTGATAGACAGTGCTGTAGATATAAGTTTTTTTGAGGAGAGAAAAGTTATAAAAGAGTATGAAAACATAAAATTAAGTGTAGATTTCAGGCTCTTTATCATCGCTTTAAAAAATCTCATAGACAATGGTGTAAAATACTCCAAAAATCAACAAGTAACTATAAAAACAGAAGATAAAACCATAGAGTTTATAAACAATGCACAAAAACTAAAATACCCACTTGAAAATTATCTGGAGCCATCATACAATCAAGTTTCAAACAAGCTAAGTCTTGGTATATACATAACAAATTACATCTTAAAATCAAACCATTTTCAGCTAGATTATAGATATGAGAACGGCCAAAATATATTTATAGTAAAAATATAGTATAATTTCATCACCTCTATATGTAGGAAAAATATGACAACTATACTTTTTGATTTGGACGGTACTCTTATAGATTCTACGGAGGCTATTTTAGAGAGTTTTGAACAGAGTTTTGGAAGTTTTGATATGAAAACCCCGGATGATGAACTGATAAAGTCACTTATAGGATATCCACTAGACATCATGTATGCCAAACTTGGTGTGCAGGTGCAAATGATTGACGAAATTATAAATAGATATAAAAAACACTATCGAAAAATCTCAAGAGAAAAGACTGCACTATTACCATATGCGAAAGAGGCTCTGGAAGAGGCGGGTAGATTTGCAACTTTGGGCATAGTGACTACAAAAACCAAAAGATACTCCGTAGAATTACTGGAACATATGGAGATAATGAAACACTTTGAAGTACTTATAGGCAGGGAAGATGTACAAAATCCAAAACCTCACCCGGAGCCTGTTATAAAAGCACTTTCTGAGCTAAAAGCCCAAAAAGAAGATGCATGGATGATAGGCGATACCAAGATGGACTTGCAGAGTGCTAAAAGTGCCGGTATAAATTCTATCGGTGTAACTTGTGGCTATGGAAGTGAAAATGAGTTGAAAAGTTTCACCAAAAATGTATATAAAAACTCCTATGATGCGGTAAAATCTATAAAATAAAATTTTTTCATAAAATTCTCATATTATGATGATAGTATTCTTGGATAAATAAGAAAAATTTTGTTGCTTGGTTGAATGTATATAAAATTTTTTATTTAATAGATATATAAATATGAATTTTAATCTTATTTGTATTATTATTGCATATTAATAGATTATTAAGACAATGCTAAGTACAATAAGTTAAGTAAAATCTTAAAAATTAAAACTAAAATTAAAACTTAAATAAAGGGGATAGATTATGGCAAAAGTCATGAAGACTATGGATGGAAATGAAGCTGCAGCTTACTCAGCGTATGCTTTTACGGAAGTTGCGGGCATATATCCGATAACACCTTCTTCTCCTATGGCAGACCATACGGATGTATGGGCAAGTCAGGGAAAGAAAAACTTATTTGGTATGCCGGTTAAGTTGGTTGAGATGCAAAGTGAAGCGGGAGCTGCAGGAGCGGTTCATGGCTCACTACAATCAGGCGCATTGACAACAACTTACACAGCTTCTCAAGGTTTACTGCTGAAGATACCAAATATGTATAAGATGGCAGGACAACTTTTGCCGGCAGTCATACATGTAGCAGCCAGATCTTTGGCAACACATGCACTCTCCATATTTGGTGACCATCAAGATATATATGCGACTAGACAGACTGGATTTGCACTTTTGGCTTCAAGTTCTGTTCAAGAAGCTATGGATTTAGCCGGTGTTGCGCATCTCTCAGCCATAAAAGGAAGAGTACCTTTTTTACATTTTTTTGACGGCTTCAGAACTTCACACGAGATACAAAAAGTTGAAGTTATGGACTATGCTGTCTGGGATAGACTCTTAGACAGAGAGGCAGTAGCAAAATTTAGAGAGGAAGCGCTAAATCCTGAAACCCCGAAAACCAGAGGTACTGCACAAAATGATGATATATATTTTCAAGGAAGAGAGGCTCAAAACAAGTTTTATGATGCACTTCCTGATGTAGTAGCTGATTATATGGCTGAAGTTTCAAAAGTTACAGGTAGGGATTATAAGCCGTTTACATATTATGGGGACCCTGAAGCTGACAGAATTATAGTAGCTATGGGTTCAGTAAATGAAACTGTAAAAGAGACAGTTGATTACTTAAGAGCCAAGGGTGAAAAAGTTGGTTTGATTGTGGTGCACCTCTATCGACCTTTTAGCGTAAAATATCTGTTTGCCGTTATGCCAAAGAGCGTAAAAAAGATAGCAGTTTTAGATAGAACAAAAGAACCTGGAAGTATTGGTGAGCCACTATTTTTAGATATGCAGGCTGCATATTATGGCAAAAAAGATGCTCCTGTTATAGTAGGTGGCAGATACGGTCTTTCTTCAAAAGATACAAATCCTGCACAAATCATAGCTGTTTTCAAAAATCTTGAAGCCAATGAGCCTAAAAGTGATTTTACTATCGGTATAATTGACGATGTTACATTTAAGTCATTATCGCTTGGAGAAAATATCTCTCTTGGTGGAGAAGGCGTAAAAGAGTGTCTATTTTATGGAATAGGAGCTGATGGTACTGTTGGAGCAAATAAAAACTCTGTTAAGATTATCGGTGATAAGACTGACCTTTATGCTCAGGCATATTTTGCTTATGACTCTAAAAAATCAGGAGGTTATACAAGAAGTCACCTGAGATTTGGACCAAATCCTATCCGTTCAACCTACCTTGTAACGAGACCTGACTTTGTTGCCTGTTCGGTTGCGGCATATATGGATGTATATGATATGATTGGCGGGCTGAAAGATGGTGGTACTTTCTTGCTTAACTCTATCTGGGATGCCGAAGAGACAGCTAAAAGAGTACCAAATAAATTCAAAAAAACACTGGCTCAAAAGCATGCTAAATTTTATGTTATAAATGCTACAAAAATAGCAAGAGATATCGGTCTTGGAAACAGAACAAATACTATCATGCAAGCAGCTTTCTTTAAACTGGCAAATATAATCGAGTTTGAAAAAGCGAAAGAGTTTATGAAAGAGTTTGCCCATAAATCTTACATCAAAAAAGGCGAGGCCATAGTAGAGATGAACTATAAGGCTATCGAGAGCGGAGAGGCTGGGCTTGAAGAGGTAGCAGTAAATCCTGCTTGGGCAGATTTGGGCGATGAAATCTCTCTTGGGGTTCCAGAAAAATATCCCGGAGATCATTTTATAGAATCAATTTGTAAGCCTATGAATAAAGCATTGGGTGATGAACTGCCGGTTTCAGCATTTATGGAGCATGTAGACGGTTCTGCCGAAAACGGCTCTACGGCATATGAAAAAAGAGGTGTGGCTACGATGGTTCCTACTTGGAATGAAGATACATGTATCCAGTGTAACCAGTGTTCATTTGTCTGCCCCCACTCAGTAATCAGACCATTTTTGATAAATGATGAAGAGTTGGAAATTGCTCCACAAGGTGTTAAAAACCATGTTATAGATGCAAAAGGCAAAGAGCTAAAAGGATTGAAATATAAAATTCAAATCTCTACACTTGATTGTACGGGATGCGAGCTTTGTGTTGAAATATGTCCTACAAAAGATAAGTCTTTGGTTATGGTTCCTATTAATCAAGAGCTAGACAATAATGAGCAGGAGAATGCCGATTATCTCTTCAAAAAAGTGACATATAAAGATGATTTGGTAAAAAAATCAACTGTAAAAGGTTCACAATTTGCCAAGCCACTATTTGAGTACCATGGAGCATGTCCGGGATGTGGTGAAACACCTTATATCTCACTTGCAACTCAGCTATATGGTGAGCATATGATGATAGCAAATGCGACAGGTTGTTCATCTATCTATGGTGGATCTATGCCTTCAACTCCATATACTACAAATGATGAAGGTCACGGACCGGCATGGGCAAACTCACTATTTGAAGATAATGCTGAGTTTGGTATGGGTATGCACCTTGCAAATGAGACTATCAGAAACAGAGTAGCAAATATCATGGCAAACTCTATGGATGAAGTGCCAAATGCCTTAGTAGCACTATATAAAGACTTTATAGAGTATAAAGATGATAGAGTAAAAACAGCTGAGATAAGAGATAGATTGGTTCCATTGCTGGAAGAAAATCTTGATATCCCCAGTGTTAAAGAGCTTTTCAGCCTTAAGAAATATATAGCTAAAAAATCACAATGGATTATCGGTGGAGATGGTTGGGCATATGATATCGGTTATGGTGGATTGGATCATGTGAGTGCCAGTGGTCAGGATGTAAATATCTTGGTAGTTGATACAGAAGTTTACTCAAACACAGGTGGTCAAAGCTCAAAAGCTTCACAAGCCGGTTCAGTTGCTGAGTTTACTGCCTCAGGTAAAGCTTTAGCCAAGAAAGATTTGGGTCATATATCTATGACCTACGGTAATATCTATGTAGCCAGTATTAACTCAAATGCCTCTCAAGCTCATACTCTAAAGGTTATGCGTGAAGCTGAAGAGTTTCCGGGAGTTTCGGTTATCATCGCCTACTCACCTTGTATAGCTCACGGTGTAAAAGGCGGAATTGGTAAGTCAGGTAAACAGGCTGATTTGGCAACAAAATGTGGATACTGGCCAACATATACTTATGATCCAAGACTCATGAAAGAGGGAAAAAATCCACTCAAAATAGCTTGCAAAGAGCCAGATTGGGATCTATATGAAGAGTTTTTGCTAAAAGAGGTAAGATACAACGCTTTGAAAAAGTCAAATCCAGAACATGCAGAAGCACTATTTGAGAAAAATAAAAAAGATGCACAGTTTAGATGGAGACAGTTAAAGAGGATAGCTGAAGCGGATTATTCCAACGAAGTAGAATAATTATAACCAAGCGGAGAGTTTAGGCTCTCCGCAACTTTTTATAAACCTAAGATTTCCCCTACCTCTTCATTGCTTTTTACGGCATTTGCGCTTTCGTGAATCACAGTTGGCAGGCAGGCAGTACATACAAATACCTCTTCACCACCACAAATAGCTTTTACATATACTCTTTTTTGACCATCATCGCTTGCTTTTAGACAAACATTACAAACTTGAACACCATTTTTTTCCATACTAAATCCTTTAAATAAAATTTTACACGACATTATAGTTAAAAATTATAAATTTTAGATATAATTTGAAAAAAATAAGGATTCTATATGCCACTACTTGATAGTTTTACAGTTGACCATACCAAAATGCCGGCACCTGCAGTCAGGATTGCCAAAAATATGAAAACGCCATGCGGAGACGATATAACAGTGTTTGATCTTCGTTTTTGCAGACCAAATAAAGAGATGCTGAGTGAAAAGGGTATCCATACACTTGAGCACCTTTTTGCTGGGTTTATGAGAGAACACTTAAATGGTGATGGAGTGGAGATTATAGATATATCACCTATGGGATGTCGTACGGGATTTTATATGAGCCTTTTAGGGACTCCAAAAGAAGAAGAGGTTGCTAAGGCTTGGAGAAAGTCAATGCAAGATATACTTGAAGTCAAAACTCAAGAAGATATACCGGAGTTAAACAGATACCAATGCGGTTCATATATGATGCACTCCCTAAAAGAGGCAAAGGAGATAGCAAAAAAAATTATAGAACAAGATATTGGGGTGATGAGTAACGAAGAACTAAAACTAGATCTGTCTAAGATTTCTTAAACTCTAGTTTTTTGCCAAAGCCCAGAGTATTGTCTGTGAATTTTAGATACTCTATATCTATACGCCACAGCTTTGGATTTAGGGCTATGGCGTAAGGGTATCTCTTTAGGTAGATTTTTTTCTCGTCACTTTTGGCTTCACCCCAGTTGCCATTAAACTGGATACCCTGAATTTTTCCAATCTTTTTAGTCTCAAGGTGTATAGTTCCTGATACTTTTGGATTTTTCTTGGCAAATTTTACATGTAGAGTCTCTTCGTCAGATGCCACGATAAATCTTGGCGGATTTTCTAAAAAAATATAAAAACAGTTGGCACTATGAAGTTTATCGCGATTGAAAAAGGAGATAGAGATAACATGGTGTTTTTGTATGAAATTGACTATCTTTTTATCCACTGATATTTTGCCCCCATAATATTATCGCATCTATATCTTTTAAAATGAAATATATAACAACACACCAGATGAGCAGAATGACAAATTCAGTGAGTAAAAAATTCCTACTTCCAAGTTTGTGCCTGAAGAGCAGAACTCCTAAAAAAATTCCTACAGCCCCACCTATTAGCGAGAAGAAGTGAAAAGTAAGCTCAGGTACTCTTCTTCTGTCTTTTGTAGAATTTAACTTATCTATGCCAAAGAGTATAAATGAAAAGATATTTATGGAGCCAAAATACCAAACTATAACAGGTATGGAAGGCATAAAGGTATTTAGAGCAAATGCACCAAAGGTGAAGAGAAACATAATCAAAATTCTAAAACTATTACAGTACATAAAAACTCCTTGTTTTATTTTACCATTTTGTAGCAAAAAAATGGTATAATCCATGCTTACATGCAAAGACAATAGGAGAAAATATATGACAAATATAGAGTATATAAAAGAGATGTTTTTACTCCAGCAAAAATTAAACGATGAGACAAATGGGCTAGGCTGGGAGAATGGATACACAAAAAATAATAAGATTATTAATTGGAAAAGATGTATATATATGGAATGTGCCGAACTAATAGACAGCTTTAATTGGAAGCACTGGAAAGATATAGACAAGCCGATAGATTGGGAAAATGCAGTCATAGAAATAGTAGATATTTGGCATTTTGTTATGAGTCTGGTGTTGGAAGATGGAAAAGTCAATAGAGGAAAAGGCATAGATAGAATGGCTAGAGATGTGACTGATGTACAGGGATTTGAGAGATTTACCAAAGAGCCTCAAAGTTTAAAAGATGCACAATCAGCTGAAATTATAAATGATATAGAGAAAATCATACATGAAACTACGGATTTTAAAGTAGATATTTATGATAGTTTATTGAAAAATTACTTCTCTTTGGCTTTGAAGTGTGGCGTAAATCTAAAAATTCTATATAAGTACTACATAGCAAAAAATATTTTAAATGGTTTTAGACAAGACCATGGATATAAAGACGGAAGCTATAAAAAGGTATGGAACGGTAAAGAGGACAATGTCGTGATGCTTGAAATCTTGGATGCAAAAGTTCTAGGTGCCGATGAACTATATAAAGAGTTAGACAAGGCTTATGCAGTCATCAACTAATTATAAACTACACTTTTGCTTTTAGGGGTCTCTAGAAATTCAACTTTTGAGACCTTTATGTCAATTTTACTCATCTTTTTTTGTATGATTTCAAGAAGCCAGGCAGAGATGTTTTCACTTGTGGGTATAAAGTCAACTATCACATAACCCTCGTACATCTCAAAGATATGTTCAGGTTCATCTTGTATAAAAGCAAAATCTACAGTTTTAAAACCATCATTATGCTCTATGAGATTTTTTTTGTCCCCAAAATGCGGTAGAAGTATGGCAAAAAGAGGGTCGTTTATATCTATGATGAACTTATGATCAAGGGTATCATCCAAAAATCTTTTAAACCAATTCAAATGCCCAAAATCAGTCACCATGCCATCTTTGAGAGTATCGCTTTGAAGATAGATGATTATCTTGCCTTGATGTCCGTGAAGATGCCTGCAAGTAGAGCAACTCTTAAGTGCAAACTCTTTATCCAAAACTTGCGTCCAGACTCTGTGACCATAACAAAAATCAAACTCTTTAGAAATCTCCCAGTACATATATAGCCATCCTAAACTTTTATAGGGAGGTATTATACTGTTTTAAAGCAAAATTATCGCTTTCATTGCTGAGATGCTTAGGTTTAGGGGCTCTTCCCCCAGTGCTTCGAGGGAGTTTTTGACTCTGTCTATCATTAATGAGAGTGTTATCTCAAAGTTGAAATTTGAGTGATCCAAAAGGGTCTCTTTGCCATTTTTTAGAGAAGGTAAATCTTCTACATTTTTGATAGTTATATCGTGATACTTTTTATTTAGCTCCAGTTGCCAGTTAAGCTGCCAGGTGGCAAATATAAATCTTCCATTTTTGTCTTTGGCATTTCTGATTTTCCATCTTAGGACTTTGAGTGTGTAGTAAACTTTTTTAAATAGATTTGCATCATATCCAAGAGCAGTCATATGATGACCATCTCCCAGACTGTAGGCTTTGTAAAACATCTTATAAAGTCCAAGAATTAAAAAATCACTTCTGTTTTTTACTCCCTTGTCAAATGCTTTTTTTATATAGTTGCTATATGAGCCTTCTTTAATGAGGTGCATCGTATCGTAACTTTGTTCTATGTCAAAAGTTATCTCCCCTGAGAGTTTTTTATTGCTTAGTTCGGGATTTCTTAAATCAAGGATTTTTTTATATTTTAAAAGTAAAATTGCCAGGTCCTGGTAGTCTCTGGATATGATTGTAGCGCTATTTGATTGTAGTATTTCTGATGTTCTTTGATTGTTCGAACATGCGCAGAAAAAAGATATGATAAATGATATTAAAATTATATTTAATAGGTATTTCATCCCAAAAGTATAGCATATTTTGCTATAATTCCAATCTATTTTGTTTAAAGGTTATTGTTTTGTTAAAAGTTGTTGAAATATTTTATTCTATACAGGGAGAGGGTGCCTTTGCCGGCGTTGCAAGTATATTTATTCGGCTTCATGGTTGCAATCTTGCCTGTTCGTTTTGTGATGATTCTTTGCATACAGGAAACTATAAAATATATGATTTTGATGCAATCTTGGAAGAGATAAAAAGATATCCGTCCAAGCAAATCATCTTAACAGGTGGCGAACCGACACTTTATAATCTAAATGAATTTATAAATTTCTTACATACAGAGGGTTATTTTATTTGTGTCGAAACCAATGGTTATAGATTTGAAAATATAGAAAAAGCCGATTGGATAACATACAGCCCAAAAAATTGGGATGATATAAAAGAAGATTACTGGAGTGAAATTAAATTTATAGTTTCAAAAGAGAGTGATATAGAAAAAATAGTGAATTTTCAAACAAAAAAACCTGTCTTTATACAACCTTTAAACTTTTTTGATAAGCCAAATTTTGAAAATTTGGATTTTTGTATAGATATAGTTAAAAAATACCCAAATTTAAAACTTAGTATTCAAACGCATAAATTTTTAGGAGTGAGATAATGCTCACCAAATCTTTGATTATATTTAGTGGAGGACAAGACAGCACAACTTGCCTTGGTTGGGCAAAAGAGAGATTTGATTATGTAGAGACTATCACATTTGATTATGGCCAAAAGCATAAGGTAGAGATAGAGCAGGCGAAAAAGATAGCAAAGATACTGGGTGTGAAAAATACTCTGCTTAGTATAAATGCCTTTACGGAGTTAAACGACTCTGCGCTTATAGATTCTAACCTTGATATATCGAGTTCGCACCATACAAAGCCAAATCTTCCTGCTTCTTTTGTGCCAAATAGAAATGCAATATTTTTTACTCTAGCTCATGCATTTGCACAAAAACAAGGCATTAATCATCTGGTTACTGGTATAAATCAGACTGATTATTCGGGTTATCCTGATTGCAGAGAAAACTTTGTAAAAGCACTTGAGATTGCACTAAATCTTGGTAGTGAATCAAATATAAAGTTTCACTACCCACTGATGCACTTAAGCAAGGGCGAGACTTTTGAATTGGCAAAAAAAGAGGGTATTTTGGATATCGTAGTAAATGAATCACACACTTGTTACAACGGAGACCATAAAAGTTTTCATGACTGGGGATATGGTTGCGGTGAGTGTCCTGCTTGCTTGCTTAGGGCAAAAGGGTGGGAGGAGTTCGTAGCAAGAAGATAACCTTGCTACGAGATTTTTACATTCCTGCTTTTGTTGTGATTTTATCCATAGCGTTTGATAGCTTTGGAAGCACAGCACAGCCTGCCAAGCCATAACTTTTATCAAGATTTTTAGGATCTTTATACTCTATTTTTGTTTTTCCATCAAAATCTTTATAAACTAAAACTTTCATAGGAAGGTCGATAGCTGCCTTTATATCTCTTTGCATAATTCTAGTGCCTAACTTTGGATTACCAAAGATTATAAGTTTTGCATCTGTCATATCAGACCCTATACTTTTAGCACCAGCTCTAAAGTCGATTGTTGCAAAAAGTGTGATACCTTTTTTCTTTAGTATTTTCTCTATTTTTGCTACCGTCACATCAACAGAATTTGCACTACTTTTAGCAGTCAAACCACCAGCACTCAAAGCCACAACAGCAAACAGACTTAAAATTAAAACCTTTAATTTCATATTATCTCCTCAAATTTATTGAGTATTCTAACAAAAGAAAGTGCATTTTATGTGTAGTTAATTCCAAGGGGGTCAATTCCAAGGTGGCAACTGACCCCTATTTATTAATATAAAATTTTGTTTAATTATTATATTATACAGCTAATATTATTTTTATTAAAGGTTATGGGATGCGTATATTTTTTTTGATTTTCTCGATATTTTTATGTTTTGCACAAGCAAGAGTTCCGCAAAGGTTTTCAAATAGTAAATATTGTATAGGGTGTCATACTCAAAAAGGGATTGATTGGAAAACAACTTGGCATTCAAAATCAAATTCTAAAAAGAATATTCTATATAAAAAGGTTATGACATATGTAAGCGATATGACATATAAATCATTTGGTAGCATAGAGGTTGAATGTGGACAATGTCATAGTCCTAAAATGGGTGTTAAAAAGATAGATTTCTCTTATGACCTCTCAAAAATATTTGGAATAGAGACTAATGAGACTAAAAAAGTTGAAAATGCTATGCACAATGAGACTTCAGATGATGGAATATCCTGCATCATCTGTCACAATATAGCTAAAATCAAACATACTAAGCAAATAAACACAAGAGGTTTTGAAGCAGTAGAATTTGGTGCACCAGGAGTAATGTTCGGACCTTTTAGCCAGAGTAATCGTACCACTTACCATAAAATGCAAAAGAAAGATTATTTTAACCAAGATGCGAATCGCCTGTGTTTGGTTTGTCACTATGGATATAAATATAAAAATATTTATGATTATGCGACAGGTATTGAGTACAAACCTACAACAACTGATAAAAAATGTGTAGATTGTCATATGGGAGAGTTGAAAAAATCAATTGTTGCCCCAAATATAATTGGAAAAACAAAAGCAATTCAAAGAGAGACTAGGCGACATCTTTTTAAAGGAGCAAGAAATAGTGATATTTTAAAGAATTCACTTGATATATCAGTAGAAAAAAATAGTTCAACCATAAAAATTAAGATAAAAAATATAACACCACACAATGTTCCGACAGGTTTTACAGGTAGAGAGATAGAGGTTAGTGTTATGTATGAAAAAGATGGAAAGATTATAGGTAAGCAGTCACAAAAAATCAACACTCTTTATGTTGATGAAGATAATCAAGAGACACTCTCTTATGTAGCAAGTAAAATGGTATATGACAAAAGATTAAAACCTAATGAAGTTAGAAGTTATATTTTTAATAATATAACAGGAGCAAATAGAGCTATAATTGATATAACATATAAACTTATAAAGAGTAGTTTGATACCACTATTAGACATACAAGATGGTGTATTTACAAAAAAATATAAAGTGTTCAGTTTAACTCTTGATATATAAAAACTTAAAAATTTGGATTGATTTGTTTTCGTAGCAAAATAAAGTGCATCTATGAGACCACTGCACAGTAACAACACCCACAATGTCAGTAGGTTTTCTATAGGCCGTGGCAATCGTTTGAAGGACTAACTGGTTAATTCAAAAACGATTAACGAAGCATATAGGAAACCTACTGACACCCGAAGGGAAGCCTATCTTTGGGCAATCTTTAAAAGATAAA
>JASFYR010000012.1:0-91336 GCA_045047115.1 Sulfurospirillum sp.
AAAAAATTAATGAACTCTAAGCCCTAAACTAGGGACTTAGTAACACTCGTTCTCTCAAACGAGGACGAAATTATATACAATCATTGCTTAGAGTTTGCTTAGGATTGAAAGAAGATTTTAAAAAATTTGGAGACTATTTTTCTATTGTTTATCATTTATTTATCATCTTATTATAAAATCCTATCCTATAATAAAAAATCAGGAGGAAAAAATGGCTTTATACGATAGAAAATATATCAGTCAAAACGCCAGGGAATCTAGTGAGCATTTTGGACAGACTAGAACAAGTAGCAATATGGCTATCTTTGTAAAACAAACTTATCAGCTATTTGCTGCTTCTTTGTTGGCTGCAAGTGCAGGTGCTTATATAGGATTAGGCTTTGCGGCAACAATATCTAGCATGTACTTCATGTTTGTCATATTGGAATTTGCAGTTTTATTTGGTCTTTTTGCTGCCAAGAAAAAAGCCGGACTAAATCTTGTATTGCTTTTTGCTTTTACTTTTTTGAGTGGCTTAACTTTAGCACCACTGTTAACATCTATACTGGGACTCAATGGGGGTGGCGCTATAATAGCTAATGCATTTATGCTTACAACTGTAGCTTTTGGATCTTTGTCTGTATTTGCTATGAATACAAAAAGAGATTTTTCTGTTATGGGGAAAATGCTTTTTGTCACTTTGATAGTTGTAGTAGTTGCAAGTATAATCAATATTTTCTTGCACAGTCCAATAATGCAAATAGTAATAGCAAGTATAAGCTCTATACTCTTTAGTGCTTTTATACTTTATGATACTCAAAACATCATAAAAGGAAGATATGAAACTCCAATTGAAGGCGCAATTGCTCTGTATCTTGACTTTTTAAATCTTTTTATATCTTTGTTACAAATTTTGGGTATTTTTGGAAGTAGAGACTAAATAGTTGAAGGGGAATAACCCCTCAACTATTTATAAAGTTTTATAAATCATCACCATTATGTCGTGCAACAACCTGTTGCTTATACGATTAACAAGATGGTACATTACCGCTATCGCTAGCGTAGTTATTTAAGAAGTCATAAACATTTTTTAAATATCTTTTTTTCAAAGGCTTAGCTTTTGGGCATAACGTTTTAAGTTCTGCATTTAATTTTCCACTTTTGAAAATAGTTGTCCACTCTTCTTGAGTATGTTTTTTTGCTAAAACTCCACCATTAAAACCACAAGGTCTTTTTAGCTTCTTGACAATTATCTTTTGTCCCTTGTCGCTACTTGCAAATGCCGAAGTGCTAACAAAACTCAAACCAACGATTGCTGCAAATACTATTACTAGTAATTTCTTCATATTTTTTTCTCCTTTCATAAGATTTAAGGGTTTAGTCAAGTTGACTAAACCCTTTATTACTATTATTATAACATATTAACTGTGAAGTAAATGTGAAATTTCCTAATGTTCTCTGATTTTTGAGACAGAAAAAAGCATATTTACCAACTTGTAGACCGCTAAAGCCACCCCGAATGAACCTATAACTATAAAAATTTCAGCCATATGCGGCCACTCATAGTTTATACTATTTGCCACTGCATAGAAATCATACTTTTCATATCCTGTTGCAAATCTATCTGAAAGAGGATTTGCATTTCCACCATATACAAATAAATATCTACCTACATATCCACCAACAATTGTCGAAATAGATGCTATAATAGTCAGTATAGGCCTTCCTTTATTGAAAGTCAATAGAAATGGTAAAACTAATGCCAAAAGTATATAGCCACCAAAATAAGCATATTTAAAATACCCAAAGAGTATATTAAAAGCCCAGGTTTTATCAACAACAAGATAGGCAAATACTTCATATGCACTTAAAAATATAACAAAAAACAGTATAGCTTTTCTGATAACTTCCATCAAATCACCATAAAGAGATGATTTTCTGTGATCAAAAAATGCGTACAATCCCATAAAACCAAGCGATGATACAAAAGCTGATATGATGAAATAAAATGTCAAAGCCGGAAACTCTGTCCAAAGGTGTCTGGCTACATTCATAGAAAAAAGTTTTGCCTGAATAAAATACTCGATGATATCAACACCGACACTCAATAACAATACAATCATAGCCAATCTTTTTGCCCACTCTCTCTTGTTTGTAATTAAAAGATAAATCTCAAACATGACAAATGGTATGTATATAAGATAAAGTGGGAGCATCAGCCACATACCTGCATTGAAGTTTGGAGATGTAAGCATACTTAACATATTTAGCATATTTAAATCTGTTGCAATCGTAAAGAGTCCCGCAAAAACCATCGAAAGGCCAAGTGCCATAAAACCTGCTGCAGTTTTAGCAACAACTTCGATATTCAACAACTCTGCCAAGGCAACCAGAAAAATTATACCACTGCCTGTATATATCATATACATATAATTCACGATAAACAACGTCCAAGGATTTTCTCTGCTCACTTCACCAACATGCCCAAAAACTGCTTTTTTCATGGCTTCTACCAAATAAGGATTTGTCGGATCAAGTCCTGCCGTATGTGCATTTGCCACAACACTAAAATATCTCTCGTCAAAAGCTTCATAGATACCATATATTCCGACAGCCAATAAAACATAGGCTACGAACATTGCTTTGTTAAAGAGTAGCTTAAAGATGCTAACTCTGTTTATTTCAAGTCCGGCTATTATGATTTTGTCCATTCTTTACTCCTCTTAGCCTTTATCTCATCATAGTATGGTTTTATCTCATCCCAAGTATGAATCTTTGTCTCTTTTCCTACGCTTCTAACCAAGAAATTCTCATCTTCCGGTACCAAATAAAATAGTTTTGGTACAGTCTTTTCGCCCTCTTTCAGGAAAAAGAACTTTCTCTTTTTAAGAAGTTTAACCAAATCACTATTTTCATCATCCAAGTCACCAAAGAGTCTCACTTTTGTAGGGCAGGTTGCCTGGCAGGCAGTAGTACCATACTCATCAATTCTATGATAACAAAATGTACATTTGTCAACTGCTACAATAGTATCATCAACAAATCTTGCATCATATGGACAAGCCTCCATACATCCTTTGCACAAGATACATTTTGTAGGATCTACCATAACAACACCGCCATCAACTATATGACTTGCATGTGTCGGGCAAACACTTACACAAGGCGCATCCAGGCATTGGTTGCATTGCGATGGATACAGATTTACAAAAGGGCTTCCAAATAAAGAACCCTCTGTTACTCCAACCCAAATTCTCTGTTTATCAGCTCCGAGCTGAACTCCATTCTCTTCCTTGCAGGCCACTTCACATGCCTTGCAATTTATACAATTTTGATAATCAAGTGCCATTGCATAGTTCATAATCACACCTTCCTTATATCTACAATGGTATCATGCATAATAGCACTACCAAAAACCGGTTCAATTCTATCTTCTATGATTTCATTGTCACTTGCTCCATTCCTGTGGGCAAAAGTTAGACCGGTTGATTTTGCACCAAAGCCATGTATGTAAAATAAGGTTTCTGGAATAATTTTAGGAGTAGGATATGCTTTTATCCTAACACTTCCTATCTTACTGGTAACTTCAACCTCATCTCCAAATCTTATGCCTCTTTTTTCTGCCTCTTTATCATTTATCCAAACATAATTCTCTTTCATAAGTTCAAGCAGCATTATATTATTTTGTGTAGCATCCTGAGTAAATTGGGCGTGACGACCGGTGATAAACTTAAACTTTCCCTGAGGAATTTTTACATAACTCTCTTCTCTCCAAGTCGGCATCGCATCAATACCTTTTTTCTTAAAATTACCCAAATAACACTCTATTTTCTTACTAGGTGTCTTAAAAAACTTCCTAAATTCAGATATATCTCTTGGATTTATGCAGGTATCATGTAAATACACGTCCTTATTCGCCTTTTCACCCAATTTATCGATAGAGTAGTATTTTTTATTTTCAGGATAGTATTCAAAAGTGTTATTATCAATCTTTTTGAAATATTTGTCCATATTTGGATAAAATACACCTTTGATACGAAGTTCTTTCCAAGCTTTTTCACCATATTTTCCAGCAAACATTTTTTTATTCATCTCTTCTTGAGACTCTCCAAACATATCCGTCAAATCATAACCGTTTTCTTTAAAGTACTTCTTTAAGTCTTCAGGTTTCATCCCTTCTGTATCGCTTTGGACATCTTCATCGTATTTTAGAGTATTTTTCCAAAGTGGCTCTGTCAAAACTTCAGCAAGACCTTTCATTATGTCAAAAACAGGTTTTGTCTCATACATTGGATCTATAACTTTTTGCCTGAGTACAATAGCCGGCTCTGTACCTCCAAAAGATTTCACAGGGTCCTCTCTCTCTAGATAGGTACACTCTGGAAGTATAACATCCGCCATCATTGCCGTATCACTTGGCATTGTATCAATCACAACTACAAGATCTAATTTTTCAAACATCTCTTTTGTTTTTTTTGTATTTGGCACTGAAAGCATCGGATTTTGTTTATAGACAAACAACCCTCTGACAGGATAAGGAGTATTGCCTTGTGCCACCATATTTCTCCAAGCCACCCAAGAACCGGTTGCCCCTATAATAGCTGCAGCTTTTTTTTCTATTCTCTCTTGTGTATTTGCATATATAGGTGAATTTATCTCTTCTTTATTCAAAGGCAAATTTTTACCAAAAATGATACCACCTTTTATGTCAATTCCACCACCAAGTGCACTAAAGATAGCTTGTGCGCGACGAAGTTGAAAATCCATGGCCCCCCAAGTTGTTCTTCTACCTTGATAATATATTGATTCAGGCGCATTTTCCATAAACTCATATGCTATTTTTTCAATTGTTCTAGCAGGTACTCCAGTAATTTTTTCTGCCCACTCAGGTGTGTAATTGTTCTCTAAAATATGCAGTCTATAGACATTGAAATTATCAAAGTTTTTATCTACAAACTCTCTATTGTAGAGTCTATTTTTTATCGCTACATATGTAAGCGCCAATACAAATGCCAAATCTGTACCAACTTTAATAGGAACATACCTATCAGCGTGGATTGCTGTATTTGTAAATCTCGGATCCACAACTATCAGTTTTGTACCTCTTCCTCTTGTCCTTTTAAACAGATTCATAGTGTCAGGAGTAAGAATGGCTTCTGCTCTGTTTGCTCCTGCCATGATTACATATTTTGCATTTTCAAGGTCAGCTTGTCCATATCCTCCTATAGTTAAAGCATAGCCGGAAATCGCAGTTTGAAGACAAAGAGATGCATGATTTATAAAATTTGATGACCCAAATTTTTCTGACATAAACTCTTTATAAGTAGGTTCAGCCATGCCTTCGCCCGTACAATAACCTATACATGAACGATTATCTTTTTCCTCATCCAGAATTTTTACCATTTTTTCTTTGATGAGAGCAAATGCTTCATCCCAGGTAGCCCTTCTAAACTTACCATCACCTCTCTTTCCATTTCTGATAAGTGGATATTTGAGACGATCAGGGTCATACAGAGCATGAATACCTGCATCACCCCTTGCGCAAAGCATATTTTTAGATTTTGGAAAAAGTGGGTTTGGATCCAGTTTTTTTATGACACCGTTTCTAACTTGAGCGATAAGTGCGCATTTGTTTACGCACATCTCACATAGTGTAGGGGTTTTCTTCGTAGGTCTTATCTTGGCATCTTCACTCTCTTTGGTATCTGCCAAAATGCTTGTTGTTCCAAGTGCAGTCGCACCGGCAACACTCAAAGCAACACTACCTTGAAGAAATCTCCTCCTCGAGATCTCTACTTTCATATTTTTCTCCATTGATTACGAACAGTCTTGAAACAACCTCCAAGAAATCATCGTTTGATAGTGTAATTTTATTGGATATTCTTTATAAATTTATTAAATTATTTTTGAACTATAATAATATTTTATCATTTTATAGCAATATCGTTGAAATAGAGGGATTGCAAAAAAGTAAAAAAAATAGAAAAAAATACTTTTCTTGTGGAAATAAAGTAAAATAATTTTTATAAAAATGAGAAAAAAATACTTTTTTTTAACAAATGTAAAAAATATATTATCTAATTTGTAATAAAAGCAACTTCAAATTCAAGGTATTTATAAGGATAGTATTCTAATAAGTATTTTATTTCCTTATAATTTAACACTCTGCTACCGCCACTTGTTCCACTCATTTTTATATATTTCAACATAGAGATTGTATCATCAAAATTAACTCTAAAAAGCTTTTTTTCAATATTTGAATTTTTAAAAATTTTTGATAGAGAAACCAATGACTCAAATGCAGGCAAAAAACTCTCTCTATTTGTAATTTCATATATCGCCCTAAAGGTTTTATTTGTAAAAATTGAAAATGCTATTTTTTCACTCAAACTTCTATAGGCTTTAAAGGCTATCTCCATATTTTGTGCCCATTGTAGAGACGATGACGATATAAGCAGGTCAAAAGGCGCATAGTTGCTCATTTTATTCAAAAACTCCTCAGATTCAAAGTCGCTATGGATAATTTCTACATTTTTATTTTTTGGATGCAGTTTGCACATAGTGCTTGAGCAGTCCACTGCAACAAAGCTATCAAGCTCCCAAGATATATTTTTATATATCTCGCCCGTACCACAGCCCAAATCAAGGATAGTTTTTGGTCTAAAATTTAACTTTTGCACCAGCTCTTTTGCAACTTTTTTTTGTATCAAGGAGTTTGAATCATATGTTTTTGCATATTTTTCAAACTCTATTCTATGCCTTTTGCTATACATTTTATTAATACTTTCTGTTTTTAGTATATATTTCATCTGTTTTTTAATATATTTTGGATATAATCACCGATTATATCAAATCGTACCTCAATAATTGCATAAATTTTATGAGGTATAAATCAAAACAAGGAAAATTTTATGACCTCAACACTATTGGTCTTACAATTTATATTGGCAGCTGTTTTAACTATAGCAATACTGTTACAAAAAAGCTCTTCAATAGGACTAGGAGCTTATAGCGGAAGTAATGAATCACTATTTGGCGCAAAAGGACCGGCTGGTTTTATGGCAAAATTCACATTCATCATAGGATTTGTTTTTTTAATAAACACCTTAGCACTTGGATACTTCTACAACCAAGAAAAAAAAGTCTCTATAGCTGAAGATATCAAGATAGTAAAGCCTCTGGTTCCTACTGCACCTACAACACCGGAAACTCCAAAGGCTCCAAAAGCTCCTAGCGCACCTAAAACCAAATAAGATATGAAAAGTCTGCTGCTGTCGCTACTCTTCGTGATGACTCTATGGGCAGATGCTCATATATTTGTATATCACAGATTTGGCGATAGCAGATACCCTAGCACAGACACCACAATAACCCAACTAAAAAAAGAGTTTGAATATTTTAAGACAAACAATTATAAAGTCATTCCGCTAAAAAAGCTGATTATGGCTTTAAAGAGAGGTGAAAAAATATCTGATAATTGGGTTGTATTGACTATTGATGACAATTTTAGAAGCTTTTATGATAATGCTTTTGATATTTTTAAAGAGTACAACTATCCATTTTCACTCTTTGTCTATGTAGAAGCCACACAAAAAAAGTATCCGGATTATCTGAGCTGGCAACAACTAAAAGAGATAAACAAATATGGATCTTTAGAGTTTCACTCTTATGCACATCCTCATATGACCTATTTGAGCAATGAAAAGCTTAAGGCGGATTTTAAAAAAGGTTTGAAGATTTTTGAAGAAAAGCTGCAAATCAAACCAAAATATTTTTCTTACCCATACGGAGAGTATAATAACAGAGTCAAAGATATTGCAAAATCTTTTGGATTCGATGCTATTATCAACCAAAACATGGGTGCTGTCGGAAAAAATAGTGATGTATATGATTTAGACAGGAATGCACTTGTCGGTAAAACAAATTTAAAGTATCTATTGAAATTTAAGTATCTAAATGCCATATGGATAGAACCAAAGTCTTATCCCAAAGATGGGATCATCAAAGCTCTACATGTGCAGACCAAAGAGAGTGCAAAATATGCTGGTCTATATATAAGTGGAAACGGTTGGAAAAAAATACCTATAAACAGTGGCGTAATAAACCTCAAACTAAACAAAAAACTGACAAGAGAAAGAAATAGAATAATAATTTCGATAAAAGATAAAATTTCAACAAAACTACTCATAAAGGATAAACAATGGGACTAAATCTAATATATGAAACACAAAAAGAGCATATAGACAAAACTTTGGCATCTCTAAAGAGAGACTTTAGCACGATTAGAAGCGGAAAAGTTTCAGTATCTGTGCTTGACAATATAAAAGTGGATTACTACGGAACTCCTACTGCACTAAATCAAGTAGCAACAGTTTTGTTAAATGATGCTACAACTATCAGCATAACTCCATGGGAAAAACCTATGCTAAAAGCCATAGAACATGCGATTGGCTCTGCAAATATAGGTGTAAACCCGAACAATGATGGCGAAAGCGTTAAACTGTTTTTCCCGCCTATGACAACAGAGCAGAGAAAAGAGGGTGCAAAACAGGCAAAAACTATGGGTGATAAAGCAAAAATTGCCATAAGAAATATAAGAAAAGATGCCAACGACAAAGTAAAAAAACTCGAAAAAGATAAAGAGGTAACCGAAGACGAGGCAAAAAAAGCTTACGATGAAGTACAGAAAATAACTGATATTGGTGTCAAATCAGTAGATAGCGCCGTCAAAGAAAAAGAAGCAGAAGTACTTAAGATATAGATATGGATATAGAAAAAATATATAAAGATGCAAATGCTCTGCTAGAGGGGCATTTTCTGCTTAGCAGCGGAAATCATTCACGATTTTATCTCCAAAGTGCAAAAGTTTTAGAAAACCCTAAAACTTCACAACTTTTGGCAGATGAGCTTGCAAAACAGATAAAAAAAAGTGGACTAAAGATAGACACTGTATGCTCTCCTGCTCTTGGTGGGGTTCTTGCAGGTTATGAGCTTGCTCGATCTCTTGAAGCAAGATTTATATTTGCCGAGAGAGTAAATAAAAAAATGACCATCAGAAGAGGTTTTGAGATCAATAAGGGTGAAAATATTCTCATTTGTGAAGATATAATCACCACCGGGGGCTCAGCTCTTGAAGCTGCAAAAGTCGCCGAAGACATGGGGGCAAATATAGTCGCCTTTGCAGCCTTGGCAAACAGAGGATTTTGTAGAAGAATTGGTAGTGGTAAAGATGCAAAGCCTGCATGTAAACTTCCAAATGATACTCCATTTTTTGCTTTGGCTGATTTCGAATTTGATATTTACAAACCTGGAAATTGCCCACTTTGCAAAGATGGAAGTGTAGCTTATAAACCAGGAAGTAGAGGAAATTAATAACTAAATGAGATGGAGAGATGCCAAAAAAGGTAAATTCAAACACAAAACAGAGATAAAAAAAGAGACTCTGCATATCTCTCCAATCATAAATAGAATAAAAGCCTTTTTGACCGATGCTTTTATGATATTTATGCCTATAATCTATGTTGTTTTTTATGTTGTTATGGGCTCTCGTGAAGAGTTTAGAGCAAATATGCTAATGGGCTGGTTATGCATCCTGATTCCACATTTCATCATCACGACACTCTTTTTATATATCAAAAATCAAACTCCCGGATATAAAGCTTACAATATAAAACTGAGTACCTTCAAACATACAAAACCTACATTTGTGCAAATAAGTGTGAGATATATAGTTTTTACCATCACTATATTTGCTTTTCCTCTTCTTTTTATCCCCTTCTTTACTAAACAAAAATTAGGATTGCCTGATTATATCTCTGCTACAGTTCCACTGTATTCCAAATGAGTACATTTTCCAAAACATCCTCTTTTTATTTTTTTTATTTTTTTTTAGTAGCAATTTATATAGTATTTTTACCTAAAATTTTGCAAAATCTGGGCTACAGTACTTTTCAGATAGGCATAATCTTTTCACTCGGACCTCTTATGAGGTTTTTTATACCATTCTTCTTTTTAAAAAGATTTAATCTAAATAAAAAGGTTTTTCGAACAGCCTTGATATTTGCACTCATATCTTCTGTGCTTTTTTATTTTACAATTTCAAATTTTTATCTTTTTATAGTTCCAAACATACTACTGGGTATCTCTTTTGGAATTATGCTTCCATACATAGACACCTATGCCCTTGGCCTACTGAAAAAAGAGAGGTATGGGCGCACAAGACTCTTCGGCTCTCTTGGCTTTATGATTTCAAGTCTTGTTTTAGCAAGAGTTTTAAGCAGTTATAGTGTGGGCTTGAACTATATCTTACTCTCTATGTTGTTGGTTGTTCTCTTTGGATTCTTGATTACACTACAAAGAGACAATACAAAAACATTTCAAAAAACTCTTAGCGAAAAGTTTGTCTTTAAAAAGACCCTGTATCTTTGGGTAAGCCTCTTTTTTATGCAGATGAGTTTTGGTATATTTTATAATTTTTTTACCATATACGAGACGAATCATGGTATATCTTTGAAGAGTGTCAGCTATCTTTGGACATTTTCTATCATTTGTGAAATTACACTTTTTTATTTTCAATCATACTTTTTTAAGAGATTTGAGCTTTTAACACTTATAAAAACAGCTGTCTTTATAACTATAATCAGATGGCTGCTGTTATATCTTTTTCCTGCTTCTTTGGCTGTTTCTTATATATCCCAATCCTTGCATGCTTTTGGATTTGCATTGCATCATACAGCCTCTATAAGCTTTTTATATCTTGTATATGAGAACAAAAAACTCTCAAATCAGTTTTACTATGGTATCTCTTTTGGTTTGGGTGGATTTCTAGGCTCAATATTTGCAGGGTATTTATATGGGATAAATCTCTTTTTATATGCTGCTCTTATAGCTTCCCTCTCTTTTATTTTTCTATTTTTTCAAAAGAATTCTACGGCGCTAAAACAAAATTTCTAAAATATACATCCAAAACATCATATCCAAATGTATTGTAGATTACCTTTTTTAAATTGTCTTTATACTCTTTCTTGCCTTTTTCTGTGATTAGTTTATCGCTGTTTTGGGTAGAAGTGTATCTCAAAATCAAATCTCTTACATCTTGAATATTTTTTTCCAGTGCTTTTTTATCATCTGTGTTTTTCATCTTCAATGACATATCGGCTTTCATATAATGGAATTTCCCTCCACCAAGAGTGATAACTATACCATCAAGTGGGACTTCTGTCTTGTCCGTACCTTGTGTGGATTTATTTGTTCGTCCTGCAACATGCCTGGAAAATTTTTGAAAGTTATCTCTTGTCTGTCCGTCTCCATGCATAAATATACCTACTATAAAATAAACAAGCGCCACCAAAACAATTACAATTAGAGAAATTTTTAAAATTTTCATCCCATTCATCTTAAATCCTCTTAAATTAGTTTTTACAAAAGTCATTATACCAATTTTTATACAATAGAGCCAATTTCAACTCATGAGTGTTTTAAGATTATATCTCCATCCATATGATACTTTAAGTGTTATGCTACAATGAAGTCTCGTGTTATTTAAAAGCCGTACACACTCTTTGCAATAACAGCTGTTGCTATCTCTTCTCCATCTTTTAGAATATTTGTAAAAATCTTTATCCAATTTTAGATAGATTTGAAGATATTTTTGGTAAAATTGTCTCTATAGAAAGGCTTTTAAAAATTCAATATAACTTAAATTATGAGTTGTTTGTTGTAATCATAAGTAACTCTATGCGCTTTTCATTTTTGTTTCATCTAAAGGATTTATTTGTCAAATTTCTTATAAATATTTTGATACTAAAAGCAGACTATGCTATTAAAGGAATAATATGGTATCTATAAAAATTGATAATTTATTATGTACAAAAAACTTGCCAAATTATAAAGAAATTTATAAAGAGAATATAGGCATTTTTCGCGAATGTGATTATATGTTTAAAAGATATGGTGTAAACTACTCAGTTGTTTTGATAAAAATGGACGACAGGATAAAAAATTGTACATATGATTATAGAGGTATCATTAGATTAACAGATAAATATATCAAAATAGACAATCAATTTCATCTTCTAATTTTTACTTTTTCAAATCCAAAAGAGGTTTGTGGTGCTATATTTGCAATAGAAAAGAAGATACTTTTATATTGCAATTTGTATATTGATACTGTATTTAAAGCAATCATAGTCCACAAAAATAACAGCATATCATCTTTGGATATATTAATGAATATTTTTCATAAAATTGATGAAATTGATGAAACTGATGAAACAATCATAGAAATTGAAGAAGTCAATTAAAAAAAACAGAACCTATAGAGACAGCTTGCTTTGTGGACTCAATAGCCAATATAATTAAAATAGTCTTAATTTAATTAAGACTATTTTTATCTTATTTAGATACAATACTATTATCAAAAATTATATTAAAGGTAAAAAATGTCACAAACTCATTTAAAAGGCAACCCTGTTAGTCTTGGCGGAAACGAAGTAAATATTGGGGATAAAGCTCCAAAAGTTATTGTAGTTGGAAAAGATTTAAGTGAAATCGAAATAGGTGGGGCAACGGGTAAAAAGCAAATCATAGTAGTAGTTCCCTCTCTTGACACCCCTGTATGTGCAGCAGAAACCAGAAAATTTAACGAAGAAGCAGCAAAGGTTGACAATGCAAGCATAACCGTAGTATCCATGGATCTTCCATTTGCAATGGGTAGATTTTGTACAACTGAAGGTATTGAGAACCTAAGCGTAGGAAGCGACTTTAGAAACAAAGACTTCGCAAATGCTTATGGTGTTTTGGTAGCTGATGGTCCATTGGCCGGCGTTACATGCAGAGCTATTTTTGTTATAAACGAAGATGGCAAAGTAACATACAAAGAAATTGTTCCTGAAATTACAGCTGAACCAGACTATGAGTCAGCACTTAATGCTATAAAATAAATATAAATCTTCTGGGGATGTAAAATCCCCGGAAGATTACCTTGACGCTCTCTTTCTTTTAGTGGCGTCTAAAATTCTTTTTCTTATTCTTATGCTTGTTGGTGTTACTTCTACTAGTTCGTCGTTCTCTATCCACTCTAGAGCGAGCTCTAAGCCCATCTCTCTTGGTGGAACCAGTTTTATGGCTTCATCTGCTCCACTACTTCTTACATTTGTCAGGTTTTTACCTTTTATAGGATTTACATCCAAATCATTTGGACGGGCATGTTCACCGATAATCATTCCCTTGTAAACTTTTGTTTGAGGTCCTATAAAGAGTGCTCCTCTGTCTTGAAGATTGAAGAGCGAATATCCAAGTGCAACACCATCTTCCATAGAGATTAATGCTCCATTTTTACGATGCTCAACCGCACCGCTTAAGCTTCTAAACTCTAAAAATGAGTGGTTCATAACACCCTCGCCTTTTGTATCAGTCAAAAACTGTCCACGAAAACCGATAAGTCCACGAGCCGGGATCTCAAACTCTATCCTTGTCTGTCCGTCACCTGTCGGATTCATCGCTATCATCTCTGCTTTCTTTCTTCCAAGTTTTTCTATAACCACACCTGTAAAATCATCAGGAACATCTACGACTAAATGTTCATAAGGCTCCATTTTTACACCATTTTCCTCTTTGGTTATAACTTCAGGACGACCCAGTGAAAACTCAAATCCCTCTCTTCTCATATTTTCTGCGAGGATTGTTATCTGAAGCTCACCACGACCGGAAACTTTGAACTTTCCCTCGCCCGCATTTTCATATTTCATAGCTATATTTGTTTTCATCTCCGCCTCAAGTCTCTCATCAAGCTTGTTTAAAGTGACATATTTACCCTCTAATCCTGCAAAGGGCGAGTCATTTACTGCAAATACAACTGAAAGTGTAGGCTCCTCTATATGGAGCGGATCAAGCGGCATTGGATTACTTGGATCTACCACGCTGTCACCAACATCCAATGCTTCAAAACCTGCAATTGCAACTATGTCACCGCTGCTTGCTTCGTCTATATCTATCCTCTCAAGCCCTTGAAAACCTATGAGTTTAGAGATTCTACCCTTTAGTGTCTCTCCGTTTGCTTTGGCTACCATTACATTTTGATTTTTCTTGATGATACCGTTAAAAATTCTGGCGATTCCAATTTTTCCTACATAATTATCATAATCGAGAGTAAAAACCTGAAGTTGAAGTGCATTGTCTGCCGAACCTGTAGGGAGCGGAACAGATTCTAAAATAGTCTCAAAAAGAGGCTCAAGGTTATTGTTATCATCTTCCATATTATACTTTGCATAACCCTCTTTTGCGGCAGCATAAATCACAGGAAATTCCAACTGTTCATCATTCGCATCAAGTGCCACCAAAAGATCAAACACCTCATCGACAACTCTCTCAGGATCAGCGGCCGGTTTGTCTATTTTATTTATAACAACAATTGGCTTAAGTCCCAAAGAGAGAGCTTTTTTCAAAACAAATTTTGTTTGAGGCATTACACCCTCTTGGGCATCTACCAAAAGTAAAACACCATCCACCATCTTCAAGACTCGCTCAACCTCACCACCAAAATCGGCATGGCCCGGGGTATCTATGATATTTATCTTTGAATTTTTATAGTGAATCGCAGTATTTTTTGAAAGAATCGTAATTCCTCTCTCTTTTTCAAGATCGTTGCTATCCATAACTCTTTCATCTACTTTTTGGTGCTCTGTAAATGTACCTGATTGTTTCAATAATTCATCTACCAATGTAGTTTTTCCGTGATCAACATGTGCAATCACAGCAATATTTCTAAACTCTTGCAAAAACTTCTCCTGATTTATCGCTTTTAAATATGTAAAATTAAATAGTGATTTTATATAAGGGTTGCATTATACCCAAAAATTTCTTTAAAGAGATAAAATTCTTTAAAGAAATTTTTGGAATGGTTATTGCTTTAAAATAATATGATAAATTTATAAGGCAGAAGTATGAACAGTTTGATGACACTAATTAATACAAATCAAAAAGTTACAACTCCGACAAAAGAGATAGCTTCAAATATAAAAGATGGGGGGGATAACTTCATATCCATACTTTTCAGTCAAATAGAACATGGTACAAAAAAACCATCTAAACTAAATATTCAAACTGCCCTCATAGACAATACGCTTGACAAACAACCAAAAAAAGACAATCAACCCAAAACACCAAATGAAATTTTATTAGGTGATATTTTAAGTATAATAGATCAATTAAAAAATCCTGATTCAAAATTTCACTTCCCAAAATTTACAGACAAGATGGATAAAATTTTACAAAATGTTGACATAAAAAATGATTTCAAAAATGTTAAAAGTATTGATGATATAATCAAGCTATCTAAAAAATACAATCTTGGACTTGATAATATAAAATTTACAAAAGAGAGTATAGATGATCTAAAAAAAGATTTTCCAAAACTGAATTTTCAAAAATTTTTCCAAAGCAAGATTGACAATACCCAAAAGACCGGCAAACAGACACAAACTCTTACCAAATCAAACAAGGGTGCTGTCATCACTCAATTATTAAATAATCAAACAAATAAAGAGTCTGTTGATCTACCCAAGAATATACTTCAAACTCTTTTAAACAAAACAGATAACGAAACAGGTAAAGTCATAATAAAAAGCAATGAAGAAGATAAAAAACTAAAAGTTGAAAATTACCTAAAAGATGATAAAAAATCAATCAAAAAAGATAATGAAATTACTGTACAAGAAAAAACAACGGTGAAAAAAAGTGCTGAAAATGTAGTACAAAATGCCCCAGATAAAAACCTTATATCCAAGAAAAAAAATGAAGCTGCACCAAATAAACAAAACAGTATCTATACAACAGGTAAAGAGATTTTGACAAAAGCTCCTTTAGAATCCATTTTAAGAGACAACAAAATAAAGAGTAATTCTTCTGTTAAGAAAAAAATTGATTCAAAAGATAATATTTCACAAAAAACCAGCGAAGATACAAAACAACATAAAACAACAAAAAACACTGTAACCAATGAAGTAAGAACACAAGAAGCACAGATAGACAAAAATACTCAAGATATAATTTTACAGAAGATCAAACCTCACAAACAGACCAAAACACAAACTATAGTTGAGACACAAAACAAGGCTGTAAATAATGATTTGGAAAACAACTCTACTTCTGAGAATAAAGAAAAGTACAGTGAACCTATAAATCACAAACAAGAGTTTAAAACTTCCTTTCAAAGTGAAAACATTAAAACGCCAAAACATATAGAAAACAAAAGCAGCTTAAACCATTTTGCAAATGATTTAAAAGAGAAGATGGAGCAGTATAAACCACCTGTTATGAAAATCCAAATGGCATTAACTCCCAAAAATCTAGGAGAAGTGGAAGTTACACTTATACACAGAGGAAACAACCTACATGTAAATATTGTTTCAAACACAAACACAATGTCACTATTTACTCAAAACCAGGCAGAATTTAAAAATTCACTGGTAAATATGGGATTTACAAACTTGGAGATGAATTTTTCAGACCAGGGGAAAAACAGTGGACAAAATCAACAAAACAGTAGAAAAAACAGAGACTCTTTTGAAGAATTACAAAACCCTGATAATTACGAAAACTCTTTAGAGCTTGTAATTCCAAGGTATATTTAAAAGGATAAATTATGTCAACAACTATTACCAACTCACTAAGCGCAACCAGCAGCGGTGTTGTACAAAATCCAAATGGTGTTTTAGATAAAGACTCTTTTATGAAGTTGCTTTTGACTGAACTACAATATCAAGATCCAACCAGTCCTATGGACAGTGGTAAGATTCTTACCCAAACTTCACAACTGGCCACATTGGAATCAGCAGACAATACAAATAAAACCATGAAGGATTTGGTCAGCAAACTAAACAACTCTATGGATATGGGAGCATTGTCTGCCATAGGAAAGATGGCAAGTCTTGGAACAAATGACATAACACTGCCCCAAACTGGAAACTCAACTTTTGAAATATATTTTTCAAACAAGATTCAAAACGGAACACTTACCATAACTGATGCAAAAGGCAACGCAGTGAGAAAAGTGCCACTAGACTCTCAAGCAGGGAAAAGCGGTGTACTCTCTTTCCAGTGGGATGGAATAAATGATGCCGGTAAAAAAATGGATCAAGGCACATATAAAGCAAGTGTTGAATATACTGATTCCAATGGAAAAAAACTCGTAACCCAGCCTGGAGTTTACCCCGTTGAATCTGTCAGATATGACAAAGGAAAACCTTTGATGAAACTGGGATCCAACTACATTCCTATGGAAAATATCGCTGAGTTTTATTAGGGAGATATAAATGAATACATCATTTTACAATGGTTTAAGCGGGATTAAAACAGATCAGTTTTACTTAGACACAATTGCAGAAAATATAGCAAATGTAAATACAATCGGTTATAAAAAGACAAATAGTCCGGAATTTTCCACTGTATTTTCAACAACGCTCTCGGATAACTACTTCAGTACAACGACAAATGATATAGGACTTGGCGTTAGAAAAACAGCACCAACATTAAATATGAAACAGGGTAATTTACAAGATGCGGGAAACAGCTTTGATCTAGCCATAGGAGGTGATGGTTGGTTTGGAGTACAAGGTTTTGACAATAGTACCTATTATACAAGAGCAGGCGCATTTAATGTAGATGCAAATGGAGATTTGGTTGATCAAAATGGAAATTATCTGTTGGCAACCAGTGGTAACAATATATCACCAACAACACTGCCTCAAAGTGTTCAAAAAGATATAGGCAAATATTATAGCACTGGTACTACTCAAACAAATACGGCATATGCAATAACTGAGATTTCAGACATTCCCTTAGGTGCAACAGATTCACAAACAAAAGTAAACCTGCCTTCTGTTTTGTATTATCCTCCGACTCCCACAACAACAGTATCATATCAGGCAAATTTAAATCCTGAGATACTCAAAGATGCAAATGGTAATGAGATTTCAAATGTAGAGCATTTTAGCTCAAGTATCATTTCACCAAGTGGGAAAAAAGATATACTGGATATGACCTATACAAAAAGAGTTCCTCAACCTGTTGAAGGAACTACTTGGGATGGAAAATTACAAATTTTATCTTTTTATGAAACATACGATCCAAATAAAACTTATGATCCAACTCTCTTTAAAGTAAATGATACAACAAAAAATGTTTATAATATCATCGATTCAAAAGATGGTGTTGTAAAGTTTTCCACCACAGGAGAACTCTTAAGTGCAGATATACCTACTTTATCAAACAGTGGCACACCTTTAAAGGTAAATGTAGGAACACCAAATAGTTTTGACGGATTTAAATCCAGTGTAAATTTTGATAAATCCAGAAGTGAACAGCATAATGGATATGAGTATGGCTTGTTGAAAAATTATGGTGTTGATGAGAGAGGAAATGTAATAGCAGATTTCAGTAACGGAAGAAGTGTACCTGTAGCAAAAATTGCCATTTACCATTTTCAAAATGATCAAGGTTTGGAAAAGGTTGATTCTACTCTATTTAAAAAATCAGACAATAGTGGAAAACCAATATTTTTTACCGATGCAAATGGCAATCAGATACTTGGCGCAAAGATACATTCACAAAAACTTGAAAGTAGTAATGTAGATTTAACGATTGCTTTAAGTGAGTTGATTTTAGCGCAAAAAACATACGGTGCAAGCTCTAAAAGCATCTCAACAAGCGATCAAATGATACAAAATGCAATAAATATGAAAAAGTAGGAACATTTTTTGCTTTTAATTTATACAATTTAAGATATTAATTCTCGACTTTAGTCGTAGCTTTAGTGCAATGAATTTATCAGGAATTTAATTCGGGCTTTGCCCAAATTAAAAAAACCATATTAAGTAAAAAGGATTTAAAATGTTAAGATCACTTTGGGCTGGTGTTTCCGGACTACAAGCACACCAAACAGCGCTAGATGTAGAAGCAAATAATATAGCAAATGTAAATACCGCAGGATATAAATACTCAAGAGCCAATTTTTCCGATATGCTTAGTCAAACATCAAAAATAGCAACTGCTCCTCAAGGTGAACTCGGTGGTAAAAACCCTATGCAGGTAGGACTTGGCACACAAGTAAGTTCAATTACCAAAATCTTTAAACAAGGCTCAGTCCAAACAACAGATAAAAATACTGACCTTGCTATCCAGGGTGATGGTTTTTTTGTAGTAAGTCCTGATGGTGGCAAAACTTATAAATACACAAGAAATGGCGATTTTGTTTTTGATGCAAAGGGAAATTTTACAGACAGTAACGGATACATAGTACAAGGCTGGGTAAGAGATCAGCAAATAGGTGCAATTGATTCTACTACGCCAATTCAAAACATCACAATTCCACCAGGTCTTACAACTCCGGCAAATGATACAAGCTATATAACACTAAAAGCAAATTTAAATTCCGGTAACAATATCATAAATAAAACACCAATTTATACACTAGACAGCCTAAACAATGCAGTTGACTTAAACGGAAATGGTGTTGTCGATGCAGGAGAAGCACATAATGAAAATGATCTCGGAAGTAATATCTTTAATTCTAAGAAAAAACTCTATGAGAGATCTGTAGATTTTGGAGTACTTTTTAATGCCTCAGGACAGGCATTAAATATTCAAGACGGACAGGGAATGTGGGTTAGTTATGCTGATGCAACAAATAAACAAACCATCACAACTACCGGTCCATCAACAGTAGATTTAACTCTTAACGGAACTGCGATAACAGGTACAACTTCTGGTAGTGGAACAGCAGCTGAAAATGCTCAACAAATAGCAACAATTATAAATCAAAAAAGCGCTTCAACAGGTGTAGAAGCCACAGTAAACGGAGCTGATATTACATTAAGAAATAATAATGGTTCCGGCACAACAGATTCTACAAAAAATATAAATTTAGATATTGGTAGCAGTGATAACACTGGTTTAAATGCCAAAGAGGTATATACTGCATTTTATTACCAATATGCCACAAGCGGAGCTGCTCCGCTCCAAGGTGTGCCTGCAGCAAACCAACCTTTATCATCAAGAACTTTTACTACTACTGAAGATTTAAGAAGTGCTATACAAAATGACGCTAGAAATAACACAAATTATGACAGCTCAAATGATGCAGGAGAAGCCAGTTCTGCCGATAGTAATGATGGAGTAAAAGTAGAAGTAAACAATCTGGGTCAATTTCAGGTAGAAAACCCAACAAGCGGTTCAAATGATTATAATATGGCACTAAAAATCACATCATATACAAATGTAGTAAATAATGTTAGTGAAAACTCTAAATTTACTACTTCTTTATCTGCCCTGCAGGGAAATTTACCCTCCGGAAGTACACTTAGAATTTCTCAAGGTATATATACAGCAAGCCATGCTTCAAGCATCGATGTGTATGATTCTCTTGGAACCAAACATACAGTCAGATTTGAGTTTAAAAAGACAGGCTTTACTTCAGATGGAGGAACTCAATGGGGAGTTCTAATATCCGTACCTGAACCAGGTGATATAAATGGGGGACTTGCTCCAAAAAATATAGTGACAGGACAAATAAGCTTCAACAGCGATGGCTCACTGTCATCTTTTACACCTTCAAATCTCACTTATACTGCAAATAACGGCTCTAGTCCAAATCAAAATATCAACTTACAATTTGGAACAGCCGGAGCATTTGACGGAATGACAAGTTTTGATGCTACATCAAACACATCAGGAATCAGCCAAGACGGTTTTCCAGGTGGGGATCTCTCCGGTATAAGAGTAGATGAAACAGGAACACTTATAGGAACATTTACAAATGGTAGAAGTTTCGGTTTGGCTCAGGTAAGTATGGCAAAATTTACAAATAACAATGCACTTGAAAGTGATGGAGGAAATACCTTCATACAAACCTCAAACTCAGGAGATCCTATCATTGGCCAGGCTGCTGTCGGTGGTCGTGGATTTATCCAAGCAAGTGCTCTAGAGATGAGTAATGTCGATTTAAGCAGATCTTTAACTCAACTGATTGTTATCCAAAGAGGTTTTCAGGCAAATTCCAAAACTATAACAACCAGTGACCAGATTTTAAACACTTTATTACAACTAAAACAATAATACAATATAATATACCCTAAAAATCAATTTAGGGTATATTATGAAAATCACTCTTCTACAACACACATCATTATCAGTCTGTGCAAGTGCCATAAGAACTTGTTGGCAAAGTTTTGATAAAAGCGACAATGGCGGTGAAAAAGATAGAAAACTAATAGACAGGGTCGGCAATAAATTCAAACATGCTTCTACACTTGAACATCTAGTATATACATTTTATATCCAAGGTATCAGCAGAGCACTGCTTCAAGAGTTAGCAAGACACAGAATTGCATCACTTTCAGTAAAAAGCACAAGATATACACTAAAAGAATTGAAAGAAGAAGAGAGCTTTACATACAGAGACTTTAAAAAAGCCGGTAAATATCTTGTGATGACAGATAATGAAAAAGTTAATGAGATGAGTATAAAAGCTTTAGAAAATTTAAGACTTATTTTAAAAGACGGCATAAGTAATGATGTCGCGAAATATTGTCTCCCGGAAAGTTATAAGACTGAGCTTACCTGGACCATAAATGCAAGAAGCTTACAAAACTTTTTGACTCTTAGAAGCAGCAAATCAGCCCTTTGGGAAATACAAAATTTAGCTCATGAACTCTATGATAGCCTACCTCATGAGCATAAGTACCTTTTTACATGTGAGAAACTTTAATACCATTTGCATAAGTTAATGCTATAGCTATGGCATCTGTTATATCAAGTGGTTTTATCTCCTGTTTTATACCCAATATCCGCTTCACCATAAAAGCCACCTGCTCCTTTTTTGCTTTACCGTTTCCTGTTACTGCTTTTTTGACCTGAAGCGGTGTAAACTCATGAAAATTTCCAATAACCTGAAGTATCTTTAGACTCAAAGCACCCCTAAACTGCGCCAGTTTGAGCACTGTTTTAGGATTGTAAGCATAAAATATATCCTCTATAACAACTTCATCAATTTTATGATTTTTAAAGATGATATCTAGGCCCTCTACAAGTTCGACTATCTGGTGTTGTAGGATTTTTTCCTTAATTTTTATAAGCCCGGCTTCTACTAATTTTATCTCATTTTTATTCTTGTAGATTATCGCATATCCACAATTTTTTGTACCAGGATCTATACCTAAAATAGTCATCTTACTCCCTTTATTCATATACTTATTCATATAGTGAAAAACTTTTTCACATTAGATTTTGGGCATTTTAACATATAACTAATAATATTTTAGATAAAATAAGTCAATATAATGTTAAGGGGTGTTTTTGTTAGCGGATAATGTACTAATTCTTTTAAAAAATGAGATATCCCAACAGGAGTATGAGAGATATATCAAACAACTTGAATTTGATGAAAAGAACTCACACTCTGATCAAAAGGTATTTAGCGCTCCAAATGCACTCATTCAAAATTGGATAAAAACAAAATACACTGAAAAACTCTCACATCTCTTTGAAATAAAAACAGGTATAAAACCTGATATAAAAATTATTTTAAAAAACAGATCCCAATCAAACTTTAAAAAGACAAAAAATATAGACATATATGAAGTAAATAAACCAACAATAAACACTATATTAAACCCTTCATATACATTTGAAAGTTTTGTAGTCGGAAGTTCCAACCAGTTTGCATACTCTATCGCAAAATCTGTTGCAAAAAAACCGGGCATCGTGTATAATCCGGTATTTATCTATGGTCCAACGGGACTTGGAAAAACACACCTAATTCATGCTATAGGAAATTATTCACAAAACCGAGGCAAAATCGTCATATATGCTACTATCGAGCAGTTTATGAATGATTTTACTTATAATCTTAAAAATCAGACTATGGATAGATTTAGAGAAAAGTATAGAAACTGTGATATTTTACTCATAGACGATACTCAATTTTTATCAAATAAAATACAAACCCAAGAGGAGTTTTTTCACACTTTTAATGAACTTCATGCTGCAGGAAAACAGATAGTCCTGACAAGTGATAAACCGCCAAAGATGATAAATGGCTTAGAAGAGAGGCTTAAAAGCAGATTTGAGTGGGGGACAATAGCAGATATCGGTATACCGGAACTCGAGACAAAAATTGCTATCATAAAAAAGAAGTGTGAATTAGACGGTATAGATTTAAATAACGAAATAGCAAGCTATATAGCTACAAATATGGGTGATAACATAAGAGAGATAGAGGGTGCTATCATAAATCTAAATGCCTACGCTACTTTGATGCGTCAAGATATAACTATGGAGTTTGCAAAAAATGTTATGAAAGCTCAAATCAAAGAGAAGAAAAATCATATCACTCTTGAAGACATAATAAAAGTAATCTCAAGAGAATTAAATATAAAACCAAGTGAAATAAAATCTAAAAAAAGAAATAAAAATATCGTAGAAGCCAGAAGAATCGGAATTTATCTAGCAAGAACTTTGACACCAAACTCAATGTCTTCTCTTGCATTATTTTTTGGTATGAAAGATTATACGGCAGTTTCACACAATATGAAAAAAATAAACGAACTGATAGAAACAAATGAGACATTTAAACTAAAAATAGAAGAGCTAAAAAATAAAATTTTGGTAAAGGAGTAGAAAGTTATATAAAAATATGTGAACAAATATGAAAAATTTATATTTTTTATTCATATCTGTTTTACCTATTTTTAGGGTTTATAGTGTGGTTTTCACTTATTCAACCTAAGCTACTACTACTTCTATTTTATTTAAAAATATAAAAGGAGATTTGATGAAAGTTTCAATAAATAAAGGTGTATTGGAGACGATACTCATAAACACACAACCATATTTAGAAAAAAAAGATTTAAGCCAAATCACATCCCATCTTTTAATAACAACAAATGATGATGAGTTGATCATAAAAGCAACAGACTTTGAGATAGGATTAAGTTATAACAGTAAAAATATAAAAATCCAAGATCATGGAACTGCCACTGCAAATGGTAAAAAATTACTTGACATAATAAAAATTTTAAAAGATGATGAAGTTATACTTGAAACCATAAATGACAACCTTTACATCAAACAAAACAGTTCAAAATTTAAATTGCCTATGTTTAATCCAAATGAATTTCCATCATTTCCTCAAATTGAAGATAAACCAAAATTTGATATAAACAGCTCTTTATTTGTAAGATCTATAAAAAAAATAGCACCGGCAATAGATAATAATAATCCAAAATTTGAATTAAATGGTGCATTGATAGACATAAAGGATGATATTATCAACCTCGTTTCTACAGATACAAGAAGACTTGCTATTGTCAAACTTGAAAACAATACAGGAAATCATTTCTCTTTAATCATACCTAAAAAAGCTATCACAGAGATTCAAAAACTTTTTTTTGATGAAATAGAGATATTTTATGATGAAAATACACTTATAGCAAAATCTACAAATTTCCAATTTTTTACAAAACTTATAAATGGAAAATTTCCGGATTATGAGAGAATTATCCCAAAAGAGAAAAACTATAGACTACTTTTAAACAGAGCAAAGATAGTAGAAGCTGTAAAACAGATTTCCATCATATCAAATGAGATGAAAATTACATTTAGAGGTGATAAGATAATCTTTGAGAGTCTAAATGATGAAAATATAGAAGCAAAAACAGAGATAGAATATAACACTGGTTTAGATACTGAGATTTATCTTGCAACAAACAGCAGATATCTTTTGGATTTTCTCTCAAACATAGAAAACAGTGATTTTACTCTTGGTTTTAATGACAGTTCTCTGCCATTTACACTGGAAGATGAAAATTTTATAACAATAGTTATGCCGATAATGATATAAGGAAAATTAAATGAGCGAATACGGTGCAGCAAATATAAAGGTCTTAAAAGGCCTAGAAGCAGTTAGAAAACGACCGGGAATGTATATAGGTGATACAAATATAAATGGGCTTCACCATCTTATATATGAAGTTGTAGACAACTCTATAGATGAAGCAATGGCTGGATATTGTGATAAAATCACTGTTGAGTTAACTACTGATGGTTCAGCTATCATCACTGATAATGGTCGTGGTATCCCTGTAGCTTTACATCCAACTGAAAAGATTTCTGCCGCTACTGTTGTTTTAACAGTTCTACACGCTGGCGGAAAGTTTGATAAAGATACATATAAAGTCAGTGGAGGACTACATGGAGTTGGTGTTTCAGTTGTAAATGCTCTATCTTCAAAATTAGTAGCTACTATAAAAAGAGAAGGAAAAGAGCATAGACAAGAATTCTCCTGTGGTATTCCAACCAGTGAATTGGAAATTGTAAAAAACAGTAGAAAAAAAGGTACTACTATAGAGTTTTGGCCGGATAACTCTATATTTGAAACTACAGACTTTGTATATGATACTTTAGCTAAAAGATTTCGTGAAATCGCCTATCTAAATCCAAAAGTTACTATTGAGTTTAAAGATAACAGAGATGGCAGAAAAGATATTTTTCATTTTGAAGGTGGTTTAAGACAATTTGTAGAGGATTTAAACAAAAGAGACAAAGTATCTTCACCATACCATTTTAATGATACAGTAAACGGTGTAGAAGTGGATATCGCTTTAATGTATAACTCAGCTTACAATGAGACACTTTTGTCTTTTGTAAACAATATAAAGACTCCTGAGGGCGGAACACATGAGAGTGGTTTTCGAGCAGGTCTTACAAGAGCAATAGTAAACTACATAAATGCAAATGCAGCAGCAAGAGAAAAAGATATAAAGATAACTGGTGATGATGTAAGAGAGGGTCTTATTTCAGTTATAAGTGTAAAGGTGCCTGAACCTCAATTTGAGGGTCAAACTAAAGGAAAACTTGGAAATACTTATGTAAAACCAATAGTTCAAAGACTCACTTTTGAAAAACTTGTGAAATACTTTGAAGAAAATCCTATAGAAGCAAAAGCCATTATGAATAAGGCAATAGGAGCAGCTCGTGGACGAGAAGCTGCTAAAAAAGCCAGAGATTTAACCAGAAGAAAAGACTCTATGAGTATAGGAACACTCCCTGGAAAATTGGCTGATTGTCAAAGTAAAGATGCAAGTGTCAGCGAACTGTATCTTGTGGAAGGTGATAGTGCCGGTGGTAGTGCAAAACAAGGAAGAGATAGAGTTTTTCAAGCTATACTTCCATTAAAAGGTAAAATCCTAAATGTTGAAAAGAGTAGAATCGATAAAATTTTAAAATCTGAAGAGATTAAAAATATGATTACAGCTCTTGGTTGTGGAATAGGTGAAGAATTAAACGAAGAAAAATTAAGATATCATAAACTCATCATTATGACTGATGCTGATGTGGATGGAAGTCACATACAAACTCTTCTTTTGACATTTTTGTTTAGATTTTTGCGTCCAGTTGTAGAAAAAGGGTATGTATATCTTGCTCAGCCACCACTCTATCGATATAAAAAGGGTAAAAAAGAGATATATATAAAAGATGACAGCGAACTAAATTCACTTTTGATTGAAAATGGTATGGATAGTATGGATTTTGAGAGAATTGGTAAAAATGATCTCTTGGATTTTTTTAAAATTGTAGCAGCTTATCGAGGAATACTAAAAGAGTTGGAAAAGAGATACTCAGTCATAAAAGTGATAAGATTTTTAATAGAAAATCCAGATATTATTTCACTTGATAATAAAAAAATATTTAAAGAGATTGAAACTTATATAAAAAAGATAGGATACAATATCTTAAATAAAACTGTAGATGATGAAAATATTCACCTGTATATACAGACAAATGATGGTCTTGAAGAGTTACTCTTAAATGATGATTTTTTTACAAATCCACTCTATGAAGAGGCTAGATATATAAGAGAAAAAATTTTAGAGAGAGATTTAAATTTCGGTGACAGAGATGTCGTGGATCTTTTAGATGAAATAGAAAAACATGCTAAAAAAGGTGCATATATCCAAAGATATAAAGGTTTAGGAGAGATGAATCCCGAGCAACTTTGGGAGACTACTATGAACCCTGAAAACAGAAGACTACTTAAAGTAAATATAGACGATTTTGAAGTAGCAAGTGATACTTTTTCACTCTTTATGGGAGATGAAGTAGAACCTAGAAGAAATTATATACAAGCACATGCAAAAGATGTAAAACATCTGGATGTCTGATGCTCTATTCTGAATCAAAAGAGAGAGGAAATAGATTTTTAATAGCACTAAAAATTGCCTTTCCTTTTCTCATTTTGATTATCTATCTGATTTATACATTTAATACAAATAAAAACAGTGTATCTATCATACTTGTTACAATCTTGATACCGATATATACTTATTACATCTTTTATCTTATATATAATGGTTTTAAATCAACTCTTATAGATAAAATTACAAAAACATTCAATAGAAAAGAGATACTGGAATTTATACAAAAAGAGACTCTTAAAGATCAAAACTCCATCATAGTTCTTGTAAGTATAGAAAATATATATGACATTGATGAGAGATATGGTGTAAATAACGCTGATAATCTTCTAATGGAATTTGCAAAAAGACTAAATACATTTTTAGAAAATTATAACTTTAAAAATATCCCAATAGGAAGATACTCTGGGGGTAGTTTTTTATTGATAATAAAACATAAGAAAAAAGAGTTAAAACATCTAATGACTATATTTTCAAAAGAGTTGAAAAATATAGGCATAAATGATATAGAAGTTAAGGTTGATTTTTCTTTAATAGAGTCAAATTATGACTCAAGAGTTGAAAATATTATAAAAATTCTTTTTGATTTAATAGACGAAGAGAGACAAAATGAGTTTGAAATCCAAAATATAAAGCCAAATGAGTTTGAAAAGATAATTTATGATGCCGTAGCTGATGAAAAATTTCTTTTAAAATACCAACCGAGTCTCAATCTTATAACCAAAGAGATAGAGATATATGAAATTTTAGTAAAAATATACTCAAAAAACTATGGTCTTATTTCAAAAAACCAAGCTCAAAAAGCTATAAATTTTGGTGGATTTGAAAAAATATTTGATAAAAAAATATTTGACTATTTTTTAAAAGAGTTAAAATATTTGAAATCTAATAATGATAAAAAAAGATACTTTAGTATCAATGTATCGGCAGTTTCTCTAAGAGATAATGACTTTAGACTCTACCTTAGAGAGATTTTTTATAAAAATAATATAAAAATAGAAAATATAATTTTAGAAATAAATGAAAAAAAAGCATATAAAGATCTTAAAAGATTTGCTGAGATTTTAACCCAGTATAAGAAAGCTGGATTTAAGATAGCACTTGATAATTTTGGTGGAGATAACTGTTCTATCAAATATCTAAAAAATCTACCGATAGATTTTGTTAAATTTGATATCCAATATACAAAATATTTTCAAAATGAAAAGTATAAGAAAACACTCAAAAATCTATTGAATCTTTGTAAAGATTTAGATGTAAAAACAATGATAAAATTTATAGATAAACAAAGACTTTATGAGCAAGTTATAGAGTTAAATCCAGCATATATACAAGGTTTTTATATATCAAAACCAAAAAGTATAAAACAGCTATAGGAGAAGATATGAGATATGGTGAAAAAGAGATAAAAGAGTTTAATATAGACAGAGATTTGGAACTTTGGCCAAACAAATATCAAAAAAATTACATCATAAAGATGGAATTACCGGAGTTTATGTGTCTTTGCCCAAGAAGTGGGTATCCTGATTTTGCAACCATATATGTGGAATATATACCAAATGAATTAGTAGTAGAGTTAAAAGCGATAAAACTCTATATAAACAGTTTTATGTATAGAAATATTTCCCATGAAGATAGTGCAAATGAGATATACGACACACTTTATACAAAATTAAAACCAAAATGGCTAAGAGTATTTGCTGATTTTAATCCACGTGGAAATGTGCATACAACTATAGAGATAGACTCAGACAAGATGGATTTAAGATGTTAAAACCCCAACTCATAGAGCATATATTTGCAGCAGCCTCTATACAGAGGTGGAATGACTATCCAAGGATGGTTGAGTTAGTTGAGCTTGACAAACAGGCTCACAAGTTTATCATAGCTTATTTTATGGCAAATATGGAAGAAGATGTAAATAGAGTCCACCTTATAGAAGCTGGTATTTTTGAATTTTTAAGGCGTGTTGTAGTAACAGATATAAGACCTGATGTCTTTAGAAAAGCTCTTCAAAAAAAAGAAAAAGAGATAAATGAGTGGGTTCTTTCAAGACTATCAGATTCGATAAAAGATATACAAAATGGAAAATTTTTGCAGAGATTTAAAGACTATCTTAGTGATCCGCAAATGTATAAGAAAGAGAGATTTATACTAAAAGCCGCTTCATACATATCTACAAGATGGGAATTTTCCATAGTCTATCAGACAAGTCAATTTTTAAGTGGCATAGAGAAAGTAAAAGAGGCGGTTGATGAAGAGATTGAGGATTATTACGAGCTTGTGAGTGTGCGTAAGATTTCACTGAACAAAAAGATTTCAAAGATTATAGACTTAAGTGGAAGACTCAGATTTCAAAAAAGATGGGCTCAAACACCCAGAGTTCCTGAGACTTCTGTTTTGGGACATATGCTCACAGTTGCAATACTGGGTTATTTTTACTCTCTACATGTAGAGGCATGTGAGAGTAGGATTTCAAGTAATTTCTTTTGTGCACTTTTTCATGACCTCCCCGAAGCTCTTACAAGAGATATAATTTCACCCGTAAAGTACTCAGTAAGCGGACTTGATGACATCATCAGCGAGTATGAACTAAAAGTGATGGATGATGACATATTTCCATATATACCAAATAGTTTTCTCAAAGAATTTCAGTACATCTTAGGTTTATATGATGGTAAGAAAAATGAATTTTTGGATAAAATCCAAGATGATGGAGAGATTAAGATTGTAGATGATATAGAAAATTATAATGAAGATAAATTTCAAGCCATAGACGGTAAAGCACTAAAAAATTGTGACAGACTCTCAGCTTTTATAGAGGCAACTTTGTCCATATCTCATGGTGTAAAATCAAAAGAGTTGGTTCAAGGCAAAGCTCATATATTGGAGTCACTAAAAGAGAAATCCCAAGGTGGAGCTGTAAATTTTTACAATTTGGCAAAAAATATAGAAAAATTTGTGGAGAGTTGATATATTAACAAACCCTCCTCCAGATTACTGCGGCACACACTTTAAAAGAGTGCTCTGCTGTGTTCCCACCCTGAAGCATTGCTCAAAGAAAGTATTGCACAGGTCTAGAGGAGAGCGGATAGAATTATATCAAGTTTTACTTAAATAAAAGTTTTATAGAGTATAATTCGCAGAAAAACAGGGTATCAAATATGTTACATAGTGAGATTTTTTATCTTTTTTTGATTATCTCTATTGGTTATATTTTAGGCAATATAAGAGTAAAAGGTTTTTCACTGGATATTACTGCAATGCTTTTAGTTGCCTTGATAGCCGGACATTTTGGTATGGTTATATCTGATAATTTCAAACTCTTTGGTTTAGCTATATTTATCTATGCAGTAGGACTTCAATCAGGTCCCGGATTTTTTGAGACTATAAAAAATGAGGGTATTAAACTAAATATCATAGCTATATCACTTCTTCTTAGTATATTTACTTGTATCTATATCATAGGTTCATATTTTGGTTTAAGTAAAAGTATTATAGATGGTATATTTACTGGCTCGCTTACAAGTGTTCCGTCTCTCGCAGCTGCTATCGAGGTTAAAAATGATCCTATTATATCAGTTATATTTGGAATAGTCTATCCTTTTGGGATTTTTGCTACTATACTTTTTATTAGGATACTGCCTATTATATTTAGAGTAAATCTTCAAAAGGAGGTGCAGATTTATGAAGAGCAGAAGAGGCAAAAATATCCACTTATACTCACAAAAAACTTTAAAATTACAAATGAAAACTTTAAAAAACACCCTATAAAAAAGTCACAGATAGAGGAACTTACCTCTACTCTTATAGAGAGAGTTGAGTCAGTTGACCAATGTGAATTAGATGAAAAGGCTTGTAGACATCTGCATTATAACGATATAGTAAGAGTTTCAGGTACAAAAGAGCAACTCGAAGCACTTAGTGTGATGTTAGGTGATGAGATGGGAGAAGCATATAAATTTCATGATGATATGAAAGTTTACAGACTGCTTTTAACTTCAAAAGATATAGTAGGAAAGAAAATTGCGAGTATAAAAGAGTTAAAATCTCTTCGTGCTGTTGTGACAAAAGTAAGAAGAGCCGGAATCGATATAAAACCGCACCCCTCTTTAGCTTTGATGCTTGGTGATAAACTATATGTGGTAGCACCCCAAAAGTATGGACAGAGGGTAACTGATTTTATTGGAAATGATCTATTAAAGTATCCTGCTGCTGATTTTTTGCCTATATCGGTCGGTATTGTATTTGGTATTATTTTGGGCTCTATTCCCTTCAATCTGCCTTTTATTGGGGATATAAAGCTTAGCTTTGTCGGAGGTATCTTGATAACCGCACTCATTTTGGGTAGGTTTGGCAGAGTCGGACCGATCGTATGGCAACTCTCACCACACTCAAATACTCTTATGAAGACGCTAGGCCAGCTCATATTTATGGCTGCCATCGGTACAAATGCAGGTAAATATCTACTGGAGGGTTTAAAGACAAATGGTTTTTTACCCATATATATAGCACTTTTTTCACTCATATTTTCACTCTTTTTAGTGGCATTTGTTTGTAGAATCTTTTTAAAAATGAATTTTTTACATATCTTGGGAGTTTTGAGTGGCGGTATGACATCTACACCAACACTAACGATGGCGAATAACATCTCAAAATCAGACTATCCGTCTATCTCTTACGCAGCAGTATATCCAATGGCTTTGGTGTTTGCCATTGTTTTAGCTCAGCTTCTACTCAAGCTGTTTTAATCTCCATCTTTCAATCCTTAAATCATTATCAAGTGTATGGTCTATGAGCCATTTTTTTGTAGCAATTTTCATCTGCTCTTTCAGAGATTTTAAAGAGCGATTGTCTTTGATAAGCTTAGTAAAGCTCTCTATAATCTCTTGATGAAGCTTGTGATGATGTTTTAAAAGAGGATAGCCGATACTTTTCATATAAGCTTCCTCATCTCTAAAATGCTCTCTCATATAGATAAAAAAACTATTTAAAAGTCTCCTTATATCGTCTTTTGTTGTATTTTTATCTAAGGAATCCACCAACGCTGAAAGTCTAAAGAGTTCTTTGTGTTGCCTATCAATATTGCCTATATGTAGAGAATATTTTTCATCCCATTGTGAAATCATTAAGCAAATCCTGTATATTTTTGCTATTATTATATAAAAAATTGGTTAATATTATGATAATGGGCAAAATTTCTCATAACACTATGCTAGATGATTATATTCTAAATTTTGAACTCTCAAGTTTAGCGGATATTTCATCAAATGCTTATAGGTTTTGGAAAGGTGTAAGGGCTGTCAAGTATGATGAGTCAAGAGTAGTCTACCTTGAAAAAAAATCGATTCCTTACAAATATCGAAACTATATTGATGGCTGTGCAGATTTAAGTGGCTATATTCAGGCTCAAGCCTTTTGCAAATATACTGGTTTAGCTTCTTCCCATTTGATTAAAAGTAATAATTCAAAGATATATAAGATTTTTGATATATTGCAAGTCAGAAAAGTAAAATTTATAAATTTAAAAAATTTTTACGACTATATAGGTCTTGATTACAACTATCACATATATATAGAAAAATGTAGATATTTCGGACCGTTTCCATTGGAAAAAAAGATAAAACTAGATGGCGGTATGTGCGTGGGGTATTATTAATGAAGTGCACTATATATACTACTAAAAAGTATAGCCAATATAAAAGTTATACCTATGATTAAACGGAAATAGAAAGTTCTGTATTTTTTGTTCATATAAAATTATATCAAAAATCGGGGAGTATAAAAACTCCCCGATAACATTAATTTTTATGAAAGTATTTCTTCTATAGTGATATAGTCCCCTACTCTTCCTGTCATCTTTTCGACATCAGTATTTACCGGAAGTGTTTTTTTGCCTTCTCTCCAGCCTGCAGGACAAACTTCACCTGTTTTTGTTGCATGTTGCCAAGCTCTAACCTGTCTTAAAAACTCATTTACATTTCTTCCGACACTTGGCGCTTGTACTTCTTGAGCCACGCATACACCATCCGGATTTATAAGAAATCTACCTCTAAGGGCTATGCCTTCATCTTCTATCATCACACCAAAAGCACGACTTACATCACCTTTGGGATCAGCCCCCATAGTAAGTTTAAGGCCTTCAAGTAGAGGCTCAGTCTCTACAAATCTCTTATGTGAAAATTTAGTATCAGTCGATACAGCTAAAATCTCAACTCCAAGCTCAGTAAACTCATCATATTTGGCATTCATAGCTGCTATCTCAGTTGGGCAGACAAAAGTAAAATCTGCTGGATAAAAGCATACTACATGCCATTTACCTTTGTAATCTTCACTGCTTACTGTTGTAAAGTGACCTGTTTTTGCGTTATACGCATCCATTTTAAACTCTGGTGTTTTTTGTAAAACCATTGATGAACTCATCTTTTTTCTCTCCTTATTTTTATCATTTTTTATCTCTGTTTCAATAACCTGTTTTTCTGTTTGAACAACAATATCTGAATCACATGCCATAATCAAATCCTTAAATGCTAATATTTTCTAACAAGGAAATTATATTATATAACTACTTAAAATAATATTAATTACTTGCAAAAAATTATTATTTATGTTATTATTCCAATAATAAATAAAAAAGGTACTGTTTTGTCACATATAGAATTATTAAAAAACCATAAATTAAAAGCAACTCCACAAAGACTTTGTATATTGGATACTTTAGAGGAGTGTGGCCATGCAACTCTGGAGGATATACAAAAAATCATAAGCGAAAAGTATCCGACGCTTTCGCTTTCAACTATATATAGAAATTTAAATGATATGATAAAACAAGAGATAGTGAGTGAAGTAAAATTTGCAAACAAAAAAGACTATTTTGAGATAAAAAAAGAGAAGCATGTTCATCTTGTTTGTCAAGAGTGCGGTAAGATAGAGGATTTTAAAATCAAAACAGATGATATCTCTAAAAAGATAGAAGATCTCACCGGAGATAAAGTGCTAAATGATACACTTACCTTCGATGTCATATGTAAAGATTGTCTAAGCGCAAAGTAGATATACTCTCTTTCTTGTTTCCTGCATGTAGAGAGGTGTCCGAGTGGCTTAAGGAGCACGCTTGGAAAGCGTGTGTGGGGTAACTCACCGAGGGTTCGAATCCCTTCCTCTCTGCCACGATAATTAATTTCGAAAATTCTGCAAATATGGTATTGGTGGTATTATCTACTTTATAAAATTACCCCCAGTATCCATAAGCTATTTTAGTCAAATTACATTTTTCCTATATATTTGATATAATAATAATTACAAATTAACTATAGGAGGTTATTATGCTAGAGAAGAAGAAGATACTAAATATTTTAAAACAATATAAGATAGAACATAATACTGACTATGGTATTACAAAGATAGGTATATTTGGTTCTGTTGCTAGAGATGAAGCAAAAGAGAGTAGTGATGTTGATGTTGTAGTTGAGCTAAAAAAACCAAATCTTTTTACTCTTTCAAGCATACGATTAGAATTGGAAGATAAGTTAAAAAATCGTGTAGATGTTGTTAGATTAAGAGATAAAATGAATCAATTTTTAAAAAGCCAAATTACTAAAGAAGCTATATATGTCTAATGAAGTGTTATTAGAAGCATTAAAACAAATTTCTATTTCTGCAAAAAGAATTTTAAAAAGATTTGAGCAAGTTGATAGTGTAGATTATTTTTTAGATTCAGAAGATGGACTTGAAAAGATGGATGCTCTTTGTATGCAGTTGATAGCTATTGGTGAGAGTTTAAAAAATGTAGATAAATTGACAGATAAAAAACTTTTAATTAAATATCCTGATATAAATTGGAAAGCAGCTAAGGGAATAAGAGATATCATAACTCATCATTATTTTGATTTGGATGCAGAATCTATATATGATGTTTGTGAAAACAATATTGAACCACTTTTAAAAACCATTGATAAGATAATAGAAGATATAAGTTAAATTTCGGTGTCGTCTCGATGCATTTTATTAGTATAAAATCTAATTTTTTAAAGAATATTTAAATTTGAAAAACCCAGTAAATACGGTATTTAGTGGTATTATGTAGGTTATAAAATTGCTTCAAGCATTCGAAGCCACTATATTCAATTACAAGGGTGCAAAAGTCATTTAAATTTCGAGTTTAGGGCTATTAAACGCTCTTCAAGCCTGATGGCGGCAAGTTGACTAATTGTCAATAGATTGATTCCTACATCTTCTCGCCGTACTTTGTAAGGATTTACAGCTACTCAGTAGCTAACTATATGTCTTTTTTAACCAATTTTTGATAGATTAGAGAAGTAAAAGTGGCTATTTTAGGGTTTTTGAACTGATTGTAAATTTTCCCTTCCTTTCTGCCATTTATATAATTCAAACAGATCTTAAATAATCTATACCATTTATGTTTGCGGCTGTAAAAGTTAAAAAAGAGTATCCCAAGAGTATCATTTAGTCTTAATATCTATGAACTATACTGTTATGTCAGAGTATTTTTCTTTACATCTTCTATATTTTATGCTACAATTTCGTTATATAAAAAAAAATATAACGAAATTGGAGAAATTAGATGTTTAAGAAAATAGTGTTGTTCCTTGTTTTGAGTGTTGTTGTGTTTGCTTCTAGCATAAAAGTTGCGGTTGCTGCAAATGTCAGTTTTGCTATAGATGATATCATAGCAGCCTTTCATACCAAATATCCTGATGTTAAAGTAGGTGTAATTTTAGGTAGTAGTGGAAAGTTAAATGCGCAGATCAAAAGAGGTGCTCCTTTTGATGTCTTTATGGCGGCAAATATGAGATATCCCCAAGATTTGTTTAATAATGGTTTGGCTATATCGCCCGCAAAGATTTATGCGCAAGGAGCTTTGGCTATATTTAGTGTTAAAAAGAGGGATTTTTCAAAGGGTATCTATATAGCAAAAGAGAGTTCTATCTCAAGAATTGCCATAACAAATCCAAATACTGCACCTTATGGCAAGGCTGCTGTTGAAGCTTTGAAAAACGCAAAGATATACAAAGATATAAAAGATAAATTTGTTTATGCCGAGAGTGTTTCGCAAACAGTTCAGTATGCTATGACGGCAGCTGATATAGGTTTCATCGCCAAATCTACACTTTTTAGTTCAAAAATGAAGAGGTTTAAAAAAGGGAAAAATTGGATAGAGACAGATAAAAATCTATATACCCCTATAAAGCAGGGAGTAGTTATCATCAAATCCACAAAAAATCTAAAAGCCGCAAAAGAATTTTATGATTTTATTCTCTCACATAAAGCCAAAAAAGTCTTCAAAAATTATGGCTATCTATGAATAAAATAGAAGCAATAGTTAAAGAGATACAAGGAAGTGATGCCCTGCATGTAGTGACATTTGGGGCTAAAAATGAAGAGTTTACGATGATGGCATTGGAGCTTCCAAAAAATGTCAAAGAGGGTGTGAGGGTAACTCTTGGTATCAAGCCCTCTTTTGTGCTTATTGCAAAAGAAAAATCAAAAAATATAAGCTTGACAAATCAGATAGATGCCTCTATAACAGATTTAGATATCGGAAAGCTTTTGGTAACTGTAAAACTAAAAAGTGAAGCAGGTGTCTTTGAGTCACTTATAACAAAAAAATCTTATGATATGATGGGTTTGGAAGAAGATCAAAAAGTAGTTGTAATGATGAAAGCGAGTGAAATTTCAATCATAGAGGTCAAAGATGTCGTTTAATTTTGAACCGTTTTTTCTCTCCTTTAAGCTCGCATCCATAGTCAGTATCATTCTTTTTCTCATAGCTCTTCCGCTTGCATGGAAACTTTCGCAAAGCAACTCAAAGTTCAAACCTATATATGAGGCCTTTAGTGCTCTGCCTATCGTTTTGCCCCCTACAGTCTTGGGGTTTTATGTACTTTTTGCTCTTTCTGCCAACTCGCCTTTGGGCATATTTATAGAGGATATATTTGGCGTCAAAATGGTATTTAATTTTTACGGGCTTGTAATTGCCAGTTGTCTCTACTCTTTTCCTTTTATGCTCCAACCCTTGCAAAGTGGCTTTGAATCTCTACCTAAATCCCTCATAGAGGCTTCATATCTATGTGGAAAGAGTAGTCTTCAAACACTTTTGTATGTTGCCCTGCCAAATATAAAATCCTCCATTATGACTGCCGTTGTCATCACTTTTGCGCATACTGTTGGTGAATTTGGTGTAGTTTTGATGGTCGGAGGCAGTATCCCGGGTGAAACAAAAGTTGCCTCTATCGCTATCTATGAGTTTGTAGAGACACTAGATTACAGAAGTGCCCACATATATTCAGCCATCATGGTTCTTATCAGTTTTACAGTTTTGCTGTTAGTCTATATCTTTAACTATAAACAGAAAAAAATAGGGGTTTTAAGATGATAAATATAGGTGTAAAAAAGAGGCTGTTTGGCTCAAAAGGGGATATGGATTTAGATATAAGTCTTAGTATAAAAGATGGTTCATTTGTCTCAATTTTGGGTAAAAGTGGAAGTGGTAAGACTACACTTTTGCGTATACTCGCCGGATTAGAAAGTGCCAAAGGTAATATTAAAGTAAATGATGAGATTTGGTTGGATAAAAATAAAATGTTTCACCCAAGAGAGCGAAGTGTCGGTTTTGTGTTTCAAGATTATGCACTTTTTCCAAATATGAGCGTCAAAGAAAATCTCCTGTTTGCAAATCAGGATGAAGATTTGGCAAAAAAACTTTTAGAGATGACAGAGCTTGGTGAGTTGAAAGATACCTTACCTCCAATGCTCTCAGGTGGACAGCAACAAAGAGTCTCGATTTGCAGAGCATTGATGCGAAAGCCGAAGATTTTACTTTTGGATGAGCCACTTTCAGCACTGGATATGCAGATGAGAGAGAAGTTGCAACTTGAGATTTTAGAGCTTCATAAAACTTTTAAGACAACTACTATCATGGTAAGCCACAGCCCAAATGAGATATATAAGATGAGTGACTTTGTAGCACTTGTTGAAGATGGAAAAGTCAAAAAATATGGAAATCCAAAAGAAATTTTACTAAAGACAAGCGGAAGTCAAAAGTTTTCATTTGGAGGTAGAATCCTGGATATGTACAAAGCAGATATCTTATATGTTGCTGTTATAGCGATAGACAATCAGATAGTAGAGATTGTTTTGGACTCAAATGAAGCAAAAATTTTAAAAGTTGGAGACAGTGTAAGAGTCAGTACAAAGGCTTTTTCTCCTGTTGTTGCAAAAAGCAGGTGAGATTTTATTACTCCACTGACTAAATACACCAATTTTTGGTGTATTTAGTCAGTGGAGTAATAATCTATAAACTCTTTTGGTTGTGAAAAAAGATATCCTTGTGAATATTCTATATCTAGCTTCGCGACACTGTTTTGTATCTCTTCATTTTCAACAAATTCAGCAATTAATTCTATCCCTAAAGAATGAGCAAAATCACTGATGGTTTTTGTTATTTTAAAACTTTTTAGATTTGTATAAATTGTTTTGATATATTTTTTATCAATTTTAATAAAGTCTATATCAAGTTCACTTATTCTTTCAAAATTTGAATACTCTACCCCAAAATCATCTACGGCAATTTTGAATCCTGCTTTTTTTATTTTCTTTAACTGCTTTATGTTGTTTTTGGCACCGATAGTCGTTATACCTTCTAATATTTCCAGCGTTACTCTGCTAGGATTTATATCATATCTTTTTACTGTTTTAAGCAGATAGTCTTCCAGCTTGTGTGTAATCAGATCATCTTCGGTGATGTTTATAGATATCTCTATAAGTTTATCCAAACACGAGAGGTATTTACAACTTTTTTCTATTATTATTCTTGTGATTTCATGTAAAAATCCACTATCTTTTGCTATATCTATAAAAAGAAAAGGGTTATATATCATATCTTTGCTTTTTATTCTAGCAAGTGCTTCGTATTTAGTGATTTTACCCGTTCGGTTGTCTTTTATACCTTGAAAATAGGGAATTATCTCTGAATATTTTTGTAAAAATATGGCATCATACAGTAAGCTATTGTATTTGATAAAATTATCATTTGCATCTTTTTTTCTATAAGAAATGAAATCAGAAAAAGGGTATTGTTTTGCATCCTTTACAGCGATAGACATTTTGCTGAGAAGTTTCTCTTCTTTGGCAGAGACTACCCCAAAACTAAATGAAATTCTTAAATTTATAGCACCTTTTAATATCTTGATGGAATCATTTATGAATTTATGTTTTATTTCTCTTATCTCTTTTTTGTGGTTGTATGAAAAAAATAAAAATTCATCAGAATTTATCCTATATATTTTTCTGTCTAATAAATTTTCTATTCGTTTGGTTAAGATTTTTAGGACTATGTCTCCTGTGTCAAATCCGTATGCCTCATTTATTTTGCTAAAATTTCTAACATTTAGCATAACGGTTTTGCCCTCTTTGTGTTTTTTAAGATCTTCTTTAAATTTAATTTTTTTATATGCCCCTGTTGTCAAATCCATATAGAATAATTTCATCTTTTCATCGATTTGATTCTGAACTTCCTTGTCTAAATCAGAGATATGTCTAAGACCTTCTGTATGTTTTTTAAACACTAAAGTGGTGGTAATTATAAAGACAATTGCCATCAAGATAATTATCACAAGTAGAGCGATTCCTTTTTGTGCCAATTCAAATTTATCATAAACGAAAGCTGTAAATTTCCCTATTTTCTGGTTTCTTGAGTTATAAATTGGGATATTAAGAACATAGTATCCATCAATTATTTCGTCTGCTTTAGGTACAAATTTATAAGTTTTGATAGCTGCAAAATAGCCAGCTTTATATTTTTTGAATAATTTTATAATCTCTGGGTTTAAATTTTGATTTGATACTATATAGTTCTGCGTAGAGAGGTTTTGACATGGTATTTTTGCTGAGTTAGCAAATTTCTTGTTAATTATGACTACGCTATTTACCATATTGTTGCGTAACTCGTTGGAGATAGAACTAAAATCAGAGATTGTCTCAACAATACCTAAAAAATTATGATTTTTATCATAAATTGGTGCAATTCCTCTAAAACCTATGCCAAATTTATCTACATTGATATTTATGTGTGGACGAGGTTTTCTAGAGAAAGACAAGAACTCTTTTTTTTGGTTCAATGAATTTTCTTCCAATCTTTTGGCTGTCCAAGAGATATAACGACTGATTCCATTTTTATCAATTATACGAATCTTTATATTTTCATAGTGAAAATACCCTTTTGCGTTCTCAAAAAAATAATTTGAGTATAAACTTTGAAATTTGTCACTGCCCATGATGTCTATTAGTTTGGCATTGGTTGCAAGATTTTTTGCCAATGCTAAAGTATCATGTTTTTGTATTTTTATCTCGCTTTTTATCTCTCTTCTTATGGAGTCTGTATAATTTAACCCACTGCTTTTAAAGTAATTGTTTTGTAAGATAAAATATGAAATGATAGATAGTATAAATACAGATACTAAAAATAAAATTAATGTGATTCCATTTTTAAACATCAGTGCGATTTATATATGCTATACAAGTTTGCATTAATTCCCTTTTTAATTTGCTAGAAAACCTAAAATATATACTTAAAACGGGGTATTCTACAAGATGTAAAATTTAATGTTAAGTAATGTAGATGAGAAATACCAGCAATCCTTGGGACTGCCGGTAGGTTTGAACCAAATTCTTTTTACCAAATCACACTTGGTAATGATGGCGGAGGAGTTGTTGGTAGTCTATATTTTATAAATCCAAATCCAGCTCCCGCATGACAGTTATTACAGCCTTCTTCTGCTGCTGCATATGATGCTGTAAATGCATTCCAGTCTTTTGCTTTGATAGCTTTTTGAATCGGAGCCAAATAGGTGCTCTCGAATGCTTTTAACTCTGCTTTGTGGCCAGGTCTTGTAATTTCGCCTACTTCTTGAATTTCAGGCATCTCTTTTATTTCATAGCCAGCCAAACCCCAGTTTCCCGCTCTTGCTGCATAGTATCCTACATAAAATCTATGACTATATTCAATCATAACTGTACCAAGTCCAGGCTGGATTTTAGCTATTTGACCAAGTGTCATGTGTTTGTTGTGCTTTGTAGGCACTACTTGGTCATTCATATTCTTTGCATTTGCACCAACGCCTGCAAATAATCCAATAACCGCTGCAGATAACAGTAATTTTGTAACTTTCATCTTAACTCCTTTTAAGTTTTATAACGAAAGTTTAGCACCAAATGCTTTAAGCTTCATTTAAGTTTAAATTAATTTTTTTTCATCTTTTAGCTTCGTTTTATTAATTTTTGTTAATATGTGAGTATGAATATTTTAATAGTAGAAGACGATAAAAAGATAGCAAATTATTCCAAAGACGGTTTTGAAGAAGAGGGTTTTATCGTTGAAGTGGCATATAGCGGTGAAGATGGACTGAAATTTATAAAAACCAATACCTATGATGCCATTATTTTGGATTGGATGCTCCCTGGAATCGATGGTGTAGAAGTATGTAAAAAGATAAGAGAATTAGGCCTGACTACGCCTGTCATAATGCTCACAGCGAAGGTTTTTATAGAGGATAAAGTGTTGGGACTCAACAGTGGTGCTGACGATTATATTCCTAAGCCATTTTATTTTGAAGAGCTACTGGCTAGAGTAAATGCTCTTATGAGAAGAGCTTCATACAGCAGTAACCCCTACATCAAAGTTGCCGACTTGGTATTGGATACATACAAAAGAGAGGTAACAAGAGGTGGAAGAGTGATAGAGCTTACACCAAAAGAGTATGGTATCTTGGAGCTGTTAGTTAAAAATCGAGGTAAGATTGTCAGGCTTAAGACTATCATCAATGAGCTTTGGGAAAATGAAGATGATATAAGCAGTAACATCATAAATGTCTATATGCACCACCTAAGGCATAAAATAGACAGTGAATTTGAACAAAAACTCATAACTACAGTGAGAAAGCATGGTTTTAGGATAGAGAGTTAAAAGCTGACTATTATTTTAGTGCCAATATCTGGTTTGCTGATGACTTTTATCTTGCTTTTGTGTATCTCTATTATCTTTTTTACCATTGGCAGACCGAGCCCATAGCCTTTGATGTGACCTTTTTCAGGAGAGTTTACTCTGTAAAATTCATCAAATATCATGGACTGCTTTTCTTTTGGTATTCCTATGCCTTCATCGCTTATGATAAAAGTCTGTTTTATCAGAGATAAGGTTATCTTTTTGTTTCTTGGAGTAAACTTGATAGCATTGTCTATTAGGTTTGAAAAGAGAATTTTGAGCAGAGTTGGTTCAGCCTTGATCTCGGAACAATCTAGTCTGTTTATATCCAACAAAATCCCCTTGTCTTTTGCTATCACGTTATACTCTTCAAAAGTATCCAGTAAAACTGTATCAAGATTTACAGTTGTAAAAGTATCTCTTATGCTCATATTTTGTATCCTTGTGAGCAAAAGAAGATTCCCAACCATATCTTGTAGATAGACTATTTCATTGTCTATGGATTTTAGAGTTTGTCTATACTCTTTTATGTTTTTATTTTTTTTCAAGGCTACATGTATCTGAAGTCTTAGAGCGGTTAGTGGTGTTTTGATTTGATGAGATGCATTTGAACTGAACTTTTTAATGTTTTCATATGATTCGTTTAATCTGGCTACGAGTTCGTATTTGAAGATACTCAAAGCCCTTATGGACGCAGCAGCTATTACTAAAGCACAGAGACCACGAAGTGTTTGTACGGGAAAATGAAGAAACTCCATAAAAGTTTGTGTGTTTATATAATTTCCCGGAAAGTAAGAAATTTTATCGACTACTATTCCGGAGAAAAAAGAGTAGAATACAAAAGTGATACCGGAAATCTTAAAATACAATTTAAGCCTATTGATATTTTGACTTTTTTTAAGTGAATCTCCATAGTGGTAGAGCCCAAGCCCCAGTATAAAAGCACCCCAAAAACCATATGTATACCTTATGGCAGCATTTATGCCACTGATTGTAGGATGCAAAAAAACCAAAAAAGCCAAACCCAGTGTTGCAAAAGAGTAGATAGCAGGAGGATAATAAAACTTATATATCAAGTGCTCTTTTATTTTTTTATTGGATTTTAAAAAGCTCTTTCTTATCACAAAACGGGAAAATTCAAAAAGATAGATATATGAGACGAGAAGCAAAAAAGACTGTATATAATCAAGATTTGTAAATTTTACTTTGGGATGGATATACTCAAAAAGGCTTATCCAGTCTTCAAAAGCATGAGATATGGCAAAGACCCCAAGAAGCCAAATTTTACTGGCAAAGAAATACTCACTCTCTTTTGGCTTGGAAAAAAGAACAGATACGCCTAAAACAAAAAAAGAGAGACCATAGACAAACAACAACAGTTCCATACTCTCATTTTCTATGGCAAACATCTATATCCTTTGCAACCTTCTAAAAGTATTTAGTTTTTTATTTTTCTCTTTTTTGCTATTATAGTATCTCAGCTCATTTTTGAAGTACTCTACGATTCTTAGCTGCAAAAGGTATGTCTCTTCGTTGGTGTGATTCTTTTGGACGAGAAATTTTTTGAGATGCCTGATGTTTATTTTTGTTATATATCTGGGATTTTTACGAATCTCTCTATCTATATCTTTGATAAGAGAGTCTATATTTAGACTTTTGATGTTTATAATTTTTTTGACATACTCTTTTGTTGTTTGCACCAGTACATTTATTCTGTATGGGTCTTTATATATCTCTTTTGCCACTTCCCCCAGTATTTCGTACTCCACCGAATCCTCTTTTTTGTTTGATGCAATCATAGAGGCAAATACTTTTGCCCGAAATTCGAGAGATTTATGGTGGTATATAAAAAACTCTCTAAATAGTGATAAAAATTTGCTTGTAAAATTCAAAAATTCACTATACCTACAGGCTGTTTAGAACTTGTTTGAATTTTATCGACTCAGGTTTGTCTTTGACTTTGTCATGTACCAAGATATCATTTACATATATAAGCTTATCATAATAGTCAAAATCATCATTATCATTTACATCGAGGCTGGCGCCACTGATGGATATGCCTACAAATGCGCCACTACTTTTACCGTAGGTTACAGAATTTGCAGCAAGTTTTTCATCTGTTTTGACTCCGCTTTGCACGCCCTTTGCAACAGCAACAACACCTGCATCTATGCCTATTGTGATTTTACCACTGGCCAAATCATCCAGGCTTCTGTCTGTTTTAAAGATGACAATTAAATCTGTAGCTTTAAATCCAAATTGCATTCCAATACTAACTCCTTTAATGCTGACAAATATAGGTTCACTCCACTTACCCTCTTCATTTTTTATGCTCATTACACCTTTGCCGACTCTACCGCCGATAAAGAATGCTGCTTTCATGATATTTGGAAAAACAGCTATAGCTTTCGCATTATGGAGTATCTTTTTTGTTATGCCGGTTTTTGGCAGCATCATCGCATCTTTTAAAATTTTAGCAGAAGTCAAAACTCTTCTCTCTTGATTGTAGCCGGCATTTAAAACAGATGCTAAAAACAGACTGGTCAACAATACTACTATAGATAATCTTTTCATTTTCTTCTCCTAAATAGAATTTTCTTAAAGTATTATATCTATTTTTTAAGAAATTTTATAATTAAGCTTCAAATCGATATAATTGACGATAAAAATTTCTATATATATCGGAGATATTATGGATGAAAAAAATAACTACAAAAAACTGGCATCATTGGCAAAAGAGTTTACTCTTTTGTATGTGGAAGACAACACGGGACTTCAAAAACAAGCCGGCAAGATATTTCATAAATTCTTTGGTAAAGTTATTGTTGCCAAAGACGGCTTGGAAGGTTTGGCATTTTTTAGAGAGCACTGTCCGGATATCGTTGTAACGGATATAAAAATGCCGAAGATGGACGGTCTTGAAATGTCAAAAAAGATCAAAGAGTTGGATATAGATGCCAAGATTATCATCACCTCTGCATTTGATGAAAAAGACAATCTACTGCAATCCATAGATATAGGTATAGCAAAGTATCTCAAAAAGCCAATTCCCGTAGAGGCTCTTATAGAGGCTCTTATAGAGATAATCGAGCAGATAAAAAATAAAAAAGATAAAAATCTTTTTGAAAATTATACACAAGATATATTTCACAATCAAGACAATCTTCTCATACTTATAAAAAATGATAAAGTTCTTATTGCAAACAACAAATGTCTTGATTTTTTTGCCCAGGAAAACAGTAAAAGTTTTAAAAAGTTTTTCAAAAAGTTTTCAAAGCTTCTCTTGCCTCATGAAAATTTTTTGTATGACAAAGATGGAATAAATTGGCTGGATGTAGTGAAAGAACATCTTGGAAAACTTTTTAGTGTTAAGATAAAAGACAAAGATGGCAAAAATAGACATTTTGTGCTCAAAGCCACCAAGATACCCCAAAAAGAGGACTATTTTATCCTCTCATTTGATGATATAACCGAGTTAAATCTCCTAAAAGAGTATGATCCAGGTCTCTCAAAAGAAGAGCGTATCAGCGAAGAGAAGATAAGGATGATAAATCTACTGCATGTTCTAAAAAGAAACAAATCCCAAATCAGACTCTACAACTCCTATAAAGGTCTCTCTATCACCAATACAGGAACCATAGAAGAGGTTATGCAAGACCATATAAATGTAAAGACAACTTATCTGCAACAAAGAGCTATACATATAGAGAAAAAAACAACCATAGAGTCAGAGTTGTTTTCTCAAGCATTAAATTGTGAATTGGACAGTGTCAATTTTGAGACACAGATAGTAGTTTTGAAAAATTTTGTTTTCAATGATCATCTGCCTTCAGAGCAAAAACATACAAGAGTAATGCCAGAAGAGAGTAGCAAGATAGAGCTTCTTTTCAATGCAAAAAAACTCTCTTCGGAGATAAATATCTTAGATATAAGTGTAGATGGATGTAATTTGACATGTAAAGCTATACCGGCTGGATTTAAAGAGGGTAGCAAAATAGTACTCAAGATGGTATTGGGCGCAGAAAAAAAGGCTATAAATCTAAGAATCAATGCAAAAATCCTAAAGTTGCAAGAGAGAAAAGATGAGTTTGGTGTGGTTGTTGTTTTTGAGCTTGAGGCAGAGCTAAGAAAACTGTTGATTGACTATATAGCCAAAAGGCAGATGGCACTAATCAGAGAGTTTAAAGGATTGCAGAATGAATAACGAAAGAGTGATATACGACGATGGAGAGCATAAGTGCGTGATTTTTAGTTATGACAATGAAGAGGTAGAAGACAGCTTTTTGGCCGTAAATCAGTATCTTATAGTGCAAAATAGATCAGCGATACTGATAGACCCCGGAAGCATGTCTGTATATGATGAGGTGTATGACGGTGTTTCAAAGTATGTTGATATAGATGATTTAAAGTATATTTTTTACTCTCACCAAGATCCGGATGTTGCCGGTTCTATCGGGCGTTGGTCTGTGAGTTGTGGTGCAAAACAGGTGGTTTCAAAACTGTGGGTCAGGTTTATGAGTCACTATGGTCTTATGAATTTTAATAAGTTGTTGACTCTTGAAGATAAGGGAGCAAAGATACATTTTGGCAAGGACTATTTGCAGTTCATCCCTGCACATTTTTTGCATAGTCCGGGAAATTTTTCACTGTATGACAGCCACTCAAAGATACTTTTCAGCGGAGACATAGGTGCTAGCATTACTGAAAGGTATGGTGCAAATATGCTAGAGGCTGATTTTGACGAGATAAAAGAGAACATGGAGGCTTTTCACAAAAGATATATGGCCGGCAATACATTTTGTCGCTCTTGGGTTCAAAAAGTAAAAAAACTGGATGTGCAGACTATGGCACCTCAACACGGCTCTTTGCTTAGTGGTGATGAGTATCTGAAATTTCTCTCTTGGTTTGAAAATTTAGAGTGTGGAGGGGACTTGGTGGAGCAGATATACTGATGAAAAAATCAAAGATATATCATCTTTTAGTTCTGTTTTTATCACTGTTTTTGTTATCTGGATGTAGTCATAAAACACAAAAACCCATGATTTTAGCAGCAAATTTATGGATTGGCTATGCACCACTGTATTATGCCTATGAAAAAGGGTGGCTTAGAGAAAATAACATAAAGTTTGTTGCAACAATTTCACTCTCTCAGAGTCTAAAATACTTTAAAAAAGGCTCTATTGATATTTGTGCCGGTACGAACTATGAGTTCATGAAAGCAAAAGAGGTTTTTAGTGATGTAGAGGCAGTCAAGTTACTCGATATATCTAAAGGCGGGGATTTGATACTTGGCAATGCAGATATAAAAAAACTAAAACAGAGCCCTAAAATAGATGCTTATTTGGAAGGAAACGGTATCAGCACACTACTTTTGGAAAAATTTATAGCAAAATACAGACTTAATAAAAATAAGATAAAATTTATAAATCAAAGATTGGATGTAACTGCCAATATGAATATGAGACAGATACCTACTTTAGCAGCACTCTATAAGCCTTATGATGCAAATTTAAGAAAAAAAGGATACAAGGGTCATAGCAAAACGGCTAAGAGTTTGAAATTTCTCGTCTATGATGTACTCTTTATCTCCAAAAAAAGAGCATCAAACTATAAAAAAGATATCCGTATGCTAGATATTTTGTTTCAAAAAGCACTACATGCACTAAAAAACAACCCCAAAGAGTTCTATATGACTATAAACCCATATTTTCATTACCAAAACTATGGTAAGTTTAAAAAGGATTTGACATCTATATCTTTTAAAAGCAGCAAAAAATTGGAAGATTTGGTTTTGGCAGGAAATCAAAAATGAAATTAAGACACAAAGTAACTCTCATCGTATCTATTATCTCAATTTTATCTATAGTGTTTATGATAGCTCTGTACTCTATGTTTTTATTTCAAGAAAAGATAAAAGAGACAAAAAGCAGACTTGTGCAAAACAGTAAGGATTTGACATTTAATATACAGAGCAATCTGCTTGGAGCTTTGGATGTTGTCAAAACACTTCAAAGTGCCTATGTGGTAAAAAATTATCTGCTTCAAAGTGATAAGAACTATTCAAATATGGATGACAAGAGAAGAGAAGAAAAGATAAAAAGACTAAACAGAAGATGGATGAATGCCATAGATAAAAATGACCCATTTGTGCAAAAGTACATAAACAACAAACTCTCTTCTTATCTAAGAGTCCAAAAAGAGGTACTTCCCGGTGTCTATGGAGAGATATTTGTAACCAATAAATATGGTGCTATGATAGCTACGACCGATAAACTCACTACTTTGGCACATGCTCAAAAATACTGGTGGAAAGAGTGCTATGACTATGGAGCCGGAAAAGTATTTTTTGATGACAGAGGTTTTGATGAGAGTGTGGGAGGGTATGTACTAGGCATCGTGGTCCCCATCAAAAAAGATGGAGAGATTATAGGCATCTTAAAAGCAAATATAAATGTGCAGGCTCTTTTAGAGGGTGTGGTAAAAAAATACAATCAACAAAAAGAGAGTGTTGCAAAAGTTGTCAGATCAAAAGGCCTGGTTGTGTATGAAGAAAACCTGCCACCACTTAGTACCAGGATTTCACCGGATATTGTCAAATTGATAAAAAAACAAAAAGAAGGTATCGCCACTCTTAAAGTTTATGATAGTGTTAAATTAGTATCCTACTCTCCGCTAAGGGTATCATTGGATAATGAAAATATAACTTTTGGAGGTAAAAAAAGAAGTGTAGATCATCTCTTGGGCAATGATGGCGAGATATGGTATATGGTTATAAGTAAAAGTATAAATTCCATATATTCAGAAGTGGGTAGTGCTGCACATGAGATAATATATCTCAGTCTCTTGTTTATTGTTTTTCTGTCTTTATTGATCTTTTTTGTGATTCACAGGATGAGCGTTCCCATACATAAGCTTTCCATCGCTGTAAATCAGATCACCAAAGGCAACAGAGATGTGGATATAGATGTTAAAAGCAATGATGAGGTAGGTGAGTTGGCGCAATCATTTAAAAAAATGTTGGAAAATTTAGATAAAACCACAGCTTCAAGAGATGAACTAAAAGCTGAAATACAAAAGAGAATAGAGATACAAAAAGAGCTCAAAAGAAAAGATGAGATTCTCGTAGCCCAATCAAAACAGGCAGCCATGGGAGAGATGATAGGCATGATAGCCCATCAGTGGAGACAACCTATCAGTGTTATCTCAATGAGTGTAAATAACATCTTGATAGATATGGAGTTAGACGAGTTGAAAGAGGAAAATGTAAGAGAGTGCTCAAGCGAAATACTCAATGAAACAAAACACCTATCTCAGACCATAGATGATTTTAGAAACTTTTTCAAGCCAAATAAAAAAAAAGAGACGGTTTTGGTGCAAGAACTCTATGATGATGTCTATAAGTTGGTTTGGAAATTTTTTGAAAACAATGGTATAGAGTTGATTTTTTCAGGAGATAGAGATATAAAAATATATACATTTGGCAGAGAGCTTTTGCAGGTATTTATAAATATCCTAAACAACGCAAAAGATGCATTTGCAGGATCTTCTGTAGAAAATAAAAAGGTACTTGTCTCTGCATGTAGGAAAAAAGATGATGTTCTTTTTGAGTTTTGTGATAATGCAGGAGGAGTTAAAGAGGAGATTATGGGAAGAATCTTTGAGCCGTATTTTAGTACCAAAGATGAAAAAAATGGTACAGGACTGGGTCTGTATATGAGTAAGACGATAATAGAAAAACATCTCTTAGGCAGAATTTGGGTGGAAAACAGAGATAAAGGAGCCTGCTTTATGATAGAGTTACCGACTAATTTAGGGGAAAACAGTGAGTAATCTAGAAGAGTTAAAACAGATATGTAAAGACTTTTCAGTTTTGTATGTAGAAGACGAAGAGAGGCTGAGAATTAGAGTATGTGCATACCTGTCAAAATTTTTTAAGTTGGTTGATGTGGCAGAAGACGGCAAAGAGGGTATGGATAGATATAAAAATGGACTCTATGATATAGTCATAACCGATATATCAATGCCAAAAATGGATGGCCTGGATATGTCTTGTGAGATAAAAAAGATAAACAAAAATCAAAAAATCATAATAGTCTCTGCGTATTCAGACAGTGAAAATTTTCTAAAATCCATAAAAATTGGTATAGACGGATATATACTAAAGCCTTTTGACTATATTCAGATAAATGAAGTTCTATATAAAGTTGTAAAAACCATCAAAGAGTCAAAAGAGAATGAAATGTTCAAAAACAGACTTTTAGAGATGGTTCATGCCAAGATTAAAGAAAACAGAGAGTTGGAAAAGGCAAAAGAGAATAACTATAGAGATACACTATATACACTTGTGGATTTGATTGAACAAAGAGACACATACACAGGAGGTCACTCCCAAAGAGTCGCAAAGTATTGTAAAATGATAGCCAAACAGTTAAGATTGGGCAAAAAAGATATCGACGATCTATATGAAGCAGGTATTTTACATGATATAGGAAAGGTAGCTATACCCGACAGTGTGCTCTTAAAACCGGGAAAACTAAACGACATAGAGTACACTCTGATAAAAAAACATGTAGAGATAGGGTACAATGTTTTAGTAAGATCACCGATGTTTAAGGATATAGCAAAGATCATCAAAGAGCACCATGAAAGGATAGACGGAAGTGGTTATCCAAATGGTTTGCGAGGGAATGAGCTTAGTTTGCACGGTAAGATTATGACAGTTGCAGATTCGTTTGATGCGATGACAACAAACAGAATCTACCAAGCCAAAAAAGAGCCTTCCGAGGCGCTAGAAGAGATAAAATCTTTAAGCGGTATCAAGTTTGATATCAAGGTCGTAGATGCAACGCTTGTTGCACTTAAAGATGTGAGTATCGAACAAAATATAAGCCAATTGCCTACTGATGAGATGGAAAAAGAGAGATTTTCATACTTTTACAAAGATCAATTGACACAGGCATACAATAAAAACTATCTGGATTTGGTTTTAAATCAAAAAAGCTTTATGGAGGTATTTAAGGTATTAAATATCCTGTTTTTGAAGAACTTTAGCGCTTACAATAAAAAATATGGCTGGATAAAGGGAGATATTTTTCTTAAAAGTATAGCCGAGATTTTAATCAAAAATTATCCGGAATCATTGGTTTTCAGGTTTCAAGGAGATGACTTTATAGTGCTGAACTCTAAAGGAATTGATTTTCAAGATGCGTACAAGCAGTGTAAGGAAAATATGATAAAATGTTCACACATGCAAATCGATCTTCAAGCGGAAAATATTACTTCGGTAAAATCTTTAGGAGAATTTATATGATAAAAACAGTATTTTTAAATGGTGAGTATATGTCAGAGGATAAGGCAAAAGTCTCTATATTTGACAGAGGTTTTATCTTTGGTGACGGTGTTTATGAGGTAGTGCCGGTTGTAGAGAGTATAGTGCTTGATAAAGAGCCATTTCTACAGAGGTTTGAACGAAGTCTAGGTGAGATGGAGCTTGAGTGGCCGATGAGTAAAGAGGAGTTTTTGGTGATGATCGATGAGATTATCAAAAGAAATGAGATCAAAGAGGGAGGAGTCTATATGCAAGTTACCCGTGGTGTTGCTCCTCGTGATTTTGCCTATCCAAAAGATATAACTCCTACTGTGATGGCTTTTGGGTTTAAAAAAGAGATACTTAACTCACCGCTTGCAAAAAGCGGCATCAAAGTAGTTACGGTTGATGATATAAGGTGGAAAAGAAGAGATATCAAATCTATAGCACTTCTTGGTCAATGCATGGCAAAAGAGCAGGCAGCAAAAAAAGGTGCATATGAGGGATGGATGGTAGAAGACGGCTTTGTGACAGAGGGCACCTCATCGACCGCTTATATAGTAAAAGATGGCAAAATTATCACAAGGCCACTCTCAAACTCTATACTCTCAGGTATAAGAAGAAAACTATTGATAGAGATTGCCAAAGAGCACGGAGTCGAGCTTGAGCAGAGATTTTTTAGTGTTACAGAGGCACTGGAAGCTGATGAGGCATTTCTCTCAAGTGCTACGACATTTGTCTTGCCTATCATTGAGATAGACGGCAAACAGATAGGCGACGGCAAACCAGGACCGATAACCAAAAAGATGAGACAGATGTATATAGACTCTGCTCTAAAAATAGCTGGAATTACTGTAGGGCATCTCTAAAAACTATTTTGGCAAAGTGGCGCGATTTAAGGCTGAGAGTATCTCCTCTTCAGTGTGCCACTCCTTGCCATCAACTGTTTTTTCATTTTTGCCGGTAAGACCGTCTATGCAACCAAGGCTTAAAATATGTTCCATATACTCTTCAACCTCCTCTATGGTCGGAAGTAACTTTTTTCTTGTGAAAAATTGCAAATAAGCGATAAAACCATAAGCACCCCAGTTTGATACTGATGCGATGATGGGGTAGTCACACTCAACCACACAGGGCTCTACATGTAGAGTGTTCTTTATAAATTCTTTGAAGTTTCCCATACCTATTTCATTTCCGCCGTCACCTATGGCAAAAGTGGGCGCACTCTTCTTTGCCTGTATAAAAAGTTCATCTAAAGGAGCGGTAAACTCACCGATGTCAATGCCTTTTGAGTTGAGATACTTTCCATCTCTATTTTGCCCTGGTCTCTCTATGGAGATATGGCATATGGGATTGTACTCTTTTAGGATTTGTTTATTCTCTTTTTTCTTTGTTCCGCTAAGTGGCATATATAAAGGGGTTATATCTTTAAAATACTCCAAGCAGTATCTGTCACTCACTATGACTGGTTTGTATCCTAGTTTTTCCAGCGCCATTGCCAAAAAGTAAGTTCCCACTGGCCCATCAGTTTCAGCGTGACCCCCGACATAAAATCCGGTATATAAAAAGATTGTTCCACTCTCAAGTTCAAGAAAATTCTCCACCGCTTTTCTACAAAACTGAGTTTCGGGATACTCTTTTTGTATAAGATCCATACCCCTTGTGGAGTAACTAAGTATGATTTTATCTACTGTTTTATTGTTTTTCATGGTGGATTATTCTATAATTAAAAAGCTTAAAAACAACTACAGACAAGGAAGTAAAATGCAAGCAAAAGAGTTAAGAGCCAAAATCGCAAAGGGTGAGTTTGTAAAACCGACTGCAGGGTATTGTGAAGGATTTGTACAGGCAAATATGTTTGTTATACCAAAAGAGCATGCCAAAAGTTTTGAAGAGTTTGCTAAACAGAACTCCAAAGCTATGCCACTTTTGGAAGTTGTAAAAAACGGATTCCACGCAAAAAACCTGGCTGAGGGTGCAAATCTCTTAAATGAACTACCACTGTATAATATCATCGAAAACGGAAAAGTAACAAAACAGGTCCAAAGTATAGAAGAATACTATAGTAAAGATTTGGTTTTTTTTCTTATAGGGTGTAGTTTTACTTTCGAGACCTCTTTATTGAAAGCGGGCATAAATCTAAGGCATGTAGAGCAAAATGTCAATGTCTCGATGTATAGTACAAATATAAAATTAAATCCTGTTGGCATCTGGAGAGGAGATATGGTTGTCTCTATGCGTCCAATCGCAAAAGAGAGAGTAGCTGATGCCTGCGTGGTGACGAGCCACTATCCAAATATGCACGGAACTCCCATACAAGTAGGCTATCCCGAGATGATAGGCATAAAAGATATAAACAAACCCGAATACGGTGATCCTGTAGAGATAAAAAAAGATGAAATCCCACTCTTTTGGCCCTGTGGCGTGACACCTCAAAATGCCCTGCTGGATGTCAAACTTCCTTTTGCCATCACTCACGCACCCGGACATATGTTTGTCTCAGATAGAAAAGATGAGGAGTTTTATGTTTAGTAAATTGATGGTAGAAATGTAGTTAAAAAAGGTACAAAAGTTATCAAAAGCAGATCAAAGATCATGATAAGCAAAAAGAGATCTATCGCCAACAAAAAGCATACTTGAGAGTATGGATGGGGGAAATAAACAAAGAACACTCTTTTTAGAAGAGGTAATCTGGCACTTTTGGGCACAGTAACATTTTTAAACTCTTGAAGTACCGTAAAATAGGGGTTTGAAGTGTAGTGGCCGGGAGAAGGAGATTCGAACTCCTGGAGGTGTTACCCTCGCCGGTTTTCAAGACCGGTGCATTAAACCAAGCTCTGCCATCTCCCGACAATGTTAAAAGTGAGTTCTGATATAAAAATCAAAACAAAAAAGATTCTTAATAAACCAAACACCAAATTCTCGACAATATGGAGGCGACACCCGGATTCGAACCGGGGATCAGAGCTTTGCAGGCTCCTGCCTTAGCCACTTGGCTATGTCGCCATCTCAAAGCCTATCCAAATTATCTGGTGGTGCCCGGAGCCGGACTTGAACCGGCACGCTCGCAATGAGCGAGGGATTTTAAGTCCCTTGCGTCTACCAATTCCGCCATCCGGGCAAACGACTATCAAATTTCTCTTTTTAAAATAAATGGAGCGGGAAACGAGGTTCGAACTCGCGACCCCGACCTTGGCAAGGTCGTGCTCTACCGCTGAGCTATTCCCGCATTTAAAAATGAGACGAAATTATATCAATTATTTGCTAAAATGTAAAGGGTTAAAATAGTATAAAGCACTAAAAGCTTATAATTACAGAAAAATTAAAGGAAAACCATGCGTAGTGATCAAGTAAAAAAAGGTTATGACAGGGCACCTCACAGGAGCTTGTTTCGTGCAACAGGAGTTAAAAATGAGGATTTTGACAAGCCGTTTATCGGCGTGGCAAACTCTTTTATAGAGATTATTCCCGGACACTTCTTTTTGAACAAATATGGTGAAATTATTAAAGATGAGATAAGAAAAAATGGTTGTATTCCTTTTGAGTTTAATACTATCGGTGTAGATGATGGTATCGCTATGGGTCATGATGGTATGCTCTACTCTCTTCCAAGTCGTGAGCTTATCGCTAACTCTATAGAGACTGTTATGAATGCACACAAACTTGATGCGATGATATGTATGCCAAATTGCGATAAGATAATCCCCGGTATGATTATGGGAGCTCTTAGAGTAAATGTTCCGACTGTTTTTGTCAGCGGAGGACCTATGAAAAAAGGCTACATAAAAAATGGTCAGCCGATAGACTTAGCAACTGCTTTTGAAGCAGTAGGACAGTTTGAAAAAGGTGACATCACAGAGGATGAACTCACAGAGATAGAGTGCAATGCCTGCCCAAGTGGTGGAAGTTGCTCAGGAATGTTTACTGCAAACAGCATGAATACCCTGATGGAAGCCATGGGCATAGCACTCCCGGGAAATGGCACTATCCCTGCTCTTACTCCCCAGAGAGAAGTGCTTATACGAAAAGCTGCAAAAAGAGTTTGTGAGATAGCGCTTGATGAAAAGTTTAACTTTAGAAATATACTAAATGAAAATGCAGTAAGAAATGCTTTTGCTATAGATATGGCTATGGGCGGAAGTACAAATACGGTCCTTCACATGTTGGCGATAGCAAAAGAAGCAGGTGTAAACTTCAATATAGCAGACATCAATGCTATCAGCAAAAAAGTTTCTCATATAGCAAAAATTTCTCCATCTCTGCCAAATATTCATATGGAAGATATAGATAGGGCCGGTGGTGTAAATGCCGTGATGAGCGAAATTGGCAAGATGAATACAGATGCTCTGCATGTAGATAATCTGACAGTTACAGGGGAGAGTATAGGCGAGAGAATAGCTAATTCACCTATCATAGACGAGAGTGTTATACATTCACTTGCCAACTCGTACTCTAAGGTTGGAGGCCTGGCTATACTGTTTGGCAATCTGGCAGAAGAAGGCTGTGTCATTAAGACTGCAGGCATAGTGGGCGAGAGAACTTATAGAGGAAAAGCAGTTTGTTTTGATTCTCAACAAGAGGCGATAGCAGGCATAGTAGGTGGAAAAGTAAAAAAAGGTGATGTAGCAGTCATCAGATACGAGGGTCCAAGAGGCGGTCCTGGTATGCAAGAGATGTTGAGCCCGACAAGTTTGGTCATGGGTATGGGGCTTGGTGCCGATGTTGCGCTTATAACAGACGGAAGATTTAGTGGGGCAACAAGGGGTCTAAGCATAGGTCATGTATCTCCTGAAGCTGCTGAGGGTGGTATGATAGGACTTCTTCAAGACGGAGATATCATACACATAGATGTAGATAAATATATACTTGAAGTTGAACTAAGTGATGAAGAGATAGCAAGAAGAAAGGCAAATTTCAAGCCAAAAGTAAAAGACATAAAAGGTAGCTGGCTCAAGCAGTATAGACAGCTTGTCAGCAATGCAAGCAACGGTGCGGTTCTGAAAACGGAATTTGATGACTAATTTTTTTGATCTGCTTTTGCAAGATACGATAACCATGATGGCTATAGTTGATCCTTTGGGAGTGAGTGCCATCATGCTCTCATTGCTTAGTGATAACTCCTCTAAAGAAGAGATATCCAAGATAGCATTAAAATCAACACTTACCATTATCATCGCTTTTTTTGTGGTGTTGGTCAGCGGAAATTTCTTGCTCAAGCTTTTTGGCATAGAGATAGATTCACTCAAAGTTATGGGTGGAATTGTTTTGCTTTTGATGGCGATAAAGATGGTAAATGGCTATATAGAATCCAAAAATCAGACAAAAGAGGAGAGAGTTGAAGCGAAGGAGCATGAGGATTTTTCTATCATACCGCTGGCGATACCCATAACTTTTGGGCCGGGAATTTTTGCTACTATACTGATACTGAGAAATCAGAGTGATAGCGTGGCTTCTTTGTCTGCTTTTGTATTAGGATTTCTTATCGTTGCCTTGAGTGTTTATCTCTCTTTTAGAAATAGTGTCTATATAAAAAAATACCTTGGAATCACAGGCTCCAAAATCATAACCAGACTTATGGGGCTTATAGTGGGCGCTATTGCTGTTCAGTTTATAGTCGCGGGATTAAGCGTGCTTGTGAAGGAGTATATGTGAACCAGGGCGGATGGACTTGCCCGCATGATATAAGCGGAATCTGTGACATCATCAAAAAAGAGTGCGATCCGGGTGATAGAGGTTGTGTTCTGTACGGTAAAGTAAAATTTTCAGATGAAAGCTCTCCATCAAATGAGGCTTTTGAGCAAAGAATGAAAAGAAAAATGGAAAAACTTCAAATTGAGTTGCATAGGGATGGTTAACATCCCTATATCAAAGGAGATTGTTTTTGAATTTCTTCAAACCCAAATCAAGAATCACTTTTGTGGTCCCTGATTTGGGTTTGAAGTTACGCGCAGAACATACTACGCAAGGACTGCATAAGCAAATGCAACTAGACCGATAACGGCAACAAAATCAAAAATACCTAATACTTGAATTGGGTTTAGTTTTGAGAACATTTTAGCTCCTTTAAAATAATTTCGGAATTATATATAAATAATGCTTAAAAAATAATAAAAACAAATGAATTTTAACTCATAATTTTAATAGTGTAACAATTTTACACTATTTTTTCTTAAAGAATTTACTAAATATTCTTATTTTGTTAATAATTTATTTATAGATATGACAAAAACAGGGATGAATATGATAAAAAACCTCTGTTTTTCTTACTTTTTGACAAAAACAGAGGTTTTGTAAAGTTTTTTAAGATATTTTAATTTTTTTCCATAATGCTTAGAATTATATTGTCTGTCTCTTTCATTCCGGTTTTTGCCAGTATGCCTATGTTGTTTATAGTCTCTTCTATATCTCTGCCTACTATGCCCTCTCCACTGTGAAGTGCTCTATGAGAGAGAGCTAGCATTGAGGAGTCAAAGGCGGTATATACACCAGTAGCAATCTTCATAGCACACGATGCTTTTGCGCCATCACAAATAACCCCGGAGATATTTCCCAAAGAGTTTGTGACAGCCATAGATACGCTCTCATAGTTACCATCTTCTACAAATACCAATGCACCGCTTACAGCACTTGTAGCACATATGACACCACAAAATGCGGAGAGTCTCCCTATACTGGATTTTAGATGTATCGTAGTCAGATGTGAGAAAAAGAGTGTTCGAATGAGGGTTTCATGAGATTTGCCCTGATCTATACAATACCTTATGATAGGCAAAGAGGCCGCCATGCCTTGGTTTCCACTTCCGCTTGTAGTCATTACAGGTAAAGAACATCCGCTCATTCTGGCATCACCTCCTGCTGAAGCAAAACTTGCACATCTGTTTCTTTGGTCATCTCCGTATAGCCCTTTTTGTATGTTTTTGTTTATCATACAACCTATGTTTATGCCGTATTTTCCATCAAGCCCTGCTTTTGCTATTTTGCTGTTTCGCTCAATCACCAAGTCAAACAGATCTTTGATGAGATCAATGTCAATGCTTTTGGCAAGCTCGTATATGCCTTTTACGCTTAGTTTTTCTCGCTCTTCATAAGGCGTGCTGAACTCTGCATCATTGCAAGCCCTGTTTATGATATTTTTGCCGTTTTTTTCTATTTTTGTTATATTTGTATGTAGATGTTTGATCTCTACCATCGCACTTTCATCTCCGCTGTAAACAATAGCTTTTGCATATAGTGGTATATCGGTTTTGTCATGGATGACTTTGATGAGATCTCTATCTAAAAAAGCCTTGACTTCTTTCAAATCTTCATCTTTGATATGACTTATGACCATCAGCTCTCTTGAGGCATCGCCTTTGATAGCTCCCATCGCACAAGCTGCCTCTATGCCTATCAGACCACCTGCATTTGGAATGTTCACGGATTTTACATTTTTTATCATATTACCAGAAACATATATGTCTAATTTCTCGGGTTTTGTACCTAAAATTTCAACTGCTTTTGCGCAGACATAAGCTAAAGCTATGGGCTCCGTACAACCTTGTGCAGGAACTATCTCCTCTTTTAATAAATCAAGTATGCTTTGTGTTGTCATTTTTTTCTCATTTTTTGGTTTAGTTGTTCTGCGTACACATTTTATCATAATCAAGATATTATGTAAATTGAGATATAATCACGGTTATTAAGACAGTAAGGCAAGATTTATGGCAAATAAAAAAACAAAATATATATTTGTAACAGGCGGAGTTTTGAGCTCACTTGGAAAAGGTATAGCAGCTGCTAGTATCGCTACGCTTTTAAAAAATTGTGGATTAAAAGTTAGTATTTTAAAAGCTGACCCATATATAAATGTAGATCCGGGCACAATGAGTCCACTGGAACACGGAGAGGTCTTTGTCACAGACGATGGAGCAGAAACCGATCTTGATTTGGGTCATTATGAGAGATTTTTGGATGAAAATCTTCACCAAAAAAACAACTTTACAACAGGAAGAGTTTATTCATCAGTAATTGAACGGGAGAGAAAGGGTGATTATCTTGGAAAAACCATACAGGTTATACCTCACATCGTCGATGAAATTATAAGAAGGATAAAAAAAGCAGGAGTCGGCCAAGATGTACTTTTGGTAGAGATAGGCGGGACTGTAGGGGATATAGAGGGCTTGCCATTTTTAGAAGCCATAAGAGGTCTTGGAACCGAGGTGGGCAAAGGAAGATATATGAATATCCATCTCACGCTTATACCTTATATAAAAGTAGCCGGAGAACTTAAAACCAAGCCAACCCAACACTCTGTTCAAGAGCTCAGAAGGATTGGACTCACACCGGATATGCTTATATGCAGAAGCGAAATGCCTTTGCCAAAAGAGTTGAAAAATAAACTTGCATTTTCTTGCGGAGTGGATAGAAACTCTGTTATAGAGTCTTTGGATGCAGCGACTATCTACAAAGTACCGTTAAATTTTTTAAGAGAGGATATCCTAAGCCCGATTTCTCAAATTTTAAATCTAGGGGAATTGAATCCCAATATGGAAAATTGGGATACTTTGGTCAAAAGAGTTGTTGCGCCGAGGGGTGAAGTAAAGATAGCATTTGTTGGGAAATATATTGACTTAAAAGAGTCATACAAATCGCTTACAGAATCTTTTATACACGCTGGAGCAAATTTAAACACAAAGATAGATCTGAAATGGGTGGATTCTGAAAAGATAGAAGAAAGCGAAAGTAAAGAGTTGCTGAGTGATGTTGATGGTATCTTGGTCGCCGGTGGTTTTGGACACAGAGGAATAGAGGGTAAAATAGAGGCGATAAAGTATGCAAGAGAACATAAGATACCATTTTTGGGGATTTGTCTCGGAATGCAGTTGGCACTTATAGAGTTTGCCAGAGATGTGCTGAAAATTGAAGATGCAAACTCTATCGAATTTGATAAAGATTGTAAAAATCCTATAGTTTACCTCATAGATTCTTTTATAGATGCAAGCGGTAAAAAACAGCTTCGTACTTACAATAGCCCACTTGGTGGCACAATGCGTTTGGGAGGCTATAGTTGCGATACAAAGAAGGGCTCACTTCTTAGAGATATATATGATGGCGAAGAGACCATAAGGGAACGGCACAGACACCGATATGAAGCAAACCCTGTGTATAGAGATGCTTTTGAAAAAAAAGGACTTATAGTTGGTGGTGAATCTGATGGTTTAATTGAGACTGTCGAGCTAAAAGACCATCCATTTTTCTTGGGTGTGCAGTTTCATCCCGAGTTTACCTCAAGATTAACCAATCCAAATAAGGTGCTGGTTTCATTTGCAAAGGCTTCAGTAGAAAAAAGAAAAAATGGCTAAATTGCTAACAAAAAAGGATATTAGAGATATACTTTCAAGTAGGTTTGAGAAGGATGAATGTACAAAACTTGAAGAGCTTCCAAAGCCAGAATTTTTCAAAGATATAGATAAGGCATCTCTTAGAATTGTAAAAGCTATACAAGATGGGGAAAATATAGCGATAGTTGGTGACTATGATGTGGACGGGGTAGTTTCCAGTGTAATTTTGAGTACATTTTTTGATGATATTGGGGTAGAGTATGAGTTGGTTATACCTAATCGATTCAGTGACGGATATGGATTAAGTCTGGGCATTGTACAAAAGCTTGATGCCAATGTTATCATCACAGTTGATAACGGTATTTCTGCTATTGAGCCGGCAATTTACTGCAAAGAGAATGGCATAGATTTAATCATCACTGATCATCATAGTATTCCGTCTCAAGTACCTGATGCCTATGCTATCATCAATCCTAAGCAAGAGGGGTGCTCCTTTCCAAATTGCGAGATCTGTGGCGCGCAGGTGGCTTGGTATCTAGTTGCATCTATAAAAGAGAAATTGGGTATAAAATACAATCTTTCATCTTTTTTGGATCTCCTTTGTATAGCTATAATGGCGGATATGATGGAGTTAAAAGACATGAACAGAGTCATGGTTAAAAAAGGTATAGAGGCTCTTAATAAATCAAAAAGACCAGCATTTGAAGCTATAAAAAGATACTTTTGTAAAAAATGTTTACAGAGTGATGAGATATCGTTTTTGATTTCACCTCTGATAAACAGTTCAGGCAGGATGGAGGATGCAAAATTTTCATATAATTTTTTAAAATCATCCAATATAGAAGATGCTATGGATAGACTGGAGTATATAGTAGGGTTAAATAATGAAAGAAAAGATGAAGAGAGGCTTTTGTTTGAGGACTCTTTAAGGTATGTTAAAGATGATGAAAATATCATTATAGCATGGGGTGAAGAGTGGCATGAGGGTATAGTAGGTATCGTAGCTTCCAGACTTTCAAAAAGATTTAAGAAACCAGCAATTGTCTTTTCTATCACGGGAGATAAAGCAAAAGGAAGTGCCAGAGGTGTTGGTGAAGTTGATATACTCTCTTTGGTGGAGCAACAAAAAGATATACTTTTAGGATTTGGTGGCCATAAAGGGGCGGCTGGAGTCTCTTTGGAAAAAAAGAATCTTCAAGAATTTAGAGACAGGATGTATATAGCTGCAAAAAAGATAGAGAGCTCAAAACTCAAAGCCAGTCCTGATGTTTTGGGTGAGATAGAGCCTGATGCCATAGATTTTGAACTGTTGGAGATTTTAGAAGAGTTTGAGCCATACGGGCAGAAAAATCCAAAACCGAGCTTTGTGCTAAAAGATATATATGTTAAAGTAGATAGAAAACTTGGCAAAGACAGAAATCACCTAAAACTGATACTTGAAGATGGTGGTACCACTCTAGAGTCTATCTTTTTTAATTTTGATAAAGAGGTTAAAAGAGGAGAGAAGGTAAATATACTTTTTACCGTTTCAAAAAATGATTACAGAGGACTTGTAACTCCACAACTTTTAATAAGAGAGATATTGGACTAATCTATCTTGTTTTGCCCTTTACTACAGGCACAAAGAGGCAGTCGTCCAATTCCTCTTTTTTGATAGAATCTGCTGTTTTTGTAAATCTTGTAATAATCTGTTTTTTGTTTTTTTCAATGGGTGCTACCAAGATGCCACCTGTCTTTAATTGTTCAAACAGTTTATTTGGTATCTCTTCTATGGATGCAGAAAATAAGATTCGATCAAATGGAGCATATTCTCTCCAGCCGTTTTGACCGTCATCATATCTTACATTTATGTTGTGAATGCCCAGAGTCTTAAATCTCTCTTTTGCCTCTTTTGCCAATCTTTCAACTCTCTCTATGCTAAAGACTCTACGAATCAATTTACTTAAAATCAGCGCCTGATATCCACTTCCGCACCCTATTTCAAGCACGCTGTCGGCACCTCTGCATGTAAGTGCTTCACTCATCTTTGCAACTGTTAGGGGAGAGCTTATCCATTGGTCTGCAACCAGAGGTAAAGCATCTAGTTTGTAGGCATGTCTGCCAAAACCTTTTGGTACAAAAAGCTCTCTTTCACTGTTGGCAAGTGCACTGTAAACACTTTTGTCAATATTGCATATTTTTTCTATCTCATCAGCCATTTTTTTAGATTTTTCAAGCCTCATTTTCAGGGCAAAACTGTCAATTTTTGTCATTATAATCCTACATCCATATATCTTCTCATCTTTTTTATCAAATTTTTATCAAATTTTGCACTAAGCATTTTTAGCGCATCATCTTCAATACACTTCCCAAAAGGATCTATTATGCAGCTAGCCGATGCCATATCTTTATCGCTACTGTTGGAAATTATAACAAAGCATTGGTTTGCAATACCAAGAGCAATACCCAGAGCCTTCAGTTGAGACTTTCTTGGTCTACCCCAATATGATGGTATCAAAATTATATCAGAGCCTCTTAATTTTTGCCATAAATCTATAAATCTAAGCTCAAAACAGATGAGAAGTGAAACTTTTATCCCATCTATATCGATTATCTTTATATCTTCCGCATCCCCGCTTTTAAAATAGTTCTGCTCATCTCCTAACTTAAACAGTTTTGTTTTTGCCCTAGAATAAATCTCCCCTCCGTTTGCAAAAATCTTGGCGTTGTTAAAAAACTTTCCACCCTCTTTTTGTATCATTGTTAAAGATAAAATTCTCTTCTTTGAGAACTCTTTTAGCTTCGGCAATACTTTTTGTGAAAACTCTGCGCTTTTATTTAAATCGTCATAACTATAGGCACTAAGGCAGAGTTCCGGTGCCAAGACAAGAGAGTTTTTTTTGGTTTTTCGTATAAGAGAACCAAGAGTTTCAAAGTTTTCTTCAAAACTCTTGGTTGCATAATCAAATTGTAGTGAAACTAGACTAGAAATCGTCAAAAGATAAGCTTCCTTTACTGTAATTTGCTACATTTCCCTCAAAAAAGTTTGTTTTTTGTTCATTAAACTTTGAAAAGTCGTCCACCCACTTGATGGGATGACTTGCGTTGTAGATCTTTTTAAATCCAACTGCACCTAATCTGTCATCTATGAGATAGTGTATATACTCTTCGATAATCTCATCGGTAAAGCCCATTATTTGGTTTTGTGTGATGTATTTTCCCCACTCGATTTCAAGTTCACCTGCTTTTTCAAACATATTAAGAACTTTCTTTTCTAATTCTGGTGTGAAAAGATCAGGTCTCTCTTTTCTAGTCGAGTTTATCATATTTTGAAAGAGTAGCAAGTGAGTTATCTCATCTCGTTGTATAAATCTTATCATTTGAGCACTTCCAAGCATCCTTCCTGCTCTTGCTAGGGCATAAATAGCAGTAAAGCCGGCATAGAAGTAAAGTCCTTCTAAAATTTGATTTGCGAACATTGCGAGGACTATCTTTTCATCTGTTACATCACCCGCAAGCTCTTCATAAACGCTTGAAATATAGTCATTCTTTCGCCTTAACATCTCATCATGCTTTTCCATCTCGTAGATAAGATCAGTATTATCACAAATCGCTTCAACCATAACAGCATAAGATTTGGAATGGTTTGCTTCTTCATAAGCCTGACGAATGAGTATGGCATTTATCTCAGGAGCTGTTATATAGGGATTTATATTGTCTGCCAGATTGTTTGTCTGAAAGCTGTCCATACTTATAAGCTGTGACCAAACAAGGTCATACATTCTTTTTTCGGCATTGGTTAGGTTTCTGTTATAATCAATAACATCTTTTGTAGTATCAACCTCTTTTGGAAACCAGGTGTTTGCCTCCATCATATCCCATAACTTCAGAGCCCATTGGTATTTTGCCTGAGTAAAGTTTAAAATACCATGAGGATTTCCACCAAATATTCTGCGGTCATTTAGACTTTCATTTGAGTCCGGATTGTATATATGTTTTCTATTCATATTTTGTGTCCTTAGTTTTTTATATTTTACCTAAAAGAACTTAACTATAACTTCTCGGCTAGAAGTTCATTTACTATTTTTGGGTTTGCTTTGCCCTTTGTAGCTTTTAGCACAAGACCCACAAAGAAGCCTAGAAGTTTGGTATTGCCTGCTTTAAACTTGGCGACATTATCTGGATTTTTTTTAATTACTTCGTCAATAATAGGCAAAATCTTAGAGGGGTCACTTATTTGCACAAGTCCTTTATCTTCAACTATTTGTGCTGGATCTTCTCCGGATTTTGTCATCTCTTCAAAGATTTGTTTGGCAATTTTATTTGAAATAGTTTTATTATCAATCATTTCAACAAGCTGGGCTATCTGCTTTGCGCCAAATTTTAGCTCACTTATTTGTTTCTCTTTTATCTCCCTTGCTATCTCATTGCTCACAATATTAGCTAGACTCACCGGGCTGTTAAGAATAGACAGTGCCTCTTTGTAAAATGACGAAAGTCGTTCATCGCGAGCTAGAGTATTGGCTACCTCACTGTTTAGCCCAAGCTCTAAATTATACTTATCAAATAATCTTTTCTGGACTTCACTCATGGGTGCTACAACACCCTCTATATGTTTCTTTTTTGCTTGAGACTTGGGTGTAGCAGGTTTGTCCGCTTCTGTCTTTTTAGCCCAAGAGTCTTTAAGACTGACAATTTTATTAAACACAGGGTTTTCATCAGCGTAATCAACTGGATCAGCATAAAAATACCCTTGTCGCTCAAACTGAAATCTCTCATCAGGTTTTTGGGTTATAACAGCAGGCTCAATAATAGCATTTTTGATAATTTGCAAAGAATTTGGGTTTATATCTTCTATTCCTTCAGGATTTTTACAAGAGAACAATCTGTCATAGAGTCTTACTTCGATAGTTTTAGCCTCTTTGGCGCTTACCCATTGAATAGCACTTTTAACCTTGATATCACTACGGTCTGAGCCACTTTTGGATTCAGGGTAATACTCTGCTTTTATCTCTGTAATATTGCCACTGGTATCTTTTATAATTTCTTTGCAAGATATGATATAAGCATGTTTAAGTCTCACTGGTTGTTTAGGTGTAAGACGGAAGTAGCCTTTTGGAGGATTTTCCATAAAATCTTCACGCTCAATATAGATCTCATGAGAGAAAGGCAGTGCTCTTGTACCCTCTTTGGGCACATCATGCGGGTAGTACGAAGCATCAATCTCTTCATAACCATCATAATTTTCGATTGTAACTTTTAGTGGGTCAAGCACACACATAACGCGTGGTACTTTTTTATTTAAATCATCTCTTATGCAAAATTCTAGCTGTGAAACATCAACCATTGAATTTGCTTTTGCTATGCCTATTTGATCGCAGAAATTTAAAATAGATTGTGGAGTATAACCCCTTCTTTTATATCCGGCAATTGTAGGCAAACGAGGATCATCCCATCCACTAACTACTCCGCCTTCAACCAGCTCCAAAAGCTTCCTTTTGCTCATAACAGTGTAGTTGATATTTAGTCGTGCAAATTCATACTGATATGGTCGTGGTGGCTCAAGTTTAAGTTCGTCCAGTATCCAGTTGTAAATATCACGATTATTTTCAAACTCCAGCGTGCAGATAGAGTGAGAAACTCCTTCGATATAATCAGACAGGCAGTGAGCAAAGTCATACATCGGATAAATAGCCCACTCATCTCCTGCTCTAAAATGATGCACATGCCTGATACGGTACAGGAGTGGATCCCGCATTTTCATATTTGCTGCACTCATATCAATCTTTGCTCTTAAAACATGCTCACCGTCTTTAAATTCACCTTTTTTCATCCTTCTAAAAAGGTCTAAATTCTCTTCAATACTACGCTTGGCATATTTGCTGCGTTTTCCTGCCTCTGTGATGGTTCCACGGTATTCTCGCATCTCTTCTTCGCTTAGACTATCAACATATGCCTTGCCCATTTTAATGAGTTTGAGGGCATAATCATATAGTTTAGGGAAATAATCGGAAGTAAAATATACATTATCGCCCCAGTCAAATCCAAGCCACTTTACCGCATCTTTAAGAGCCTCAACATATCTCACATCTTCTTTAGTCGGGTTTGTGTCATCCATTCTGAGGTTACAGTGACCTTTATAATCCCGTGCAATACCAAAATTTATAGCAATAGACTTGGCATGCCCAATGTGTGGGAATCCATTGGGCTCCGGAGGGAATCTTGTGACAATCTCTTTATATTTGTCTGACTTCAAGTCCTCTTCAACTATTGCACATAAAAAATTTTTGCTTTTATTCATTATTATTAAACCTTTGGATATATTTTTTGCACTATTTAACAATTTTTTAGTTGTGAAATTATATCATAAAACTGCTTTAAAGCTTGAAACAAGGGTGTTTGTTTTTCAGGAGCAACTAGGCAAAATAAACTAAAATTCTCGAAAATCTATTTTAATTTTGTTGTTTAATTTTAATATATCTATTTGTCTGTGTTGTTCATCTATCAGGCCTATATTATCATCTACATGTAGATAGTTTTGCAGATAGTAGGTCTTTGTGTAGTTTCTTGTATGTAAATCATCTATTATTCTATTTATATCATTTTCGTTTAGTAATCCGGAGTGCACGGTTGTTCTTGTTTCAAAGGGAAAATCTGTATGGATTAGAAAGTCCAGTGTCTCTTGAAAATCATCAAAGTTTCTGTTTTGTGTTATATTTTCAAATTTCTCTTTTGGTGCCTTGTAATCAAGGGCTATGTAGTCGACCAATCTATTTTGTACCAAGTGTTTTAATAACTTTGGATTTGTCCCGTTTGTGTCTATTTTTATCTTGAAGCCCAAATCTTTAATCTTTTTGCACAACTCTTCAAGGTGCGGGTAGAGTGTGCATTCTCCACCACTCAGTACGATTCCTGTAAGTCTGTTTTGCCTGGTTTTTAGAAAGTTGAGTGCTTCTTGTATGCTTATTGTTCCTTCGCCAAAGACGATAGGCGTGTTGTAACAGTAGGGGCATCTCATATTGCATTTGCAAAACCAAAAGATTGACGCTAGATTCTCGGGAAAATCCAGCGTCGTAAATCTTGTTATGTCGTATAGCGGCTTATCTGTTAGAAAGTCTCTCGACAAACTGAACTCTCTCTTTATGCTCGCCTGTCTTTCCGACATTGAAGCTTTCTACTGGCCTATGGTAACCCATAACTCTAGTGTAGACGATACATTTTGTTCGTTCGCCTTCCAGTCTTTTAAGCAGTTCGTTTTTGCTCATCTATCTCTCCTTTATGTTTTTCTATCAGTTCTTTATCACAATATGGACAATACTCATGTTCACCACTTATGTAACCATGTTTTTCGCACACAGAAAAAACCGGTGTTATGGTCAGATACGGCATTCTATAGTTTGAAATGACATTTTTTACCATCTGCCTACACGCTTCTGTTGAACTTATCCTCTCTTTCATATAGAGGTGAAGAACTGTCCCTCCTGTATATTCACACTGCAGATCATCTTGTAAATCAAGCGCTTCAAAAGGGTCGTCAGTAAAATCAGCTGGCAGTTGAGAAGAGTTTGTATAGTAAATATTATCTCCCATTCCTGCTTGCATGATATCTGGGTATCTCTTCTTGTCCTCTTTGGCAAATCTATATGTCGTACCCTCTGCCGGAGTTGCTTCGAGGTTGTAGAGATTGCCTGTCTCTTCTTGATAACCAAGCATCTTTTGACGCATAAAATCTAACAACTCTGTAGCAAATTTCATTCCAAATTCATCAGATATGTTGTGTTTGTCATTTGTAAAATTTCTTATCATCTCATTTACGCCGTTTACCCCGATAGTAGAAAAGTGGTTGTTAAAACCGGGTAGATATCTAGCGGTATATGGATACAGGCCTCTGTCATACATCTCTTGCACAAATACTCTTTTTTTCTCAAGTGTTGATTTGGCTAAATCCATCAAGTGCTCAACCTCTTTGAATATTGCTTTTTTATTTCCCTTGTTTAGATATCCGAGTCTCGCCATGTTTATAGTTACAACACCGATACTTCCTGTCATCTCTGCACTTCCAAAGAGCCCTCCCCCTCTTTTTAAAAGCTCCCGCAAGTCTAGTTGCAGTCTGCAACACATGCTTCTGACATTGCCGGGCTTGTAGGCTTTGGGGTTCTCTATGAGATTGCCCTTTTCATCTTTCATATATTGGCTTCCTATGAAGTTTTGAAAGTAGGATGAACCGATTTTTGCTGTATTTTCAAATAGTACATCAGTGTTTTCTCCATACCAGTCAAAATCCTCTGTTATATTTACCGTCGGTATAGGGAAAGTAAAAGGCTGTCCGGTTCTATCGCCTTCTGTCATTACTTCATAGTATGCTTTATTGATGAGATTCATCTCTTTTTGAAAATCTTTGTATGTTAGATTTTCGAGTTTGTCAACACCCCTTCTTTTTGCCTCTTTTTCCAAGGCCTCATCTTCTATCTCTTTAAAAAGGTGTATATCTCTACATGTAGGAGTCTGATCAGCTAAATCACTAGGCACTGTCCAATCAATCGTGATATTGGTAAAAGGACTCTGCCCCCATCTTGCAGGAACATTCAGGTTGTAAACAAAACTTACTATTGCTTTTTTTATCTCATCATAAGGTAACCGGTCCTTAAATACATAAGGAGCCAGATATGTATCGAAAGAGCTAAAAGCCTGAGCTCCCGCCCATTCACTTTGTAAGATGCCTAAAAAATTTGCCATCTGTCCCAGTGCTTCTCTAAAGTGTTTTGGCGGACGAGACTCTACTCTGCCTCTGACGCCGTTAAATCCTTCGTTGAGTAGTGCTCTTAGACTCCATCCGGCGCAATATGCAGTAAGGCAGTCTAGGTCATGTATGTGATAGTCTCCGTTTCTGTGGGCAAAGCCCTCTTCTTTTGAGTATATCTTGTCTAGCCAATAGTTTGCTATTATTTTACCAGCCGTATTGTTTACCAGACCGGCATTTGAATAACCGGTATTTGAGTTTGCTTTGATACGCCAGTCACTTTTGTTGATATACTCTTCTATGGTTTGAGTTGAGTTGACAAAAGTTGTATCTTCATTGAGTCCTGCTACATGTTCCCTTTGCATCTTATGAGTGTGGCGATAAATCATGAAAGAGCGCATAACATCAAAATATCTAGCCTTATAGAGCGCAACCTCTATCATATCTTGTATGTCTTCTACGGCGGCAGCTCTCTTTTTCTCCATTTTGGAGACGATGGAGTTAAAAACACTCTCATCATAAGTTACACCTTCACTTTTAAATGCTTTTTTGATAGCATCTTGTATCTTGAAGGCTTGAAAATCTTCTGTAGTACCGTCCCGTTTTAAGACTTTTTCTAGCATAGTAATCCTGTATAATATTTTACTAGGATTATATAGTATTGATATTTAGTTAAAACTTAAAAATTATAGTGTTATTTTTTTGTCACAAGCAATAAGAGTTGATTTTAGAGATATAAAACTTAATGAATTATATCCCTAAAATATCAGTTTATATGAGATTTTATTAATTTAAAATTTAAAATTTAAAATTAATAATTATTTTTAAGGTATTCTTACTGGCAACCCTCACACTCCATGCTTCTGTCTGCTACATCGAGTTTATTCTCGGGAGATTGACTTCTAAGGTAGTATGTTGATTTGATGCCTAGTTTCCATGCCAACATATAGATGTCATTTAGGTATTTTCCACTTGCCTTATCCAGTGTTAGAAATATATTTAAACTCTGTCCTTGATCTATCCATTTTTGTCTGATAGCGCCAGCTTTTATGAGTACTCTTTGATCGAGATCATAGGCTGGGGTATAAAAGTTCCAGGTGTTTGGATTGAGTTTTGGTACAACAACAGGAATCATACCTGAAAGATTCTCTTCAAACCATTTTCTTTTATAGACTGGCTCTATAGTTTGGGTGGTACCAACAAGGATCGATATAGAGCTTGTCGGTGCTATGGCCATAAGGTAGCCGTTTCTCATACCGTTTTTCTTAACTTTACCTCTAAGCTCTTCCCAATCATACACTTGTCCAAACAAGCCTCCTCGATCAACAAGTTTTTTAGCCTCTTCATTCGCTGAGTCTATAGGAAAAATACCTCTGCTCCATTTGGAGCCTTCAAAGTCAGGATAGGTACCTTTTTCTGTGGCAAGGTTTGAGGATGCTTTGATGATATTGTAGCTTACTGCTTCCATGATTTCGTCTATTTTACTAAAGTGCTCATAGCTTCCCCATTTGATACCATTGACTGCCAGCATTTCTGCCTCGCCCATTACACCTAGTCCTATAGCGCGTGACTTTAGGTTTGTGTGTTTTACTTTTGCGTGAGGATAAAAATTGAGATCTATGACATTATCTAACATTCTTGTTGCCGTTGGGATTACCCTTTCGATATCCTCTTTTGTATTTATTTTAGAGAGGTTTATACTAGCTAGATTGCATACAGCAGTTTTGCCCTCTATCATCTCTTTTTCAACAATAAAGATATTTTTATCATTCAAGCTGTCTAATGCTGTAATTTTCTTTGCGTCTTTTTCGATATGGCCATTTACTATCACTTTTTCGTGTTCGTCAAATGTGTCATAGGTTCCATCGTCATATGTAACTTTGATTTTGTAGTGATTTGGTTCAGTATTTTGAAATATCTCTGTACAGAGATTTGAACTTCTGATGATACCGCTGTGGTTGTTTGGGTTTGCTCTGTTTGCATTGTCTTTAAAGCAGAGAAATGGACTACCGCTTTCAAAGTAGCTAAGAAGTATCTTTTTCCATAACTCTTTTGCTTTTATATGCTCTTTTGATATATCCTCATCTCTCTCATATTTCAAATATTTTTCTTCAAACTCATCTCCATACAGATGTGGCAAGTCAGTCACTTCTGCCGGGTCAAAAAGTGTCCAGATACCATCCTCTTCCACTCTTTTCATAAATATATCATTTATCCAAAGCGCTGGAAAAAGATCATGTGCACGACGACGCTCTTCACCAGAGTTTTTCTTTAGATCAAGAAAGTCTGATATATCCATATGCCACGGCTCAAGATAGACTGCAATTGCACCTTTTCTTGTGCCCAATTGGTCAACTGCTATGGCTATATCGTTTGTTATCTTCAAGAATGGTATGATGCCTCCGGCAGCGTTTTTATGTCCGTCTATCATTCCACCCATTGAGCGAACAAGATTCCAGTCCCAACCGATTCCCCCTCCAAATTTACTTAAAAGAGCCATCTCTTTGTATGAGTCGAAAATGCCTTCTATATTGTCCGGAGTACTTCCTATGTAGCAAGAACTTAGCTGGTGTCTTGGCGTCCTTGCATTTGAGAGTGTTGGTGTTGCTAGCATGACCTCAAATTGAGAAATTAGATCATAAAATTTCTTTGCCCAATCTTGAGAGTTAAGCTCATTTTGTGCTAAAAACATGGCTATTGCCATAAACATATGTTGGGGAAGTTCTATTGGAACACCCTGTGCGTTTTTTATGAGGTATCTATCATGCAAGGTCTTTATGCCAAGATATGTAAACTGTAAATCTCTTTCTGGTTTAAGGTAGGCATCTAGATCATCCAAGTCGTATTTGTCTTTAAGTCCTAGAAGTATCCTGCCCTTTTTTTCGCCTCTTTCGAAATACTCTTTCAAATGACAATAGCCTGTAAATTTATTTACTTTGTGATATAGATCATACAAGAAGAGTCTAGCTGCGACAAATGTCCAATTTGGTCTGTCTATATCTATCTTGTCAACAGCAGTTTTAATGAGTGTTTTTTGTATCTCTTTGGTTGTAATTTTATCACGAAATTGTATCTTTGCATCGACTTCAAGTTCGCTTTGGCTTACATTTTCTAGTCCCTCTATGGCTGAACTTGTATATTTTTGTATTTTTGAAATATCCAATGGCTCAATTCGGCCATTTCTTTTTTGAACTGTTAACATGTATTTTCCACCACCTTTTATTTAAATACTCTTGCAAATATGTTATCTACATTCTTCGTATAGTAGCTATAATCAAAACATGCTTTTATCTCATTTTCGCTAAGTTTACTTCTTAAATCTTCATCTTTTAAAAGATTTTCTAAAAACAGACTCTCGCCCTTCTCGTTCAGAGCGGGTTTTCCTACTTGCAAATCCTTCCAGACTTTCATGGCATTTCTTTGCACTATTTTATAGGCATCTTCTCTACTTACACCTTTGGCAGGAAGCTCTAATAATACTCTTTGTGAAAAGACCAAACCCCCGGTTAGGTTTAAATTTTTCATCATATTCTCAGGGTAGACTAAAAGTTTCTCTATGATCCCACTTAGTCTATGAAGCATAAAATCACTTGTGATAAAACTGTCAGGAAGCGTAAATCTCTCAACTGAACTGTGACTGATATCTCTCTCATGCCAAAGAGCAACATTTTCCATTGAAGGTGCAGCATAGCTTCTTATTATTCTGCAAAGTCCGGTTACATTTTCACTTAGCACCGGGTTTCTTTTATGTGGCATTGCAGAACTCCCTTTTTGTCCTTCGCTAAAGTACTCTTCTGCTTCATAGATTTCTGTTCTTTGGTAGTGTCTTATGGCTACAGCTATCTTTTCGCAGCTAGATGCTAATAATGCCAAGGCATTCATAAGGTTTGCGTATCTGTCTCTTTGGATTACCTGGTTTGATACAGGAGCAGGTTTTAATCCCAGCTCTTTGCAGACGAACTCTTCAAGCTCAATTGGCGAGTGAGCCATATTGCCCATAGCACCACTTATCTGCCCTACACTTATCACTTCAAGGGACTGTTCTAGATTTACCAAATTTCTTTTGATTTCATCATACCAGACAGCAAGAACCAGGCCAAAGGTGATAGGTTCTCCGTGTATGCCGTGGCTTCTTCCTACCATAAGTGTTTTTTTGTGTTCTTGTGCTCTTTTTTCTATGGCTCTCATCAGGATTTTTACACCATCTATTATCAGTTCTAGCGAGTCTCTCATCTGAAGTGCAACAGCCGTATCTATACAGTCTGAGCTTGTCATGCCATAGTGAACCCATCTGCTCTCTTCTCCCAGGCTCTCAGAAACACTTGTCAAAAATGCTATCACATCATGTTTTGTTTTTCTCTCTATTTCATCTATTCTGTTTATATCAAATTTGGCATTTTTAAGTATATTTTGGCAGTCATTGTTTGGAACAAGACCTAATTTATTCCAACCTTTCACTGTCGCTTTTTCTACTTCAAGCCAAGCATCATACTTCGCCTGAGTAGTCCATTTATTTTTCATTTCATCTCTGGCATATCTTTCAACCATAATTTTGAGTCCTTGTGTTATTATAATGTATTTATTCTATCTAAAAGTGTGTTAAAAAAGGTTAAAAGTTAATGGGATATGTGAGAAAAAAGTTTCAAATCAAGAAACCTGTAAAGGCTTATGTTTTTTTGATTAAAGAGTTCGGGTGTGGCATGAGTGAAGCTCAAAAATGGATAGACAGGGGAAGAATTTATGAAAATGGGAAGCTTGTAAAAATCAAGAATTCTCTTTTGCTCGGCAGCATTGAAGTTATTTTTTTCGAACCTGAACCTATAGGACTTCAACCAATCTATGAAAATACTCATTTTGCAGTTTTTGATAAACCAAGTGGTATTATGATTCATCCAAAAATGCTTGATAGCGAAAAGACTTTGAATGATGATATTAAATCATATTTTGGAAAAAATGCAAATGCTGTACATAGGATAGACAAGTGTACCAGTGGCTTAGTGCTTGTTGGAAAAGATAAAAACAGCGAGAGAGAGTTAAAAAAACTATTTGCTGACAGGTTGGTCAAAAAAAAATACAAGGCTCTAGTTTTTGGAAAGGTTGATAAAAATTTCAGAATAGAGGCAAATTTAAAATCCAACCTCCCCTCTTCCAAAGTGCGAATAAAATCTCATATAGATAGTAGCGGAAAAGTATCGATAACTGATATCAAACCCGTAAGATATATAAAACCTTTAGATATGAGTATTGTAGAAGCCTCCCCTCTCACTGGCAGAACTCACCAAATAAGAGCTCATTTGTTTCATGTGAAACATTCTATTGTGGGAGATCCGATTTATGGGGTTGATGAAGATGATGCAGATAGATTTTTAAATTCTGATATGTCAGAAACTGAGAGATTAAAATTAAGTGGAGCAAGTAGATTGATGTTGCATGCTGATTTTTTAAGTTTTGTGTATAAAGGCATAGAGTATAATATCAAAAGTGAAATAGATTTTGAAAGGTTGGTAAATGAATACTGTAGTAGTAAGCGGCAATGAAGTAACCCCTAGCAAAGTTGTTTGTGTAGGGAGAAATTATGTAGAGCATATAAAAGAGTTAAACAATGAAATTCCTACATCAATGGTTCTTTTCATGAAGCCAAATAGTGCTATAAGTAGCAATCTGAGTACCCAAGATATTGAGTTGCACTATGAGGGAGAATTATCCTTTCTGATAAAAGATTCCAAGATAAGTGCTGTCGGATTTGGCCTGGATTTAACAGACAGAACACTACAAAGTAAACTTAAAAAAAGTGGCTTACCATGGGAGAGAGCAAAGGCATTTGATGGTGCAGGAGTTTTTAGCGAATTTGTAAATATATCCGAAGAGGAAATTGGCAGTTTGAATTTAAAACTCTACATAAATGATGAATTGGTACAAATAGGAGGTGTTGAGTTGATGATTTATGCACCCAGTGTTATTTTAGACGAGATATCATCTTTTTGTACTCTTGAAGACGGTGATATTGTGATGAGTGGCACTCCAAAGGGAGTCGGAACTTTTAAAAAAGAAGATATTTTTAGAGGCGAGATTTATATTGGTGATAAATTAGCAGTAAGTAAAACCTGGATTGCTGTTTAGGTACTTAGCTACTCTTGGCCAAATTCACTTTTGCATGAATGAATTTGGTCTAGGGCAGCAAATATATGTGTCTATTTGTCAAAAAACAGAACTTTAACCATACCAAATATGGCACCAATAACTATAATTACCAAGAAGATTGCTTCTCCTGCATCAACTATGCTCATCTTTCTCCTTTCTGTCTTTTAGCTGACCACAAGCTGCACTGATATCCAATCCTTTTGATTCTCTGATGGTGCATAGTATGCCATGCTTCAAAAGATAGTCTTGAAAAGCCAATACATCTTTGACTTCAGGTCTTTGATATTCACTGCCCTCATGAGAGTTAAAAAATATAAGATTTACTTTGGCTTTTATGCCGTTTAATAGTTTTACAAGTTTTTTGGCGCTTTTTAAATCATCATTTAAATCCCTTATGACAAGATACTCAAACATAACTCTTTTTCTGGTATCTATCGGAAACTCTTTCACTGCATTTATGATTGATTCTATATTGTAAGCTTTGTTTATGGGCATCAACTCTTCTCTAAGTTTATCGTCTACTGCATGTAAAGAGATTGCCAGTAAAACACCTAAATCCATATGCCCAAGTTTTTTTATTTGAGAGCTTAGTCCACTTGTAGAAATCGTCTGACGTCTTGGACTTATGGCAAGACCTGAGGGATCTGAGAAAATTTTCACAGCCTTTTGCACATTTTCAAGATTGTCCAGCGGCTCACCCATGCCCATAAACACAATATTTACTCTTCTGTTTTGGGCTATACCATTGTCTTTTTTAATCATCAGCACTTGAGATGTTATCTCTCCTGGGCTTAGATTTCTAAAAAAACCACTCTTCCCTGTGAGGCAAAACGAACAACCTATCTTGCAACCTACCTGCGATGATATACAGATAGTGTATCTTGTGTGATGTAAGAGTTTACCTTCATCATCATATCGCTCTTTTTTCATAGGCAAAAGTACGGATTCCATGGTCAAACCATCATTTAAAACAAAAAGATACTTTTTGCTCCCGTCCCTACTCTCTTCTATGGTGGCAATTTCAAGAGGCATAAGGTTGTAATTTTTATTTAGACCTTCCTTTAAAGCTTTAGGCAGGTTTTTCATCTCGTCAAAAGAATTTACATATTTTTTGTATATCCATTCATATATCTGTTTTGCTCTAAAAGAGGGTTTTATTATCTGTGATAACTCATCTTTTGTGTAATCTAATATATTTACTTTACTCATGTTTTACTCACTTGTTTTCTAATATATTGTGTTAGTTTGTTTTTTGCAAGATTGTGATTTCTTAAAAAATCACTATGCGCAATGTTATTGCAAAAGTTAGTAATTATAAAAATTCCAAGTACAGGAATATTGAATTTATTAGCTACTGTTAGTATAGAGTAAAACTCCATATTTTCAGCTTCAATCCCATTTTTTAAAAATTTGTTAGATATTTCTTTGTTAGTGGTAATATAGTTACTAGAATTTACTAATATATTTTTTTCATTAGTTGTTTCACATGAAACATTATAGTTATATGCTTCTATTTTATTAGCTATTGGTGTATAACAGTTACCTTCAAAATATCCAGTCTCTATGTTAGTAGAAGAGTGAGAATAAAATATATCAAACAGTTTTAAATTTCCATAGCTCCCTGCCGTTCCTATAAACAACAGGGATTTTGGTTTATCACTAAGTAAGAGTTTAGTTAGATTTATCGAACTTTCAATCAGCCCTACTCCTACTGGTATAGCAAAATCAAATATCTCATTTTTACCAGCACTTAAAATTGTCATATTCTTACAGGTATCCCCTCTTTTTCAAGGTAGTGTTTGAGTTCCATTATGTCTATCTCTTTATAGTGGAATATAGAAGCAGCCAATGCAGCATCGGCACCATTAAGAAAAGCATCTTTTATATGCTCCTTCTTCCCTGCCCCGCCACTTGCGATTATGGGAATGTCCAACATTTCACTCATCTTTTTGGTCAACGCTATATCGTAGCCGTTTTTAACACCATCACAATCCATAGATGTCAAAAGAATCTCCCCTGCCCCTCTCTGGCTTACCTCTTTTGACCACTCTAAAACATCTAGGCCGGTATCGATTCTGCCACCATTTATAAAAACATTCCAACTATTGCCACTTTTTTTTGCATCAATCGCTACAACAATGCACTGAGAGCCAAATCTTTTTGAAGATTCATCTATGAAATCAGGATGTTTTATAGCGTATGAGTTTATACTTATCTTGTCACACCCAACTTGAAGAAGATTGTATATGTCATTCAAAGTTCTTATGCCACCACCAACAGTTAAAGGGATAAAAACTTCTTGTGCTACACTTTTGACTATATCTACTATAGTGTCTCTTTTTTCATGTGTTGCGGTTATGTCCAAAAAAGTGATCTCATCTGCACCTTCGTCATTGTACCTTTTTGCAACTTCTACAGGATCGCCTGCATCCTGAAGTCCAACAAAGTTAACACCTTTAACGACTCTACCATCCTTAACATCTAAACAAGGTATAATTCTTTTGGCAAAATATTCCATTCATTTCTCCTGCTAAATTTTATCTAAAACAAGACAAAAATTGGCTGAATTGTTTTATTGCATAGCTCTCTTATGAGCTTTCCAGCTTCAGGAGATATTGTTTTATATCAAGTCCGCTGGCATAACCAGTCAGTTTACCGGATTTTCCTATCACTCTATGGCAAGGTATGATTATGGCTATAGGGTTTGCTCCGTTTGCCCCACCTATTGCTCTTATGGCTTTTTGATGCCCTGCCCTTTTAGCTTGTTCTTCGTAACTGATAGTTTCGCCATAAGGTATATCAATCAGGGTTTTCCATGCTGATTTTTGAAATTCTGTTCCTTTTGGAGATATGGGTAGATCAAATTTCTGTCTCTTTTTTGCAAAATACTCATCTAGCTGGAGGTGTGTTGTTTGGATTATTTTATTGCCGAAGTTTTTTGCGTTTATAAATTTATTTTTATATTTATACCAACTGATTTCCGTAATAACAGCCAACAAGTGCGTATCATTTGCTACTAAATATATATCTTCTATAGGGGATTTTATCTTTTGAAAACATAACACAGCCTTCTCCTTATTTCATAGCATATTTTTTATTTTGTCCAACCTGATCTTTGTGAGCAAAAAACTCTTTAATTCTTTTTATATTTTCTTTTTGAGAGAGTTTGGAATCAAGAATGATGACATATTTACCATTTACCCCGTCTATCAATGCGCTTTTTTTTAATATCTTATTAAAATTATCACTTATTCTTATACATCCTCTAGATGCTTTGTGGCCAAGCAACAGGTTGTCTATCGGGTTTGTCGAGTGAATTGCGAGATGGATTTTTCTTTTAATTTTCGAATTATATTCGATAGGTAATATGTATTTGCCCAGATAAAATACCCTGCCGCCTTTTATTCCGTATTCTGAAAAATTTGTTTTATTTGCATGCCAGTCACCTTTGCGATATTTTTTTCTGTTTATGATAGCTATTGGTGTATCTACAAATCTACTGTTTCTGGTGTTTAATGAAGCATTTCCTGTTGAGATTCTGTCACCCCCGATATATTCTAAGGATAAGCTTTTTTTATGAAATTGAAATACATAGCTTTTTTGAAGATTTTTATCGATAATCAAAATATACTCTTTGTTTTTAAGGCAGAGAAACCTGTTTTTCTTTAATTTTTTAATTAAAGTGGTGTAAAAAATCTCTTTGGAGGCACTGATTTTTGTCCTATTAAATGTTCTAAATATCTTTTTTAATTTTGTTTTTGATAGCCTGGTTGCATTTATGGACTTTAAATTTTTTGTAAAAAGATAGTTGCTTTCCGGTTTTATATAAGAGATAAGGTATTTTTTATCTTTTTTAAAAAAAAGAGCTCTTCCATTTTTTGTATTAGCATATGCTTTGTATCTGCTCATCCATCTATATTTTCCAAGATTTTTAAGCCCTTCTTTCACAAATATAGTATCAGAATTGAGATGTGTTGCTTTATGTTGATATCTTGAATAAATCTTGATTATGTAGGGCTTTGTTATTATTGGTTTTAAAAAAGAATCTATTTGTGCTTGTGGTATCTTGTAGTTCTTTTTCATGTTAATTGCAAAACTGTTTTGCAGTATAAATAAGAGTGATAAAAAAGGTATATATAAGATTTTCATATGTGTCTATCCTGTTTTGAGACTTAGTTGTAATTATACCTTGAATAAAATGAAACAATTATGAAAAAGAAACTTATAAGTAAATTAAAGGTATAATTGACTCAAATTTAAAGGGCGGTATACTATATGCCACAGATTGAGGCCAAAAAGAGATTTGGTCAAAACTTCTTGAAAGACACAACAGTTTTAAATAAAATCATCCAATCGATGTCCATCAACAAAAGAAAACTCGTAGAGATTGGACCTGGCTTAGGTGATTTGACGCAAATGCTTTTAAGGGTGAAGCCCCTGAAGGCTTATGAGGTCGATAGAGACTTATGCGTTCATTTGAGAGAAAAATTTTACAAAGAGATAGAAGAGGGAAGGCTAAAACTAGAACAAGTCGATGTTCTGGAGTGCTTTGAAAAGGGATCGCTTGAAAATGATTCCTATGATTTGGTAGCAAATTTACCATATTATATAGCAACCAGAATCATACTTGAAGCATTGCAAGATGCGAAGTGCAACTCTATGACTGTGATGGTTCAAAAAGAGGTTGCGCAGAAATTCTCAGCTTTTGTAAAGACCAAAGAGTTCAGTTCTTTGGCGATACTCTCTCAAAGTATAGCGGATGTAGAGTTGCTGTTTGATGTGCCTGCTGATTCCTTTGAGCCGGCACCAAAAGTAACTTCATCTATTTTGAAAATTGTCAAAAAAAGAGATTTTATACAAGGTGTAAACCCTTTGTTTGAAGACAACAAGGATTTTATTGGATTTAAAAAATATCTGAGGATATCATTTTCTAGTCCTAGAAAAACTTGGGTAAAAAATATATCTCAGATTTACAATAAAGAGCTTGCAAAAAAACTGCTAGAATCTCACGATATAGTAATAAATGCAAGACCTCATGAATTAAGCGTCGAAAATCATCTTAATTTATATGAAAAAATTACAAACAGATAGTTTTTTCAAGATTAAGGTAGAAATATGCAAGAAAACAAAACAACTGTTGCTGATAAAAAATCGGCAAATCAAAAAGCGCAAAGTACTGGAAACAGAACGGGCAATACTGCAAATCCGGAGAGACAGAGTAAAAAGCCAAATCCAAACCGACAAAATAGAAAACGCAAAAGTGCGAAAAATCAACCTAGTGTTTTAGAGGGCAATGAAAAGTGGCAAAAAGACATGCAAATTGCCATAGAGGCAAATCACAAGATACATAAAGATAGACTCCAAAAGTTTAATAAGATTAACCAAAACACAACTGCAAAAGTGAGAATTACACCTCTTGGAGGACTTGGTGAAATTGGTGGCAATATCACTGTCATAGAGACCGATACAAGTGCAATTATAGTCGATGTTGGCATGAGCTTTCCGACTGATGATATGCACGGAGTTGACATACTGATTCCTGATTTTACATATCTTAGACAGATAAAAAAGAAGATAAAGGCTATCGTGATTACTCACGCTCACGAAGATCATATAGGGGCAGTCGCTTATCTCTTTAAAGAGATGCAATTTCCTATATATGCCACACCACTTCCTCTGGGAATGCTCTCAAATAAGTTTGAAGAGCATGGCTTAAAGCAGTACAGAAAACTGTTTAGACCAGTCCAAAAGAGAAAAATTTATAAAATCGGAGATATAGGAGTAGAGTGGATGCACATCACACACTCTATCATAGATGCCTCGTCTCTTGCGATAACAACAGAAGCAGGAACCATCATACACACAGGAGACTTTAAGATAGACCATACCCCGATAGACGGGTATGTGACTGATCTCAATAGATTTGCAGAGTATGGTGAAAAAGGGGTACTTTGTCTTTTGAGTGATAGTACAAACTCGCACAAAGAGGGAATTACAAGAAGTGAAAGCACTGTAGGCAAGACTTTTGATTATATATTTTCAAAATCAAAGGGGAGGGTGATAATGTCAACTTTCTCTTCAAATATACATAGAGTTTATCAGGCGATTAGCTATGGTCTGAAGCATAACAGAAAAGTTTGTGTTATAGGCAGATCTATGGAAAGAAACCTTTTTACTGCTATTGATTTGGGTTATATTGATCTTGATAAAAGCATATTTATAGACCCACATGAAGTTAATAAGCACAATGATAAAGAGGTTCTTATAGTCACAACAGGCAGTCAGGGCGAGACTATGGCAGCACTTTATAGAATGGCAACGGATGAGCATAGACACATTAAAATAAAGACAAGTGATCAGATAATCATTTCCGCAAAAGCGATTCCGGGAAATGAAGGAAGTGTCTCTAAGGTGCTTAACTTTTTGATCAAAAGCGGTGCAAGTGTAGCGTATCAGGATTTTAGCGAGATACATGTCAGCGGACACGCAGCACAAGAGGAACAAAAACTTATACTAAGGCTGACAAAACCAAAATTTTTCTTACCTGTTCATGGAGAGTTCAACCATATTTCAAGACACAAAGAGACGGCTATGAAGTGCGGAATCCCACCTAGAAATATCTTGCTAATGAGTGATGGCGATCAGATAGAAGTCTGTCCAAAATATATCAAAAAGGCAAAATCTGTCAAAACCGGAAAGGTTTTTGTTGATAATCAGGCAAATGAAAAGATAGCAAATGATGTTGTGATAGACAGGCAGAAAATGGCAGATTCAGGACTTGTTATGGTGGTTGCACAAGTCAATATAAATGAGCAAAAATTAGCTAGCAGGCCGAGGGTTGTAAGCTATGGTCTGGTTTCTGACAAGGATGATAGAAAATTTTCTCAAGAGATGGAGGGTGTGATAGATCAATTTACAGTAAATGCGAAAAAAGAGCTTTTCCAAAATAAAAAAGCACTTGAAAATGAACTAAGACAGGTTCTAAGAAAACATATATATAGAAAAATGAAAAAGTATCCGACTATCGTTCCTACGATATTTATGATGTAAGGCAGTTAAATGACAGATTTTAAAGAGATAGCAAAAGATGTGCTGAGATTAGAGGCAAAAGAGCTACTTGATGCAGTTGAAAAGATAGATGACGATATGAGCAGGGCAGTTGGGTTGATAGCGGGTATAAAAGGAAAACTCATAGTAACAGGAGTTGGAAAAAGCGGACTCATAGGTGCAAAGATAGCAGCCACTATGGCAAGCACCGGTACGAGTAGCTTTTTTATCCACCCTACTGAGGCACTGCATGGAGATTTGGGTATGATAGGTAAAGATGATGCCGTACTTGCTATCAGCTTTAGCGGAGAGAGTGAAGAGCTTATAAAAATACTTCCCCATATAAAGAGATTTGATATACCGCTAATCGCTATGGCTAGAAGCAAAAACTCTTCGTTAGGCAGGTATGGTGATCTGTTTTTATCCATAGATGTATCAAAAGAGGCCTGTCCGTTAGATGCAGCACCTACTACATCTACAACTTTAACTCTGGCGATGGGAGATGCACTATCGGTTTGCCTAATGAAAAAGAAAGAGTTTAAAAAAGAGGATTTTGCATCATTTCATCCGGGGGGAAGCTTGGGGAAAAGACTTTTTATAAAAGTTAAGGACTTGATGCATACCGACAATCTCCCCGTGGTAGATAAAGAAGCAAGCTTAAAAGAGGCTATAGTGGTTATGAGTGAAGGAAGATTGGGGAATGTTCTTATAGAAGACAAAGACCACAAACTTTTAGCGATACTGAGTGACGGGGACCTAAGAAGAGCCGTCATGAAGGATAACTTTTCGATAGATAAAAAAGCAATCGAGTTTGCTACAAAAAATCCTAAGATTTTAGAGAGTGGAAATCTGCTTGCTAGTGATGCTCTTAGCTTTGTAGAGGAGCACAAGATACAGTTAATCGCGATAGTAGATGAAAATAGAAAGGTGGCAGGAGTGTTGCATATACACGATCTTGTAGAGGCGGGGATAAAGTGATGGAACCTATAAGATTAAACAAGATGATTTCTCACAATACCAGGCACTCAAGAAGAGAGGCCGACAAGCTTATACAAGATGGTTTGGTAAGTGTTGATGGTGAAGTAGTGACAGATTTGTCAACTAAAGTAACTTTTGAAAACAAAATACGGATTAAAGGCAGGAGTCTTTACAAAAAAACAAAATATACAGTCATAGTCTATCATAAACAAAAAGGTGAATTAGTCAGCAAAAAGGATGACAGAGGCAGAAAAACCGTCTATGACACATTGCCTTCAAAATTTGCACACTTTATGAGTATAGGAAGATTGGATTTTACCAGCGAAGGACTTCTTCTGCTCAGTGATGCTCCCGATATCGTCTCTGCTTTGATGCATGGAGACTTGGAGAGAGTTTACTATGTAAAAATAAAAGGTGAAGTGACTAAGCAGATGGAGATAGCTATGCAAGAGGGGCTATACCTCGAAGATGCAAGCAAGGGCGGACATGAGCAAAGCAGAGTGAGATCCATGGAATTTGCACCATTTTTGGACTATCGCATTATCAAAAGCAGACCCACATACTCTACTATAAAAGTGACTATAAATGAAGGTAAAAATAGAGAGTTAAGAAGATTTTTTGGCTATTTTGACGCAGATGTTGTTGGGCTCAAAAGAGTGAGTTACGGAAAGATAGACCTTGATATGCTCAAACCCGGAAAACACAGATTTTTGACAAATACAGAGTATGATGCATTGAGAGACTATTTGGACTATAGCAAAAAAGAGAAAGCAAAACTTGTTGATAGAGAACTTAGCACTAACATTTAGACCAAAAAACATAGATGAGATATGCGGTCAAAAGCATCTGTGTGCAAAAAATGCACCATTTAGAGAGCTTTTGCAAAAAAAGAGCATATCCCACAGTATATTTTTTGGACCTGCCGGAGTAGGGAAGACTACTTTGGCTAAAGTTATTGCTACCCAAATGGAATTGCCATTTTATGAGATGGATGCTACGAACATAAAAGTTGAAGAGATAAGAAAGATACTTAAAAATCACCAAAACTCTCTCTCAAGGCCCCTAATTTTTATAGATGAGGTTCACAGGCTTTCCAAGACTCAACAAGAGGTACTTTTAGTGCCGATGGAGAGGAGAGAGGCTATTATCATAGGAGCTAGCACGGAAAATCCATACTTTTCACTCACTAGCGGTATAAGATCCCGCTCAATGCTGTTTGAGTTTTTTTCATTGAGAGACAAGGATCTAGAAGAAATTTTACAAAGAGTTCAAAAGAAGATAGGATTTAGTATCGACTTAGAAGCCAAAGAGTATCTGCTTGGCTCTTCTAGTGGAGATGTCCGTTCTATGCTAAATCTTTTAGAGTTTGCTTTGAAGATAGCACTGCATGTAGAGCTAAAAACTTTAAAAGCTCTGAGACCAAACGCACTCAAAGATGGTGTTAGTTCAAACTCATCACACTATGATTTGATAAGTGCAATGATAAAAAGCATAAGAGGGAGTGATGTAGATGCGGCTTTGTACTATCTTGCAAGATTGATAGATGGCGGGGAGAGTGCGGATTTTATAGCTCGTCGTTTAGTGATACTCTCAAGCGAAGATATAGGCAATGCCAATCCAAATGCCTTAAATCTTGCAAACAGTTGCCTGCAAAGTGTCAACAAGATAGGTTTTCCAGAAGCTAGAATCATACTTGCCCAAACCCTGATATATCTGGCATCTAGTCCAAAATCAAACAGTGCATACAAGGCGATAAATAAAGTACAAAATTATGTACAAAAGAAGAGAGCGTTAGAAGTTCCAAAGCATCTAACCAAACTGGGAGCAAAAGAGTATAGATATCCTCATGATTTTAATGGATGGGTAGAACAAAAATATCTAGATGTTGACTCAAGGTTTTATGAAAGCTCGCAAATAGGCTTTGAAAAGACTTTGGATGAGTGGCTAGAGAAGATAAAAAAACAGAATAAAACTTCTAAAGAGGGATAATCAAATGAAAATTGCTATTGTTGGTGGCGGAATCAGTGGTTTGGCTACTGCATTTTATATCAAAAAAAACAGACCCGAAGTAAAGATAACACTTTTTGAAAAAAAGGAGTCGCTTGGCGGCAAAATGATGACAAAAAAAGTAGATGGATTTTTGTTTGAAGAGGGAAGCAATGGATTTTTATCAAATAAACCTGATACTATAAATCTTGTCAAAGAGAGCGGAAGTGAAGAGTTGCTGATGCGCAGTAGCGATAATGCAAGAGTGAGATTTATATATAAAGATGCACTTCACCAACTCCCAGAGTCTGCCGGAGCTTTTTTGAAAACTCCACTGCTCTCAACACTTGGAAAATTAAGGGTCGCCGGAGAGATTTTTATACCCGCCAAAAAAGATGACAGTGATGAAACTCTTCAGTCTTTTGGCTACAGGAGAGTGGGAAAAGAGATGACAGACGCATTTTTGGATCCTATGGTTGCGGGTATATTTGCTTCTGCACCCGATAAAATCTCTGTAAACTCTGCTTTTCCAGCTGTTGTAAAACTAGAAAAAGAGTATGGTGGGCTTTTTAAAGGAATGATGAAAAAAAAGAAAAAAGATGCAGGACCAGGTGGAGTTTTGATGAGCTTTAAAGGCGGAGTCAGTAGCTTCATAGACTCACTTGCAAACTCACTGGATATCGAGATAAAAACAGATGTGTCCATAGAAAATCTTAGCAAAAATGCAGACAAATATCTTTTGCATATAGAGGACAAAACTCAAGAGTTTGATATGGTAGTGCTTTCAACTCCTGCTTTTGAGAGTGCAAAAATACTCAAAGACATAGATGCTAAACTCTCAGAAATGTTAGATGATATAGAGTATTCACCCATAAGCGTTGTAGGATTGGGCTATAGTGAGCTTTCTCACGAGCTTCAGGGTTTTGGTCTGCTGACAACCAGTTCGGCAAAAAAAGATGTTTTAGGAGTTCTGTGGGATAGTTCTATATTTGAAGACAGGGCTCCAAAGGGTAAAAAAGCTTTGAGAATTATGGTAGGTGGACAGAGAAGTCCGGCTTTGGCTCTAAAAAATGAAGAGGAGCTGAGAGATATAGCCATAAAAGGTGTAAAAGAGACGATGGGTATAGATGAATTGCCAGATATCAGCTATATTAAAAAATGGGAGAGAGGAATTCCAAATTACGCAGTAGGGCACCTGGAGAAGATGGACAGACTGTTTGAGAGGTTAAAAGAGCACAAAGGTCTCTACCTAAGCTCAAATGCTTACTTTGGAGTAGGGCTGAACGACTGTGTCGGAAACTCAAAAAAAGTAGCAAAAATTATCGCAGATGAGATATCTTTATGAGCAGGTACTTATATCAAAATTAGTTTAAATTTCAGAACCGTTTTTAACTATATCTATACCGTACTTCTGCCTGAGTGATTGGATAGAGTTCCCGATTTTTCTAAACTTTGTATCTTTTTCATAACTCAAAAGATCAAAAGGTTTATGTTTGTACTCCATAAAGTTAGATGTGCTTATGCCTATATATTTTATCTTTTGTGCCACATAAATATCTGTGTTATCAAAAATTTCAAGCATTAAAGATTTGAAAAATTTCTCATTAAAGAGCCTGTCTGTGGTTACTCTATGCTTTGTCCTCAAAAAATTTTCATACTTTATCTTTAAAAAATATGAAGTTGGATTGAGATTAAGTTTCAAGATTGTATATGCCAGATTTCTAGCTAGTACGGCGACTCTTCTTTTGACTTCACACCTTTGTTTTATAGGGTCAAATGTCCTGCTGATGCCGATGGATTTTCTAGGTGTCCCTTGGGCAATAGACTCATTGTCTATACCCAAAACTCTTTTATACAGCAGGATGCCTGGTTTTTTCCAAGAGTAAAAAAGATTTTTTGCGCCTCTTATCTCTCCTAGAGTTTCAATACCTCTGCTTTTTAGTCTGCGTCTATAACCTTTTGCGATTCCAGGAAATTTTTGAATTGGTATATCTCTGATGAATTCAGTCCACTTGTCTTCTTTTACTTCTTTTACCCCAAAAGGCTTTGCACTGTTTGTTACTAGTTTTGCTGCCCATTTTGATTTTGCTATACCTATCGTTATGGGAAGACTAAATTCATCAAATATCTCATGTTGCAAATTTTTACAAAAGTCAAGTAGATTTTCATCTCTGATCCAGCCACTAAGATCTGCAAAAAACTCATCTACGCTATACTGTTCCACGAGCGGAATCTTTTGCTTTAAAAATTCAAAAAGTTTATGGGAAAATTCATGGTAGAGCAGATGATTTGGTGGCAAAACCAGTAGGTGAGGGCATAGTGTTAGAGACTCTCTTATCGTCATGCCGGTTTTTAGACCATAGGCTCTAGCCTCGTAAGATGCAGTGGTTATGATGCCTCTTATCCTTGTTTTGTTGCCATTTTTGTCTATGAAAAAATTTTCAAAATCCATGTTGTCTTTTTTTGTAGGGTAGAAAATATTTGGCACGAAAGCTCCGCTGTTTTTATCATATAGTTTTCTTGCACTAAAACTCTTTTCAAATATCTTTGTATCACTTCGTCCTCCTACAGCTATGGGCTTACCACATAGCTTGGGATTTCTTACCCTTTCACAACTTGCAAAAAAACAGTCCATATCTAGGTGTATCTTCATATAATCTCTTTCTATTTTGTTGTAATTATCTGATAACTTTGATATAATCATCATATAAATTGATATATTTATCAATCTTTGGAGGATATTTTGGATTTTAACAGTGCCATAGAGAAGATAAGAGTTCATATGCAGCAATCTCATAATAGAAAGATTTTTGACAGTGATATAGCAAAGGAACTCGGTATCACAAAAGAGCATTTTTCAAGGTCAAAAAAGAGCGGAAATCCTCCTTTGAAGCCGATTATAGAGTTTTGCGCCAAAGAGAATATAGTCATAAACTACATACTGTTTGACCAGTCTCCCGAATCTTTGATGCAACCAACCGATAGGCTTATCACAGTAAAATATTTTAAACAGATAAATACATCTGCCGGATGGGGAGCTATAAATGATGATGAAGGCTACGAGAGTATAATGGTGGACGAAGAGTTGGCAAGAGTACTTGGAAGCAGGCAAAAACTCAAAAATATAGAGGCGATAAATGTCATAGGCGACTCGATGGAGCCGGTTATAAAAGATGGCTCTATTCTCTTTATAGATAGAAGCCAAACGGTGCCTCTAAAAGATAAAAAAGATATATATGTCCTGCAAACTCCTGGAGGAATGTTAGTCAAAAGATTAGATATAACCGCAGACGGAAAGCTAAAACTTATATCCCAAAATCCTGAGTATGATATAGAAACCATAGGTTTTGAAGATGTGATGATAGTGGGAAAAGTCTTGGGAATCACTCAGAGATTAACAAATCTATTGTAAAGAAAAAATGTTTATAGTATCATTGAGCTATACATGTGACTGCAAATGAAGAGTAAAATTTTAAACTTTTTGTGTTATACTCTGTCTTATGAAAAACCAAACTATAAAACCGTATTATGATGTTGTTATCGTAGGCTCTGGTCCTGCTGGACTTGGGGCTGCTTTTAAATTGGCACAAAATTCAGCTTTATCTATATTAATGCTTGAAAAGAAAAAGATAAGCTCAGGCGGTCTTCGCAATGACTGCAAACAAAACTATACCTTTCCTGTTGGCTTTCCGCTTGAACACTGGAACAAAGAGGAGGCAGAGGAGTTGCTTGAAGAGGTAAAAACACATTTAAATCCAAGAATCCAGAAGAGATTTAATATAGAAAAATATACAAAAAGAGCTAAAAAAATTGGTGTCGATATACTCTCTATAGATCAAGCACATGTGGGTACAGATAAATCATCAGAACTTATAGCTTCATTAATCCAAAAGTTAGAAGCTTTACATGTAGAGGTTGCTTTGCGCAGGGAAGTTAAGAAGGTGAAAGAAGAGGAAAGAGAGATAGTTTTGGCTGACGGCTCAATTGTATCGTTTGATAGCCTGATTTTAGCCGTGGGAAGGGCTGATTATGATTGGCTTCAAGAACAGATGGATGCATTGGGTGTGAAGTACAATGATAATATAGTCGATATCGGCATCAGAGTAGAGACTAAGGAGGAACACTATCCGATTGTAAAAGACTATTATGATCCAAAGATACTCTTTCCAAACAAAGTCAGAACCTTTTGTACAAACTCAGGTTGTGCACATATAGTAAGAGAGAAATATAAGGGCTACTATTCTGTAAATGGGCACTCACTTTCAAAAGAGAATAAGCCAAACGGTTTGGTAAATTTTGCACTTCTAAAAACTATAAGATTGACCGAACCGGTTGTAAGTGGTCAACAGTTTGGAAAAATTTTGGGACAAATGGTGATGCAATTAAGTGGTGGTTCGGTGATAATGCAAAGAGTCGGTGATTTCAGGCTTGGTTCAAGAAGCAAAAAAGAGACATTTAACAGTGACTTATATAATTTTGAGCCTACTCTAAAAAGTGCAGTAGCAGCAGATTTGTCCTTGAGTATGCCAGCAAAAATTCTAAGAGACATATGGAAATCTTTAAAGATGCTAGATACTATAATTCCCGGGGTCTTACATCCCTCAACTATACTCTACTATCCTGAAATCAAAACCTACTCAAATAAACCAAAGTTTATAGATAAGCACTTTATGGTTAAAGACGGATACTATATCATAGGTGATGCGGCAGGTACAAGCAGAGGCATAACCGCTGCTTGGGCTTCAGGCATCAGAGCTGTTACCGGGATACTTGAGCAACGGAGCTAATACCCCGATGCGTGTAACCTTTTGTATTTATCGCAGGCTTTTTTATATCCAAGATCGCAGGCTTTTTTATAATACTTACTAGCTAACACAAAGTTTTGTTTGTTCATATTTTCATATATGTATCCTAGCTGCATACAACTTCTGAGGCTTTTCAAATCACAAGCTTTACCCAATGCACCAAAAGCTTTATCAGCCATCTTTGGAAACTTTTTTATGCCTCCGTTTTGCTGAATATAGTTCCAGTAAGAGCCACCTAGGTTGTTACAACCGGCCGAAGAACCATCTTCACAAGCTTTGTTTAAATACCCAACTCCGATACTTCGTCTTTTCATATGCTCTTTTTGATCTTTTGGGGTAGGAGTTTTACTCTTTTGAAAGTTATACCAAAGATTGCCTTCTTCTTCTATGATAGAATTTCCCAAAACTATGCACCCTTTGTCATTTTTTGCATTACAGGCTTTTTTAAGCAGGGAGTAGCCTCTGGAAAGGTTCTTTTTTACTGACAAACCACGCACATATATGTATCCCAAATTTACACAGGCATTATGCTCTCCGCTGTCGCAAGATTTTGATAGAAGTTTGACAGCTTTGTCTATATTGCCTTTTTGATACTCTATCATCGCTTTTTTTGTAGTATTTATATCGGCATATATGTTTACGCCTAAAAACAATAACACTCCTAAGATAATTTTCATAACAATCCTCTTTTTTACTCGTATTCTAACATATTTGTAATAATGTTTTATAAATCTTGATCAATTTGTAGTGCTTCTTGAAAAAAATAGCTGATGATGGCGGGGAAAAGATGGAGAGTTCTATACGC
>JASFYR010000013.1:0-96665 GCA_045047115.1 Sulfurospirillum sp.
AATTCCTCTCGACTGAAGCACAACCTTCGGTCGTAAGGACTTATTTTGACTGTTTTCTCTCAGGAAGTAAATTCCGCAAAAATTCCTCTCGACTGAAGCTTTGGCTTTGGCGAGAAATTTACTATTTATTGTCCCCTCTAACCATAAATGGCACTTTAAAATTTTTACCCTAAAAATAAAAAATTTACAAGCAGATTATTTTATCATCACTTATATATAAAACCACTTATGAATCTTTCCATTATCTCCTCTTCATCTACCTCTAGCTCCTCGTCGCTATTTAGCCAGTACTCCACATATCCCATAGAGAAAGAGTTGAAAATGTACGCAACCTGAAGATAGTCTATCTCTTGTGTTAATTCATACTCTTTTGCCAAGCTTTCAAATTCGCCTCTTAAAAATTCAAATATAGGCTTGGTTAAGTCTTTATTTTGTATATTTAATTTGGAGAAAAAGAGAGGATCACCAAGCACAGGGTCTCTTAGTGTCTTTTTTTTGTTTTTAAAGATTTTAAATTTTAGTTGAAGATAGAGTAGCAACCTATCTTTTGGTTTGCCGATGTGAAGACAGGCATCTTGTATCTCTTTATAAAAAAGATTTATCTGATATCTGACATATTCGTGAAATATATTCTCTTTAGAGGCAAAAAGCTTATAGAGTTGTCCCACTGATATATCACAATTTTTTGCCAAATCACTCATTTTGACATTTTCAAAGCCAACCTCTTCAAAATATCGACAAGCCTCTTGTAGAATCAAATCTCTTTTTAAATCTTTTACTTTAGTTGCAATTTTCTCTTTCATCTTGCTTTCCAATTTTATAAAATATATGAAATTATAAAAGAACTCTCCTTAATTAAGAATAAGTTTATAAAAAAATGAATATAATTCACAAGTTAAAACACGAGGATATTTATATGAAAAAATTTGGCACTATATTTATAGTTTTACTCATCATTTTATTTGCATACATGGGATATGACTATCTAAGTTATAGATCCAAAAATGCCGTCAGTGATGCTGCATTTGTTAAGAGTGACTCTATCTTGATGCTTAGCTTTAAAGTTGGAAGTAAAATCAAAATGATAGAAAAAAACGAAGGTGAAAGTGTAAAAAAAGGTGAAATATTGGCCAAACTTGATGACATAGACTTTCAAAATGCCAAAAAACAGATAATAAACGCTATAAAATCTACTATAAAAAGCAAAGAAGCGCTAGAGTCTAAACTTCAAAGAGTTAAAGGAGAGCTCACTCTTAATGAAAAGATGGCCAAAAATAATATAGCCTCTTTTAAGCAAAAAATAGAAGCTATAAGACTCTCTATAAAAGCTAACTTTACAAAACTCAAAAAGCTAAATATTGATGAGAAAAGATATAGACGAATGTTAAAACAAAAGCTTATAGCAAAAAACCTCTTTGAAAAGGTATCTACTGCTAGAAACTCTCTTCATGATATGATACTATCACAAAAAAAAGAGCTTGATGCTACGGTATTAAATCTAAAAAATGTCAAAAATGCCTACTCTCTCTCAATCATAAAAAAGAGTCAAACCAAAGAGATACAAAAGAGTATAGAAGCGATGGAGTTAAAAATCAAATCTATGAGAGATCAACTCCAAGAGGTGAAAAACAAGATTGGCTACTGTACACTACGATCACCAATAGATGGTAAAATTGCCAAAAAATTTGTAAACACCGATACAGTTATAAATGCCGGCTATCCTGTATACTCTGTAGTTGATCCCAAAGCTCTTCATGTTGAGGTTTTACTTTCCGAGAAAAAACTAAGAGGAGTGAGAGTCGGGGACAGTGTGAGTATCAAGATAGATGCACTGGACAATAAAGAGTTTAAAGGCAAAGTTCAAAGCATACTCCCAACTTCCGCTTCTACATTCTCACTCATACCACGAGATATAGCAAGCGGTGAATTTACGAAACTCGACCAGAGATTTACAGTAAGAATCACACTTGAAAACAAAAAAGACCTTTTGATCGGAATGAGTGCAAACATAGCGATAAAAAGAAGAAAATAAGATGCAAATTGCTATAAAACAGAGCTGGGATATCACGACTAAAGAGAGAGCTATCTTTAGTATCATAGTGATGACCGGAGCTTTTATGGCGATATTAGACACCACTGTAGTCGATGTAATCGTCCCAAAACTCACGGGTCCGCTCTCCACCGACATGTATGGAGTTCAGTGGATCATCACAAGCTATATGATAGCTGCTGCCATTGCACTTTTGATCACAGAGTATCTCATAAAAAAGTTTGGGGCAAAGTATATATTTATAGCCGGGGTTATGCTTTTTACCGCATTTTCTTTTATGTGCGGTATGTCAGATACTCTCTCTTTTATAATCTTCGCAAGAGTCTTTCAAGGAACCGGAGAAGCTCTCATTATGGTCACAAGTCACATAATGATATTTTCATATTTTCCACCTAAAAAACAAGGCTTTGCCATGGGAATATACGGTCTGGGGGTCAGTTTTGCTCCTGCTCTTGGTCCTACAATCGGCGGATATCTGACAGAGTATTATAATTGGAGAATGGTATTTTTTATCAATGTTCCCGTTGGTCTTCTATTGACAATATCAGGACTTATGTTTTTACCAAAAGACTTGAATCTAAAAAAGATAAACTTTAATTTTCTAAGCTTTTTTTGGATTTCAGTTGCTACTATCTCTATCCTTATAATGCTCTCAAAAGGTCAGCAAAGAGGTTGGATGAATGACTCTTTGATAGGAGCACTCTTCTTCATCTCCATCATAGGTTATCTTATCTATATATTAAGCGAGATGTACTCAAAACATACGCTCATAGACTTTTCACTTTTTAAAAATCCAACTTTTACAAATGGCATACTTATATACTTTTTTATTTTGGGTTTTGGTATGTACCAATACTTCTATCTTTTGCCTGTCTATTATGAGCATATAAAGATGTTACCAACTTTGGATGCCGGTATCTCCGTCTTTGTCTTTGCGGTTTTTATAGGTGTTTTTTCACCAATTGCCGGCATTCTTTCAGATAAACTTGGTGCAAAAAATGTTGTCTTGATGGCAACAGTTGTCTATGTCTTAACATCATTTCTTATCATGCCTACACTCAACTACTATACACCACTAGTGCAGGCTCAACTACTCACCATCCCTTTTGGTATAGGCATGGGTCTCTTTTTTGCCCCCGTTACAGTTTTACTTTTACAAAATGTACCCAAAGAGAAAGGTGAACTTGCTATCGTACTTATGGATTATGTTAGATTTGTAGGCGGGAGCTTTGGAACAGCTCTTGCTACAAACAATATGGAATACTTCAAAAATATAAACTTTTTGCATATGAATGAGTTGCAAAATACTACATTCGTGATGGGATATATTCAAAAGTTTCAAGACTTTTTAGGAATCTCCAAAGATCTGGCTTACGCCTCTTTCGGAAGATATGAGACATTTATGAGTTACAATTACGGCTTCTCATCCGTCTTTGCAAGTGCTGCTATATGGGGAGCTATAGGCTCTGTATTTACAGCTCTTTTATTTGTAAAATTCAAACCCGTAAAGGAAACAAATTGAAAAAATATCTGATTTTTATACTGCCTATCTTTTTATATTCGGCAAATTTTAGTAACTTGATAAAGAGTGTAGATAGCAATCTACTCATAAAGTCCAAACAGCAGCAGACTAAATCTCTAAAAAAATTATTAAGAGCGAAAAAAGCGAAAAACTACCCATCTGTGGATGTACATGTAAAGGCTGTTAGACTGTATGATACACCAACCTCTATCTTTCATATATCCGGTTTCAATACTCCTGTTCCCATCGGCACAAAAACAAATATGGACGCCCAGCTTAGTATCACCTATCCTCTTTTTACAGGTTTTGCTATCACAAAATCAATAGAAAAAGCAAAATTACAGATGTTAAAAAGCAAACTTGAAACTAAAGAGCTTAAGAGAGAATTATATCTAAAAATAGCCTCTATGTATAGCACTATATACTCATTAAACAGAGCAATAGATGCAACTATTGAAGCCAAAACAGCCATAGAAAAATCGTATAAAAAAGCAAAGGGGCTATATGATAATGGTTTTATAAATATCTCAAATCTATACAACATTGAAGCAAAAAAATACGAGATTGTTTCCACTATAAAAGGCTATGAGGAGCAAAAAAACTCACTCATAAACAATTTGAGTTATATCACAAATATCAAAACAAATGCAAAAAAACTACCAAAAATTAAACTTTTAGGCGATGAAAAAAGTTTGTTACAAATAGCACTAAACCAAAGAGCAGATATAAAAGCTATAAAAATCGAACTCAAACTTGATAACAATGATATAGCACTTATCAAAAGTAAAGATTACCCTACTATAACACTGTTTGGAGTATTTAAAAGACAAGGTGATACACTCAGTTTGGATGGTAATGGTTTTACAAACGCAGATCAAAGCTATATTGGAGCTAGCCTAAGTTATAACATTTTTAACGGCAAAGAGAGACAAAACGAAAGAGAGGCAGCATACGCCAAAAGAAGTGCTAGAATCCTATATTTCAGCAACTACAAAAGAGCTGTAAAAATGGATATACAAAATGCACTCTCAAAACTAGAATCTCTAAAATACCAAGCTAAAGCAGCCAAGAAACAAACCCAAGCATCCCAAAGTTACTATAAACTTATAAACGGAAGATTTGAAAACTCCCTAGCAAGCGGTGACGAACTCAGCCGTTCCATAGCAAACCTAGCCCAAGCAAAGGCAAAAGAACAAAACATAAGAGCCAAAATCTTCTTGCAAAAATGCAAAATCTCACTACTAGCAGGAAGTGGTTATTTCTTGAAAAAAATCAGATAATCCTTTTTCTTCTAAGTTTTACCGTTGGTATTTGCGAGATAAAAACACCACTTAGTATGATAGCAGAAGCTATGATTTGGAAAAATGTCAGCTTCTCCCCTAAAATCAAAAATGCCAATATGACAGTAAAAACTGGTATAAGATTTATATAGACTGCCGCCTTGCTTGCCTCCATGCGACTTAGAGCAAGATTGAACATTCCATACCCTCCTATTGTCACAACAACTCCAAGATATGCGGTCCACAAGGCTGCATTTAGAGTTATATGCATACCTATTGAACTATACTCGAAGAGAGCAAACGGTAAAAAAAAGATTGCTCCTATAAATGCCTGTATGGCCGTTAGAAAAAGAGGCGAAAATTTTGAGCTTAAGTGGCGACTTGAGATAGCATAGCCAGCTCCACAAACCATAGCTAAAAATTCTAAGCTATTTCCCAAAAGTGGGTTTATAGCGTTTGTTGCAATATTTGCCGACAGACTAAGCCATATAGAACCTATCACTGCTAGCACAGCACCTATAACCACTTTTTTGGTTATTATCTCTTTTAGCACAATTCCTGCACCAATTGCTGTGATAAGAGGCATCATGGATGTTATCATACCCGCTTGCGCTGCTGAAGTATTTTGCAAAGCTTTTGCTTCAAATATAAAATACATACAAGGCTCAAAAATTGTCATGATAGCTATGTATTTCATATCACTTTTTGTAAATTTCAGTTTTAAAAAATCTTTTATAAAGTAAATGAAGCAAGCACTCGCAAAAAGCATCCTGCCAAATATAACAGCCATGGGACCCATCGGCCCGATAGCCGACTTCAAAGCTATAAATGAACTCGCCCAAACCATCATGGCTGTTAACAAAGCTCCGACTGCAAGCCAGTCAATATCTTTTTTTATCACAAAATCTCTTTTTTTTGACGAAATTTTACCATAATAAAAATTTTTTGAGATATAATACTACGATAAGGAAGAGATATGAACATAAAAACACCGCAAGCCGCACTTGATTTGATAGAAAAAAGAGGTATCAAAAATATAAAACTTGCCACTACGGATATGGATGGCATATTAAGAGGCAAGTATATAAACAAAGATAAGTTTATATCAGTTTTGCGGGGTGGTCTTGGTTTTTGTGATGTAATATTTGGCTGGGACTCCAAAGATGAACTCTACGCAAAAGATTCTATAACAGGATGGAGTGATGCATACCCTGACGCACTTGGCGAGATAGATATCTCTACATGTAGAGAGTTGCCATTGGAGAAAAACTCTCTTCTTTTCCTGGTCGATTTTGAAAATGGTGGAAAACACAGCGCCGTTTGCCCTAGAACACTCCTTAAAAGAGTGATAAACCAAGGCAAAGAGATAGGGCTTGTGTTTAAAGCTGCAGCAGAGTTTGAATTCTTTATGTTCAACGAAACTCCAAAGAGTATAAGAGAGAAAGATTATAAAAATTTAGAGACTTTTACACCCGGTATGTTTGGTTACTCACTGCTTAGAAATAGCGTACATGCAGATTTTTATCACGACTTAATGGATTTATGCTCAGAAATGGATATGCCTATAGAGGGCCTTCACACTGAGACTGGGCCTGGAGTCATAGAAGCGGCTTTACTATATGATGACATACTAAAATCTGCTGACAATGCTGTGCTTTTTAAAACCTTTACAAAAGTTTTGGCACAACAAAAATCCCTAATGGCAACCTTTATGGCAAAATGGTCAAACAAATATCCAGGACAATCAGGTCACTTGCATGTATCAGCATCTACAAAGGATGGAAAATCTGCTTTTTATGATGAAACTAAAAAAGATACAATATCTGATGAAATGCGCTGGTTTATAGGTGGACAACAAAAACTGATGCCTGAACTCTTGGCGATGGTGGCACCCACTTGCAACTCATACACAAGATTAATTCCTGGTTTTTGGGCTCCAACTCAAGCCACATGGGGAGTTGACAATCGCACCTGTGCGATTAGGGCGATAAACGGAAACGAAAAATCCCAAAGAGTCGAGTACAGAGTAACCGCAGCAGATATAAACCCTTACATCGCTCTTAGTGCAGCGGTTGGTAGCGGAATTTGGGGTATAAAAAACAGAATCGAACCGACTGAGCCGATAGTCGGAAATGCATATGAAAAAGAACTTTCATATGAGTTTTCATTTCCTCGTACTCTTGGTGAGGCGGCTAGAAAACTAAGAGATTCGAAAATTGCCCGAGAGATATTTGGTGATGTTTTTGTAGATCACTACTCCATGACTAGAGAATGGGAAGAGAGCGAACAGCTTAAAGCGATAACAGACTGGCAACTGTCCAGATATTTTGAAATAATATAGACTTATTTCAAAGTTATTTTGTGAGGCTTAGACCAAAAGAGGGATTTGTCCTCTAAAAAATAGCTTTGAAATAAGTCTGATTATATAAGGAATAAAAATGGCAACATTTAAAACTATAACACCTGTAGATAGCTCAGTCTATCTCGAAGAGAATTATCATACCCTCCAAGATATAGACTCCACACTTAAAAAGGCCCAAGAGGTACAAAAAGAGTGGGCAAAGACCCCTGTAAGCATAAGAGAGGAGTATATCACAAGGTTTTTAGATGCACTTTTGAACAAAAGTGAAGAGATTGCAAAAGAGTTATCTTACCAGATGGGGCGACCTGTATCGTATAGCATACTTGAACTCAGAGGCGTAAAAGAGAGAGCTGATTATATGCGAGAAATCACCAAAGAAGCATTAGAACCATTTTACCCCAAAGAGAAAAAGGGTTTTGAAAGATATATACTAAAAGAGCCTTTGGGGGTTGTAGCGGTTTTAAGCCCATGGAATTATCCGTTTTTAACCTCTGTCAATGTCATAGTACCGGCTCTTTTGGCAGGAAATGCCGTCATACTCAGACACTCTACACAAACACCTCTTGTTGCTTCAAGATATAAAGAAGCATTTGATGAGGCTGGTTTACCTGAGGGACTATTTTCTTATCTTCACCTTAAACATAGTGATGCTTCAGTATTTATGGCTGACAAAAGAGTTGACGGAGTATATTTTACGGGCTCAGTTAAAGGTGGATATGAGGTGCAAAAAGCGATAGTAAACAAGTTTATTCCTTGCGGATTAGAGCTTGGTGGAAAAGATCCGGCTTATGTCAGAGCCGATGCAGATATAGATTACACTGCTGAAAACTTGGTCGATGGAGCATTTTTTAATTCAGGTCAATCCTGTTGTGGCATAGAGAGGATATATGTTCACAGAAACGTTTATGATGAATTTGTGCAAAAGTTTGTGGATATAACAAAAAATTACAAACTTGGCAATCCACTTGACAAAAGTACAACTTTGGGACCTATGGTAAAAACCGGAGCTGCTGATTTTGTCAGAGGGCAGATAAAAGAGGCACTGAGTAAAGGAGCCAAATCCTTAGTCGATGAGTCACTATTTCCTAATTCAAAAGAGGGAACCCCATATCTTGCTCCAACTGTTTTGGTTGATGTTGACCACTCCATGAGTGTGATGAGCGAAGAGAGTTTTGGTCCTGTGGTCGGTATCATGAAGGTCTCAAATGACGACGAGGCAGTAGAACTCATGAATGACAGTGAGTATGGACTGACCGCTTCAATATGGTCAAGAGACAAAGAAGTTGCGAGAGAACTCTCAGCCAGGATTGAGACAGGGACTGTATATCTTAACAGATGTGATTATCTAGACCCTGCTCTTGCCTGGACAGGCGTTAAAGATACAGGCAGAGGGGTTACACTCTCTATGTTTGGATTTGATCATGTCACAAAACTAAAATCAATCCACTTCAAGGAGATATAATGTTGCAAAAAAGTAATTGGAACTATCCGACAACAGTTTGGTTTGGAGATGGCAGAGTAAAAAACATCTCAAGTGCGCTTGAGCAGTTAAATATAAAAAACCCTCTCATAGTAACAGACGAAGCTTTGGTAAAACTCCCTATAATGCAAGATCTAAAAGATGCATTGGAAGATAAGAATATCCCATTTACTGTATTTAGTGATGTTCAGCCAAACCCAACAGGTGAAAATGTACAAAATGGTGTAGAAATCTACAAAGAAAATAAAAATGACGGAGTTATAGCATTTGGTGGCGGAAGCGCACTAGATGCCGGAAAAACTATAGCTTTTATGTCAGGACAGACTCTTAGCGTCTGGGATTTTGAAGATGTCGGAGATAACTGGAGCAAAGCCGATGAGAGTGGTATAGCAAAAACTATAGCTATCCCTACGACTGCCGGAACTGGGTCTGAAGTTGGTCGCGCTACTGTCATCACAGATAGTAAAAATCACGCCAAAAAGATCATCTTTCACCCAAAAATGTTACCTTCTATCGTCATACTTGATCCTATTTTAACTTATGGCTTACCACCACATATAACAGCTTGGACGGGCATAGATGCTCTTGTTCATGCCGTAGAGGCATACTGTGCACCGGGATTTCACCCTATGGCTGATGGCATAGCCATAGAGGCAATAAGACTCATAAAAGAAAACCTGACAAAAGCTTACAAAGAGCCTCACAATGCAGATGCCAGAGCTTACATGTTGGTGGCGGCCATGATGGGAGCAACCGCTTTTCAAAAGGGTTTGGGCTCAGTTCACTCTTTGGCTCATCAACTAGGTGGACTTTTTAACACACCTCACGGCCTTGCAAACTCTATCATACTCCCTTTCGCCCTAAAGCAAAATGAGTCTGCCGTAGAGAAAAAGATGGCAAAACTATGCGAGTATCTGGATATTGCAAATCCATCCACAAAAAGTTTCATAGAGTATATATTGGGCCTAAGAGAGGAGCTTGGGATTCCTCATACACTAAAAGAGGCAAAAATATCCGATGCAAGGGCTGATGAGATAGGAAAATTGGCTTACAATGACCCATCAACTCTGACAAATGCAAAAAAGATAGATGCACAGGATTTAAAAACTCTGTTTTTAGCTGCACATAGTGGCGATTTTGGTTTGGTATAAGCAGGATGAGTATCATAAAGTTAGTTTTTTTGGCACTAATAGCCATATTTATATTTAACTATTTTGATACAACCAATGAAAAATATGATGGGACTTTGGTTTTGCCGATAAATACAAAAATTTTAGCGTTTGGTGACAGTATAACTTACGGATATAGAGTGGATAGTGATAAAAACTATCCATCCGTACTCTCAAATCTACTTCAAAGTAAAGTCATAAATGCAGGACGAAATGGAGAAACAACAAAAGAGGGGCTTAAAAGACTACCTGGCTTACTTAAAAAACACAAACCTCAAATCCTTATAATCTGCGAAGGAGCAAATGACCTTTTAAGAAGTAAAAAGTTCAGCGATATAAAGAAAAACTTAGCAGATATGATAAAACTGGCACAAAAACAGAAAATCTTCGTTGTTCTAGTAGGAGTTCCATATCTAGAATATCTGAGGTACAGTACAGCTAATTTTTACTATGATTTAGCTCAAACCTACAATGTTCCTTTTGAAGATAATATTTTAGAAAAAATCTTAAACGACAACTCACTTAAAGTTGATGAAGTCCATCCAAATGCAAAAGGCTATGAATTGCTAAGTAATGCTTTAGCAAATATCATCACCACAAATTATGTCCCGTCTTTCTCTTTCTAAAATACTTTTGTGTTTCCTTTCTACACACTAAATACATAAATTTTACATAAATTTCCACTTGCTACGATAATGCTATTTTAATCAAATAGTATGTTAGTAACTGACAAAATCAGTTACTATCTAATTTTTCCAATCCTAAATTTGGATTTGAAGAATACAAAGGAGAAGTGATGGATAATAGTGCTGCACAAGCGTATTGGAAAGAGAATATAACCACAATACTTAAGTTATTGGTTGTTTGGTTTGTCGTCTCTTACGGATGTGGTATCATCTTCATAGATGAATTAAACGCTATAACATTTGGGGGATTTAAATTAGGATTCTGGTTTGCCCAGCAAGGTTCAATATATGTATTTGTAATTCTTATTTTTGTATATGCAAAGATGATGGAAAGAATTGAAGAAAAATACGATGTACACGAATAAAAAAGGATAGTATAATGGAATTACAAAGTTTAATATATCTATTTGTGGGTCTCTCTTTTGCACTATATATTGGAATTGCAATATGGGCAAAAGCAGGTTCGACCAAAGAGTTTTATATAGCTGGTGGCGGTGTTCATCCCGTGCTAAACGGTATGGCAACAGGGGCTGACTGGATGAGCGCGGCTTCATTTATATCACTTGCAGGAATCGTCTCTCTTAAAGGTAGTGACGGTGGTGCATATCTTATGGGCTGGACAGGCGGTTATGTTCTTTTGGCTATGCTTTTAGCCCCTTATCTTAGAAAATTTGGAAAGTTTACTGTTCCTGATTTTATAGGGGATAGATACTACTCTGATTTTGCTCGTGCGGTAGCGGTAATATGTGTTGTTTTTATATCATTTACCTATGTTGCCGGTCAGATGAGAGGTGTCGGCATCGTCTTTTCAAGATTTTTACAAGTTGATGTAAATATGGGTGTCTATATCGGTATGGCTATCGTATTTATATATGCAGTTCTTGGGGGTATGAAGGGCATCACCTATACGCAAGTTGCCCAATACTGTGTTATGATTTTTGCTTTTACAGTACCTGCAATTTTCTTATCACTTCAAGTAACAGATACATTCTTGCCACAAATCGGACTTGGCGGAAAAATCCCATTTGCATTTGATGATGGAGTCAAGATGATAGACAGTGGAACATATCTACTGCATGCACTTGATACATCCATGACTGATCTCGGCTTTTCGGCATACACCGTAAGTCACGGAGGAACTTGGAATGTCTTTATGCTCACAACCGCTCTTATGCTGGGAACTGCCGGACTTCCACATGTAATCGTGAGATTTTTTACAACTCCAACTGTAAAAGGTGCTAGAATAAGTGCCGGTTGGGCTTTGGTATTTATCGCAATTTTATATACTCAAATTCCGGCTGTTGCAGCATTTGCAAGATTAAACCTAATTAAAAATCTACAAAATGTTGATTATGCAAAGTTTGTCAAAAATGAAGTCAAAAACAGTGATGGCACAGTAAATCGTGGCTCATGGTTCAAGACTTGGGAAGATTCCGGGCTCATAGGCTGGAATGATAGAAATGGAGATGGCAAGATACAAATTGCTGCCGGAAAAGCATTTGAGGGCAAAAAGGGAAAGCCTCATTTCGATGGAAAAACCGGAGTAAATGGTGAGAGATTGACTTCAAATCCTGCTCCAAAAGTAAACAAATCTGCAGCAGAGATGAGAGCTAGCGGAAAAATGGAAAATGAAGTCTATCTTGACAGGGATATCATCGTCCTTGCAAACCCTGAAATCGCAGGACTTCCAAACTGGGTCATAGCGATAATCGCAGCGGGTGGATTGGCAGCCGCACTCTCAACTGCAGCTGGACTACTACTTGCTATATCCACAGCTATATCACACGATTTGCTCGGTCAGGTTCTTATGAAAGATCCGGCAACAGGGAGATCAAAACTGAGTGAAAAAGCCGAATTGATGGCGGCTCGTCTTGCAGCTGTTGTTGCTATCTTGGTAGCTGGTTATTTAGGTATCAATCCTCCTGGATTTGTGGCTCAAGTTGTTGCTTTTGCATTTGGTTTGGCAGCAGCGTCATTTTTCCCTGCAATTATCTTGGGAATTTTCTACAAAAGGATGAACAAAGAGGGTGCAATAGCCGGTATGCTCGCAGGCCTCATTTTCACTTTTGGATATATAGTTTACTTTGTCTTTATGGGTGGAGACAAAGCGGATTATCTATGGGGTATAGCACCAACCGGTATCGGCACAATCGGCATGATATTGCACTTCATAGTGGCAATCATTGTCAGCTCCATAACTCCACCTCCTCCTCAACATATACAAGAGTTAGTTGAGAGAATTAGAGTTCCAAGGGGTGCCGGAGGCGCTTCAGCTCATTAAAATATATCGGCTGGTACAATAAGTATCAGCCGATATACTAATCTCTTTAAAAGGTAACATCTATGAGCCTGCATAACCAAGAATCATTTATAAAATCGATCCACCCCTTTGAAATGCTCACTCAAGAAGAGTTGTCCTTAACACTAAATTCTATAAATATCGCCTACTATAAAAAAGATGAAGTATTGATCTCAAAAGAAAAATTGCCAATTTTTCTCTATATCATTGTTAAAGGTGAGGTCGGGGAGTACAGAGACGGGGAACTCATAAAAGTATATAGTGACTCAAATATCTTTGATACCGACTCACTTATATACAATAAGACAGATGATGAATTTAGAGTTATGGAAGAGCTTATCTGCTTTGAACTGGATAAAAAAGTCTTTTTATCACTATTGGATACAAATGGCAGTTTTAAAGATTTTTTTATACAAGATCTTGCAAATAAGATACAATCAGCAAAACAAAAAGAGTATAGTAGTGAACTCTCAAGCTTCATGATAGCTAGGGTATTTGACACATATATTCATTCACCTTGTATCGTTGATGCAAATACTCCCATTATGACCGCTCTTAAAAAGATGGTGAAGAGTAAAAACAAGTGTATCATAGTAAAAAACGGTGCTAATTATGAATTTGGCATAGTAACAGACAGCACTGTCAGAAAGTATGTACTCTTTAATAACTATGACAAATTTGCCCCCATAGGCCCTATCGCTCTTCATCCTGTTGTATCTATAGATTATGAGGACTATCTCTCAAATGCACTTCTTTTGATGACCAAAAACTCCATAAAAAGATTGATTGTGATGAAGGATGAAAGTGTTTTTGGGATACTGGAGCAACTCGACCTGCTTAGCTACTTTGCAAACCACTCTCATCTTGTATCTGTTCAGATAAAAAAAGCTAAAAACATAGAAGAGTTGAAATATGCATGTTTGGATTTTATAAATATCATAAAAAAACTACATGCAAAAGGAACAAAAGTCGAGTATATCTCGCAACTCATCTCAGAATTAAATGAAAAGGTATATGAGAAACTCTATGAGATGATTATGCCAAAAGAGTTAGCAGATAAAGCAGCTCTTATAGTCATGGGAAGCGAGGGCAGGAGGGAACAGATACTTAAAACCGATCAGGATAATGCTCTTATCATAGATGATTTTGAGGATACAAAAGAGTTTAAGCCATATATGATGAAGCTGAATGAGACTCTTTTGGATTTTGGTTTTCCAAAGTGCGATGGAGATATAATGGTCTCAAATCCATACTGGAGAAAAAGAGCCAAAGAGTACATCTTGGAGATAGACAGGTGGCTTGAAGTACCCAGCGGGGATGATTATATGCATTTTGCTATATTTTTTGACTCCATCTGTGTAGCAGGAGATGAAAAACTGCTAGAGAGGCTTAAAGAGAGAATTTTCAAGAAAATCGAGGGAAAAGATCTCATAATGGCAAATTTTGCAAAAGCATCTCTTCTGTTTGAGACACCGATCGGTATGTTTTCAAATCTCAAAACCCAACACAATCAAATAGATGTCAAAAAAGGAGGAATCTTCCCGATAGTACAAGGAGTCAGAAGCTTAGCACTTCAAAATCGAATCACAAAAACAAATACCATTGAGAGGATAGAAGAATTGGTAAGCATGGGGGTTTTAGAAGAGAAATTTGCAAGCGAAATAATAGAATCTTTTGATACACTCATAAATCTAAGACTAAAAGAGAGACTAAGCGAGTTAAATGGTGAAAAAATATCGGGACACAATATAGTCACAACAAGCAGACTAAACAAACTCGAACTAGATCTCTTAAAAGACAGCTTCAAGATTGTAAACTCATTTAAAAAATTCATAGTACACCATTTCAGAACCGATATGGTAAGCTGATGCTAAATCAATTTTTAAAAAAACGAAACCAAAAAAAGCTAAAAGATAAAAATTTCTCTTTTTTGTTTGACGAAACTCCAAACGATGAGATTATAGTTTACGACACAGAGACAACAGGTCTAAATCCAAAAAAAGATGAAATTCTCTCTATTGGAGCAGTTAAGGTAAAAGACAATAAAATACTAACATCCCAAAAATTTGAACTCTTTATAAAACCCAAAAGAGAGATTAATGAGGAAAGTATCAAAATACACTACATAAGAAATATAGATCTACAAAACGGAAGCGAACCAAAAGAGGCGCTGAAAAGATTTTTACACTTCATTGGCAACAGAACTCTCGTAGGATACTACCTGGAATTTGATGTAAAGATGATAAACCGATATCTTTTGCCATATCTTGGTATAAAACTGCCAAATAAAAAGATAGAGATTTCACAAATATACCATAAGAAAAAAAGAAGATCAATCCCAGATGGAAGGATTGATTTGAGATTTGATTCTATCATGGATGATTTAGATCTGCCTATATTTGGCAAACATGATGCTTTGAGTGATGCCATTATGACCGCGATGATGTATATAAAACTCCAAAATATCGAGTATATATAGATAGAGTTGTTAGGTTGACAGTCTAAAGAGATAATTTGAATTTAGCAACTAATTCTTCTTTGGGAAGAGGTTTGCTAAAGTAGTAACCTTGTCCGAGATCAACACCTAAATTTTTCAAGATTTCTTCCTGTTCTTTTGTCTCGATTCCTTCTGCTATAGTATGAAAATTAAAGTTATCGCTTATTGATACGATAGCTTTTATCATCTCCAGCTCTTTTTTGCCACTAAATATAACATCTACAAATGTTTTGTCTATCTTTATATTGTCTATCGGTAACTGTATCAAATAGTTTAAAGATGAATACCCAGTACCAAAGTCGTCCATGCATATTGTTATACCCATTTTTTTGATCTCACTAAGAATTTTTGCATTTTCTTCTATATTTCGCATAAGGCTCGTTTCTGTTATCTCAATAGCTAGATTTGTTGGGGAAACCTTTTCTTTATCCATAATCTCTTTAAAATCTTTTTTGAGATTTTGATAATTTAATTGTGCCGTAGATACATTAACAGATATATGTTTTAAGTTAACCAAATGTTGCTTTAGGTATTTAAAATCTCTACAAGCCTCTCTAAAAACATATTTACCTATATCATATACCAATCCCAAGCTTTCTGCTATCGGTATGAAAATTTCAGGAGAGATAATGCCAAGCTTTTCATTGTTCCACCTTATCAGCAATTCCAAGGCTAGTATTTTTCTGCTTTGAAGAGAGTATTTTGGTTGATAAACTACGGAAAATTCACCATTTTTAAGTGCATTTCCAAGCTCTTGTTCTATATTTATCCTTTTTTGTATCTCTTTTGAAAAATTTTCTTGATAAAATTTATATCTGTTTTTACCACTCATTTTAGAGTTGTACATTGCGATATCTGCATTTTTCAAAAGTATATTTAAATCCATTCCATCTTCAGGATAGAAAGATATTCCGATGCTAACTGTCGTAGATATCTCATTCTTTTTTATGATTATTGGTTTTGAAATTATCTCCATAACTCTTTTAACTATCATAAAGATATTTTCTTTATTTACATCTTTGGTGATAACTATCGCAAACTCATCTCCTCCAAGCCTATAAATACTATCGCTGTTATCTAAATTGCCAGACAACCTTTTAGCTATAGCTTTGAGTAGTATATCCCCTATATTGTGCCCTAGAGAATCATTAACAATCTTAAAATTATCCAAATCTAAAAATAAAATAGCTACTTTTTTATCTAATTGTTCTGCGTCTTTGATATATTGTTCGACCTCGTATTCCATAGCTCTTCTGTTTTTTAAACCGGTTAGTTGATCGTGTTGTGCGAGATATATAACTCTTTTTTCCTGTTCTATATAATCAGTCACATTTAGCTTGATTGCAATATAACCTATAAGTTTTTTATGCCTGTATATAGGTGTAATAGAAGCTTTTTCATAATAAATTTTTCCATATTTATTTTTATTTATAAAATCTCCATTCCATTTTTTCCCCTGGTCTAGCATCAAATTCATCTCATCATAAAATTCTTGTGGCAACATACCTGATTTTAAAATTCTTGGATTTTCTCCGAGTACCTCCTCTTTGGAGTAGCCTGTATTTTTCGTAAAAGCTTCATTTACATAGGTGATATGCCTATCCACATCAGTTATGACTATTATATTGTCCGAGTTTTCTATAGCATATTTAAAAGATGTCAAATCTTTGGCATTTCTGATAAATATAATATATCTGTATAAAAATACAAGTAGCAATAAAATCGATATAACAAACAGAACAAGAGCTGAAATTTTTAAATTATTTATATTTTGTTTGTATCTTTGTTCTATTTTTTTCTCGATTAATTTTATACTTTCTTTCAGTTTAATTGATTTTGTCTCTTTACTCAACAGATTGAGTGTCAAAATATTTTGTGCAGTATGTTTTATATTTAGTCGTAAATATTTTAGATCTTTTATTTTACTTTTTTTATATATTTCATCGATTCTCCTGATGTCTTGCTCTATGGTTTTTTTTTCGAGATTTATACCAATAAAAAGTTTTGACAAATCAAAAACAGCTTTATATATACCGGAGCATCTATCATTTTTACATCTCATAGCCTGAGCAAAATTTAGTATATAAGAGAGGGAGCTTATAGTTACGGCATTATATGATTTGTATCTTTCCAAAAGATTGATTTTTTTATTAAATCTTACTTTCAGATTTTTTAATTCTGTTTTTAAATCTTCATTGTAATATCCGATAAAGTCGTCGTTTTGCAGAGTCCTTAAGTTTTTTTCAAACAATCTTACATCAGAAGATATATCATCATAGTTGATAAATGTCAGCTTTTGCGATAAAAATATATCAAAATCATTATCCAGTATATTTAAATTATTTAGAATTTTATTATATTTTTCATAATTTTTTATAACATTTTCTATTTGAACAGTCTTGTAAAGAACAGTTCCCAAAGAAAAAAGAAATACCAGCAGAAATATAAAAGTAGGCTCTTTTATATACTCCAGCACAACCTCTTTTGTGTTTTTAATACTCATGGTTTTGCTAATTTTCCACTCAACGAAAGTAAAAAAGCTACTATTTTATCGATATCACTCTTTTTGGCTTCTCTTCCTAGTTGATTTTCCAACATAAACTTTACTACATCGTTAAGTGTTTTGTATCTGCCGTCATGAAGATATGGTGAGGTTAGTGCTATATTTCTTAGTGTCGGTACTTTAAAAAAGTATTTGTCCAGTCTGTTTTTTGTTACTTCATATCTTCCCAAGCTTTTACTCTTGGCTTCTTTAAAAACTCCAAATTTTGCATAGAGATTGCCTCCTATGTTGATACCATTGTGACAAGAGATGCAACCTTTTGTCTTGAAAAGCTCATACCCCTCTTTTTGTATGGGCAAAAGAGCATTTTTATCTCCTCTTAGGTATTTATCAAAAGGTGCATCAGGTGTTATGAGAGTCTTTTCGTACTCCGCTATGGCATCAATTATATTTTCCTTTGTGATTCCATTTTTATAGACACTGTCAAACTCTTTTTTATATGAACTTTTTTTAAGCACTTTTATAAGATTTGGGAAATTATTTCCCATTTCTACCGGATTTTCTATAGGACCTACAGCTTGTTCTTTTAAATTTTTTGCTCTGCCATTCCAGAATTGAACAAAATTGTATCTGGCATTCAAAACTGTAGTAGAGTTGATATTACCAAGTTGCCCGTTTATGCCTATTGAAAATCTTATATTGTCATCACCACCATCTTCAAGAATATGGCAATTGACACAAGATACAGTTCCATCTTTAGACAAGATAGGATCAAAGAAGAGTTTATGTCCCAAAGCAACTTTTTGAGGATTAACATCACCGATTTTTAAGGGAATTGGGTCGATATCATTTGCAAATAAAAGGAGCGAAAGAGTAGAAATGATAAAAAAGATTCTTCTGTTTAACATGCTACCGCAATCCCCTCTTTATACCAAATTAGACAACAAGTAGTCACTTACTGTCTAATTTGGTATTATATTGCAAAATTATAACATAAATAAGCCATAGGAGACAATTCTTTTTTTAAAAATTAATTTTTATGCTACAATTAGGATATCGTTTAATTCCGGACTATAATTTGAAAATATCGGCAATCATACCCACTTTTAACAGAGCAGATTTTTTACCATTTGCTATCAATTCTATAAAAAACCAAAGCTACAGTGTAGATGAAATTTTGATAATAGATGATGGCTCAACCGACAACACGCAAGAAGTTTTAAAAAATTTTGACAACATAAGAGTGATAAAGACAAAAAAATTTGGTGTATCACATGCAAGAAATATAGGAATAAAAAAGGCAAAAAACAGATGGGTTGCTTTTTTAGACAGTGATGATATCTGGATGGAAGACAAAATAAAAAAACAAGTTGAATTACACAAAAAGTCTATCGATATCTACTTTTCTCACACAGGCGAAAGATGGGTAAGAGACGGGGGAAAAGTAAGATACCCAAAATCTCTCAAAAAACCACAGGGAGAGTGTTTTTTGGAAAATATCTCTACATGTAAGATTGCGACTAGTTCTGTTTTGATGCATATCAGCGTATTTGAGGAGATTGGATATTTTGATGAAAAACTAAAAGTTTGTGAAGATTATGATCTGTGGCTAAGAGTAACAAAAAAGTATAAAATCGGATTCATAGATGAAGAGCTGATAGTAAAAAATGCAGGTCACGAACAGTTGTCATCACACATATTTGCCATTGACAGATACCACATCTATTCACTTAAAAAGTTTTTAGATTCAAAATTCAAAGATGAGGTAAAACAAGAGATCATCAAAAAGTGCAAAATCCTGATAAAAGGCGCCAAAAAGCACCAAAATCAAGATATAATTGACAGATATTCGAAAATACTAAACCAAACAACTCAACAATTATGAATTCAGGGATATTATACGAACATACCTAACTATAAGAACTAAAAAAGATACTAAGATTTCATAAAGCTCTAAATATAAGTATTCAAGTGGTGCGACCAGCGAGATTTGAACTCGCACACCTTGCGGCACTACCCCCTCAAGATAGCGTGTCTACCAATTCCACCATGGTCGCGTATGTTGTGTAGTGTAGAGAAGCATATACCTCTCTACATGTAACTTTTATCCCAAGAAAGGGTTTGCATATAGCGCAATCAATGCGATAACAAGTGCATATATAACCTGTGCTTCGATCATCGCTAGTGCGATAAACATTGTAGTCATCAGTTTTCCACCAAGACCCGGGTTTCTTGCAGTTCCTGCTATCGTAGCAGCTGCAGTATGCCCCATACCGATAGCTCCACCAAGAGCAGCAAGTCCAAGACCCAGACCAGCGGCAACAACAGAGTATGCCTCAATCATGCTCTTACCATCTCCAGCAAATGCAAATCCTGCAAACGCTACCAATAAAAATACAATCTTTTTCATCCATTTTCTCCTTGTTAAAGATATAAAATCTTTAATCTAAAATTTTACAAAGTCTGTTCGGCTTGCGTATCCCTACTTATCACTTTGTATCGGCGGTATTTTAACCAAACAATCGTTAAAATATGATTAACTGACCTACTTAACTAATCCCAACTCTATTTTATTTCCATTTTGCTTAAGTATTTTAACTTTAACTTTCTGGTCAATCTCCAGATAGTCACTTACCTTTTCAACTCTATGATCTGCTATCTTTGATACATGCAATAAACCATCTATGTCACCTGGTAGCTCTACAAATGCACCAAAATCAACAATTCTTCTAACAACTCCGTCAACTACTTCATCTTGAACAAATTGCGGAACAGGTTTTCTTTCATGGTGTCCTCCGCCTCTTCTATTATCTCTTCCACTTCTATTGTCTCTGCCACGACTTGGTTTACTCGCTATTTCAACTATATGATTTTTTGCTGCTTCTACTTTTTCTTTATTGTCACCTGCAATTTTCACTTCGCCCTTATCTCTATCAAGGTCAATAGAGACTTCAAATTTTTCAATTATCTCTCTTATGGTTTTTCCAGCCTGACCGATGATATCGACTATTTTAGATGGATCTATGCTGAAAAGTTCAAGTTTTGGAAGAATTTTATTGTTTATATGTATCTCACTAGCCGCTTTTTCCATAATGCCGAGTATATGATTTCTTCCATCTTTTGCTTGATATAATGCCTCTTTAAGCGTATCTCTTGAGATGCCTCCTAATTTTATATCCATTTGAAGTGCGGTTATACCATCTTTTGTTCCTGCAACTTTAAAATCCATATCACCGTCGTGATCTTCTAATCCCATAATATCAGTTAAAATCGCATGCTCATCACCTTCAAAAACGACTCCCATTGCGATTCCGGCAACAAGCTTTTTAACTTCAACTCCAGCGGCTTTTAGCGCAAGAGAGCCACCACAAATTGTTGCTTGTGAAGATGAACCATTTGATTCTAATATCTCAGAAACAAGTCTTATCGTTTGAAGTCTGTCTATATCAAGAGTTGGCTCTAATGCCCTTCTAGCAAGATTTCCGTGACCTAATTCTCTTCTGCCCGGTGCTTTTATAAAACCCGCCTCTCCAACTGAAAATCCCGGAAAATTATAATTGACCATAAAATTCTCTGTCAAATTACCTTTTGTTGTAATTCTTTCATACATCTGACCATCTTTATCACCACCTAGTGTGACAGTCACCAAAGCTTGAGTCTGTCCTCTTGTGAACAAGCAAGAACCATGTGTTCTTGGAAGCAAATTTGTCTCTATAGAGATAGGTCTGACTTCTGTAAGTGTTCTTCCGTCTGCTCTTACTCCGTCTTCTACAATCATTTTTCTTACTATGGTTCTTTTATAGTCATTAATCACATTCTTAACAACATCTTCATCCCACTCTTCCTCTTTCGCAATATCATCATTTAAAACTCTTTTGACTATATCGTTTAGTTCGCTTGCTCTCTCACTTTTTGCCATTTGGTTGATTGCATATTTTACATCATCTTTATAAAATTCATCTATATATGTTGCAATTCCCTTATCTAATAAATCTTCTTTGTACTCTAAATTTGCATCTTCTTTTTTGATTGGCGCAAACATCTCCTCATAAACAGTTGCTGCTTTTGTTATGGCGCTTTGGGCTTTATCTATGGCTTCTAGTATCTCATCTTCGTTAAACTCATTTATACTTTGGGTGGGAATTAGATTTTCACCCATGGTAGGATCAATCATAGGATCAATAGAGATAGATGGGATTACTTCTGTTTGCATTGTAGAGATAGATCTCATCTCTATCATAAGCAACTCCTCTTTTGTGCCGGCAACATACAGATCTAAACTTGATTTTTCTAAATCGGAATTTGATGGATTTACTACTAGTTCTCCTTCAATTTTTCCTATTCTAACACCACTTACAGATTTGTTTACAGGAATATCTGAGATAAACAGAGCTGCACTTGCAGCATTTAAAGCCGCTACTTGCAAATCCACCTCAGGATCACAGCTAAGCACAAAAACCGTTAACTGTGTCGGATAAGCATATCCATCAGGAAAGAGTGGCCTAAGACTTCTGTCTATCACCCTTGAAGTCAGCGTTTCAAAATCACTAGGCTTTGTCTCTCTTTTTATAAAACCCCCGGGAAACTTTCCGGAAGCATAAGTTTTCTCAATATATTGTACAGTCAAAGGTACAAAATTTCCATCCACCTGATTATCATCTCTGGCAACTGTCGCTAAAATAACCGTATCTTTTATCTTCAACATTACCGCACCGGCTGCTTGTCTTGCAACTTTGCCTATATCATATATCTCTACTTGATTGTTCACTTCAACACTATATTCCATCATCACTCCTATTTTTCACAAAAGGTAAATACCCTTTAGCATTATTTAAAATTTCTATTATATCATCTTGTGATACTTTTTGCATCTTTTTATAATAAAAATCAACATTTACATAATTTTCTATTCTTTTAACACAAAATATCTCATCTGTAACTAATTCCAACGACTCGTAAACATCTTGAGCCATTACAGGTGTAGCATACATCACTGATTTTACTTCTGTTTTTATTGCACTTTTTACACAAGAAATTACATTAAAACCTGTCTCACACCCAAAATCCACAAACAGAACATTTCTGTCTTTTAGTGAATCAATCAACTCTCCTTTTCTAAACTTATAAATTCTAGGTATAATTTTCTCTTCGTACAGTCTTCTTGCCTGCCCATACACATAATCCAAATTTATCTCAAACGAGTTCAATAATGCTTCATCTATAACTATCTCTTCAATCTCACTTACAATTGCTATCTCACATTTATCATTGTTTGGCGCCATTATGGGCTCATTAAAAAGAATATCGAAATCCAAATTCAGTTTCAAAGAAATCATATTTGCTAAAAGAACAGCTCTTTCATTTGTAGCCACAATCAGCCAATCGTCATTTTGCATTCTTAGTTGTGGCAATGTGTCCAAAAGTTGGCTACTTACATCTACACTGTCTTGAAAATATGAGCTAAAATCTAAATCTTGAGACATAATCATCCTGTGGAAACTGTTTGTAAATCTCCTCTTTTGTAAAAGAAAATTTAAAATTATCCATATAATTTTTTAAAAGCCTGTAGGCATCGTTTATTTTTGCCATTTTTTCACTATCTCCCCCTAAATCAGGATGATAGGTGCTTGCTAAAATCTTATATCTTTGCTTTAACTCTTTAATGCTTATCAAAACAGGTAACTCCAAGGTATCCAATGCATCGTTTATAAGAGCAAGACTATCTTTTTTCATCATAATCCACCATTACTCTGCGTCTTTTTCGCAAATGTATAGTCTATACTTCCTAACGGATAGAGATTAAACATGATATAGACACCTTTTTTATTTATGGAATTATTAGTCGAACTAGTCAACTGAGGAGTGGTATTTTCACTATACACTATAGAGTAATCCCAGCATTTTTTCTTCTTTTTAAAACCTATCTTCCAAGATTTAAAGAAACTGTTTTTTATATCATAATCAAGAGAAACAAATATATTATAATTTCTATAATACTGTGTACTGACAGATAGTGTTACAAAGTTTGCATCAATTGTTGGTACATTTTCATATGTATGGGTAATGCTGGCATCAAATAGATCATTTTTATAATTAAAACTGTTTTGTATCTTTGAAAAATGAGAGAATTCAAATGAATAGAAAAGTGTATTTGAAAAATTTATCTTATCACTGAAGTAAATCTTTATATTGTTTTCCAAATCACCATATTTATATCTGTAATTACTAAAATAATACTGCTGTTTCAGAGTGTTACTAAGTTTTTTATCGCCTTGCGAGTTATAAAAATATTGGGCTAAATCAAGTCTTAAACTCTTCTCTTCTGTGTTAACAGGAACAAAATCTGCAAAATAACCAGTCCTGGTCTCTTTGCTTGGCACTATATAATCAAGATTTAGGTAGATTGTATGAAAAAAATTATCATAAGCTTTTGAAAGCTCAGAATAGAACGAAAATTTATGATAATTTCTATAATACTGACCATAATTAATAGATGTAGCATCATTTGAATAGTTAACATAGGTCATATATATATTTTCAGAAATAGAAAAGTGCAGATAATCGTCTAAAAGTGAAAAATAGTATGTAAGAGGAGCATTTAGCTCATATTGAGTTGCATTTAAACCTGTTTTTCTATCATAGTTTTTTGATTTTAAATCTACTGAATAGAGCAGATTGTCAATGAATAAAGGATTTGAAAATCTATGATATTGTAATGTCGGCAACTCTTGCAAAGTATCACTGTTTGAGACCTTTGCCGTATCGATATAGTACTTTGCATATATGCCATAATAGTCTTTATCTTTTTGAAAATAGTAATTAAGTGTAGAGGTTACAAGTTTATTATATACTTGAGCATTATTTTCTTTAGTATTCAAATAATCAATATCATTTAAATATATAAGGTTCACATAGAGTCCGTCTTTATAATTTTTATCAAATATTTTACTAAAAAGCTGACTTCTGTCATAATTGAGTTCAAAACCATAGTGACTGCCGTTGATTAGATTATTTTGGGTTTTATAGCTACTGTATTCACTAAAAACTCCTGTCTGAATATTTAATTTTGAGTATGGTGAATCCACATATCGCAATGTTGTGTTAATACCAACGCCTCTATTTGTTCTGATTTGCGGATCAAACTCCAAATCAAAATCAACGCTGGGAGCAAAATAAATAGGTTGCATATAGTATAAACCCTCTGTGCTTCCAAACCCAAAGTTTGGTCTTAAAAATCCAGATCTTCTTGTTTTATCAGTTGAAAAAGAGAAGTAAGGAAGATAGAGTATCGGAATATCTCCGGCATAAAAAAGAGCATTGTAGATACTCAAAAAGTGCTCTTTTTTATCTAATTTACCAGAACTAAAATTTATCTTCCAATCCGGATCTTGAACATTACAACTTGAAACTATAGATTTTTTGGTCAAATAGTACTTGGGGTTTAATTTTGCACTTTGGCAGCTAATCCATAAATTTGTGGTGTCTTCAAAAAAGAAAAGTGGAGTAAAGGAGCCGATATCACTGTTTAAATTTAGAGATACTCTGCCACTTTTTGAAGAGTATTCCACCCCTTCTAAAACCGTAATATCTCCAAAAAGATTTAACTCTCCACTCTTTTGGTTATAGTCTGCCTTATCTGCAGTTATTAGATATTTTTGTGAGTATAGAACCACATCACCCTTGGCATGTATAATATCTCCTGTTTTGCTTACTTTTTTTGCCAATACCTCAACATTTTGAGTCTGAGAAAAGCAAGAAACCAAAAAAATTATGAGAAAAATAAAAACTCTAATATACATTCACAACCAATGTTTTTGCAACCTTGTCATGCCAAGTCTCTCTTTTGGGATTTGTCAGTGCCCATAAAAAACCTATATAGAAAAAAGTTTCGCTTATTATCCTCACTATCGCACGATTAAGCGCATATATCATAGCCGGATTTTCCAAATCCATAGTAGAAACAACGCGTATCTTCGTCAACATCTTTCCGGGTGTTGCCCCATAATACCAAACAAAAAAAGTTTGATAGATAATTTTCAATAAAATCACATATGAAAAGAGTGAATTCAAAAGATTTAGAGTCTGCTCATATGAAGCATCTTGAGGAATTTTTCCAAAAAAGATAATCATAAATAAAACTGAAATCAAAACCTCATCTATGGCATATGCCCATGCTCTTCGTTTTATGGTTGCAAGAGTAATATCTTCTCTCTCAAACCTTTCAATTATCTGTTTATCTGTCATTTTTCAGTGCCTGATATGCAATGTCATGTCTAAACTGTTTTCCTGCAAAATGAACCTGTCCGCACAACATGTATGCCCTCTCCCCTGCCTCTTTTATACTATCACCCAAACCAACACAAAGAAGAACTCTACCTCCGCTTGCATAAAGTTTTCCATCTTCTTGTATAACTCCGGCATAAGATATGTGGGTGTTTTCCAGCTCTACATGTATAGATTTATCTATTATTATCTCTGATGGAGTTGAATTTCCATAGGGATAATTTTGGCTTGCCACAACTACTGCCACTGCAAACTTATCGTAAAACTCTAAATTTAAACTTTTCAAATCTCCACTGGCGGCTTTATAAAAAAGTTGACTTGCGGGTGTCTTTAAAAGTGGCATCAAAACTTCACATTCAGGATCACCAAATCTTACATTATACTCAAGCACTACAGGCTCTGCATCTATAACCATCAGTCCTATAAACAAAACACCTTCAAAGGGAGCCCCCTCTTTCTTCATACCTAAAAGCGTAGGCTCAACAACTCTTTTTTCTATCTTTTTATATAACTCGTCATCTATCAAAGGGGTTGGTGCATAAGCACCCATACCACCCGTATTTGGTCCTTTGTCACCATCTTTTAGTCTCTTATGATCTTGAGCAGCCGGTAGTATTTTATAGTTTTCTCCATCACAAATTGCGAAAACAGAGAGTTCATATCCATCTAAAAATTCTTCTACAACGATTGAGCGTCCCGCATCTCCAAAACTCTCCCCACTAAGCATCTCCTTAGCGGCTTTTTTTGCCTCATCCTTGTCTGGTGCGATTATCACACCTTTTCCGCCACACAAGCCATCTGCTTTGATTACTACAGGTACTTTTAGCGTATCAATAAATTCGTGGGCTTTTTCAAGATTGTCAGTCTCTATATATGAGGCTGTAGGAATATTGTATTTTTTTAGAAAATTTTTCATATATATTTTCGAGCCCTCTAGTCTCGAAGCCTCTTTGGAGGAGCCAAAAATCAGAAGTCCTCTTTTTTTAAAAACATCTACAATACCATCCACAAGCGGAGCTTCCGGACCCACAATAGTCAAATCTATATTTTTTTTCAGGGCAAAATCAGCCAATTTATCAAAATCTGTTATATTTATGTTCTTTGCAAACTTATCGGTTGCACCATTTCCCGGAGCCATATAGATATTTTGCACATCTTTGTCTCTATTTAACGCAAGAGCTATAGAGTACTCCCTGCCACCACCACCAATTATCAAAATATCCATTGAGAATTCTCCTAAAAAAATAGCAGCACATGTAAAACATGTACTGCTAACCCAAGTGGGCGTTCGTTTATTCTTTGGCCCTAATTAAGCCAACGATGCGCAGGACTAACTTTGCCTTTAGGCTGCGGATTCTAATCTCGCTAGAGACTCAAGCAAAAACACAGACACACCGGCAAAATACCCGTTCCGCAAATAACAATATGTTGGACCCTCATAAAACGCTGTCGCTTCACTCAGATACAGTGTAATTATAAATCAATTATGCTTAAGATAATATTGAATGTAGCTTTTTGCCAACTCAATACAACTCAAAATTGTCTGTTTTTCAGATATACTTTTTTTTATGCTTGAAGGAATAGAACCTGCCGTAACTTCACCTATTGAAATCGCCCTATATGTATCGTTCCATTTGAAGTTTTTCAAAAAACATTTGACGGTTGAAGGAGATGTAAATATGATAATAGAATTATCTTTTGGTTTCTTATCTTGAGTATAGGCTCTGCATGTAGTCTCATACATAACTTCTTCTTTTAGATGAATTCTAGCATTTTTTAATATCTGATTCAGCTTTGAAGTTACCTCTTTGGCTCTTACGAAAAGAACTTCTTTATTCTTCAAGCTCTCTTTTATCTCTTGTGCAAAAAGATCCCCATAAGAGTTTTTAGCAGTATAGACTAGATTTGCATTATATTTTTTGATCTCTCTTGAAGTGCCTTGTCCGATGGAGTATATCTCTTTTTTTATCCATGTTTTGTCTATTTTATCTATCGCTCTAACTCCATTTTTTGAGGTAAAAATCAAAGCATCATAGGGATCAAGATCAATCTCTTTTTTAAAAAAATTGATCCTGATCATAGGCAAATTTACTATATCTTCATATTTATCATCATTTAGAAGATATATTTTATCCAAATCTTACTCCCATTCTATGGTAGAGGGTGGTTTTGAACTTATGTCATATACTACTCTGTTGATTCCTTCAACTTCATTTATGATTCTGCTGCTCATTCTCTCTAGCAATTCGTGTGGCAAATGGGCAAAAGTAGCTGTCATCCCGTCAACGCTCTCTACAATTCTAACACAGATTGTATTGTCATAAGTCCTGTTATCCCCCATAACTCCTACACTTTTAACATTTAACAAAACCGTAAAAGCTTGCCATGTTTTATCATAGTAACCGCTTGATCTTAGCTCTTGGAGCATGATTACATCGGAGCGTCTAAGTATCTCTAAATCTTCACTCTTAACTTCTCCCATAATTCGAATAGCCAGTCCTGGTCCTGGAAATGGATGTCTTGCTATCATCTCTTTTGGAATTCCAAGCTCAAGTCCGAGAGCTCTCACTTCATCTTTAAAAAGTTCTCTTAACGGCTCTATGAGCTCAAACTTCATCCAATCAGGAAGTCCACCAACATTATGGTGCGACTTGATAGTTTTACTAGGACCCTTCACAGATACTGACTCAATCACATCAGGATAGAGAGTGCCTTGAGCAAGATATTTTATATTATCATGTTTTTTTGCCTCTGCTGCAAAAAGCTCTATAAAAGTATGACCGATTATTTTTCTTTTCTCTTCAGGATCAATCACACCTTTTAGGCGGGTCAGATAGGTCTCTGTAGCATCAATTGTAATGAGTGGAATTTTAAGTTTTGTTTTGAACATATTTTCCACATCTTCTCTTTCGTTTGCCCTGAGAAGTCCAGTGTCGACAAATATAGCTACAAGTTTATCTCCGATAGCTTCGTTCAAAAGTGCTGCCACAACAGAACTGTCAACTCCTCCACTAACCGCGCATAAAACTTTTCCGTCTTTTACAGTGGAACGAATTTTCTCCATCTGTTCTTTTGCAAACGAGCCCATGTTCCAAGTTGTTTCACAACCGCAGATATACTTGGCAAAATTTTTAAGTATCTCTCCTCCATACACACTGTGTGAAACTTCAGGATGAAATTGCAAAGCATACATCTTCTTCTCTTCATTGGCAATAGCAGCATATGGAGAGTTATCAGAGTGTGCAATTTTTACAAATCCATTTGGCAGAGTCTCGGCTTTATCTGCGTGAGACATCCATACTGTCTGGTTATTTTGTGTATTTTTAAATATCGGACTAACCACACCATTTAATTCATCAAACTCTATATTTGCCTTTCCATACTCGTGATGCAAAGCAGGAACTATCTCGCCTCCAAAATAGTCGATTAAGAGTTGCATTCCATAGCAGATACTTAAAATTGGCAAACCTAATTCAAAAATCCCAACATCTGCCCTATAGGCATCTTCATCATATACTGAAGCAGGACCACCTGAGAGTATAATGCCCTGTGGGTTTTTCTTCTTTATATTTTCTATAGGCTCATTGTAGGGCAAAATCTCACAATAAACTTTCTCTTCTCTCATTCTTCTAGCTATAAGCTGCGTATATTGTGAGCCAAAATCCAGCACTACAATAGGGGTATGTTTCATTTTATTGTCCCCTTTTTATGGAAGTGAATTCCAAAAAAATTCCTCGCGACTGAAGCACGAGCTGACGCTCTGTATAATTTCATTTTTATTTCTCCTTTGCCTGCAAAAGGCATCTTAAATTTTTATCTGCTTAAAGATATCTTTTAAAAATCTTTAAAAATTTCAAACTGCACATACCATATTATGATTGATATGATGTAACCCACAAGTATAGTCCATGAATATTTAAAATGTGCACCAAATGTGTAAATTCCCCTGAGTTTTCCCATCACACCAACACCTGCAGCTGAGCCGAAACTAATCAAGCTTCCTCCAATTCCTGCTGTCATCGTCACTAATAGCCACTGGTCCATACCCATATCCGGATTTGATTTTAAAACTGCACTCATCACAGGAACATTATCAACTATGGCTGAGAGAAAACCAACTCCTATATTGACCGCATCTGGTCCGACTATTGTATACAGGCGTGCAGCCAAGTCCAAATACCCCAAAAAATGCAATCCTCCGACTGCTGCTAGGATACCCACAAAGAAAAGAAGTGTATCATGCTCAATCTTACTCATAGATTTAAAAATATTCATACCTGTATTGTACTTTCTTTTCATTCTGTAAGAATATAATTTAAGTAAAGAGAGTCCGAACATCATTCCCCACATAGCAGGCAAGTGGAAGAGCTGATGAGACAAAACAGCACTTGCAATTGTGACAATGCCGAGCACCATGACAACTTTACCGCCTTGATAAACTTCTTGTTTCTTCTCTTTTGCGGCATCAAAATGAGGTTTGTCTTTTGGTACAAACAGGGACAATAACCAGGCATTTACCACCCAACCAACAAATGATGCAGGAAACAGATAGAAAAAATCAACAAAACCCGCTTTTTCAGCCGTCCACGCCATAAGGGTTGTTATATCTCCAAATGGACTCCATGCTCCTCCTGCATTTGCTGCCACCACTATATTTATAGCTCCAGGCACTAAAAAGTCTCTCTTCTCTTTTTCGATAGTAATCAACACAGTTGAAAGTATCAAAGCTGTTGTTAAGTTATCTGCAACCGGACTTATAAAAAATGCTAAAATACCTGTTATCCAATACAATTTCTTGTATGAATAACCTTTTGATACAAGGTTGTATTTTAGAGCATTAAAAACATTTCTCTCTATCAGAGTCTCTATGTAGGTCATAGCAACCATCAAAAAGAAAAATATCTCTGCAATTTCGAGTATAAGCTTATCAACTTCTTCTGATAACGGATCTCTGTCCAAACCATTTATATAAAAGTAAAAACCTATAAGCATAAATATAAATGTTCCTATAAACAGAGCTGGTTTTGCCTTGTTTATATGATAACTCTCTTCTGTTGCTATGATATAATACCCAACAACAAAAATAATCAAAGAGGTTATTCCGACCCAAGTACCTGTCAATGCCTCTCCACTATTTGCAAATGCACTCAGTGAAAAAAGTAATAATAAGCCTAATATTTTCATACATTGTCTCCTTTTGTGATATAGTGTGCACCCAAAGAGACTTTTCTCTTTAATGCACTTTTTATAATCTCTCTCGAACTTAAAAGCCTAAGCCTTAAAAGTTTTCCAATCGGTAATTTTAGCATTTCTTCCACTCTATTCAAAGCAATTTGCAGATTTTTCTCGTCTCTTTTGATTCCGGCATAATTCCACATCAAATTTCTAAGCTCATTTTTCAATTCTTTATCACCCAATTTTACCAAACTAGGCTCTACTTCATCAAAGAGTACTGTATCTTTTTTCTCTTTTAGTGTAAGCTTTATATCCAAAGCCACTCTTTTAGAAAATACAAAACCCTCCAAAAGAGAGTTGCTCGCAAGCCTGTTTGCTCCATGCACTCTTGTGTTTGCAGCCTCCCCCACAACATACAGAGAATCAACACCATCAACTCTTCCAAACAGATCACTCTTAATTCCACCCATAGCATAGTGAAAAGCCGGTGATATAGGTACTAGATCGACAGGAAGGTTATATCCGATATTACCCATATTAAAATATATACTGGGGAATCTTTTCATAAAAAAACCCTCTTCAAAGTTATTTAAATCCAAAAATACTTTTTTGCCGGTTTTCAACCGATAATCAAAAATAGCTTGAGAAACAACATTTCTAGGGCTCAACTCTCCTCTACTGTCATAATCAAACAGAAACCTTCTGCCTTTATCATCAATAACCTGCGCACCCTCTCCTCTTAATGATTCACTCAGTAGCTGCTTTCTCACAGCCCCGCTTTCGACAAATACTGTAGGATGAAACTGCATCATCTCCATATCTCTAAGAGGTATATCGTGCATCACACAAATTCCTTGTATATCAGAGCTTATTGTCCTTGCATTTGTATGATACTCGTAAACAGAACCGACTCCGCCACTGGCTATGACTATCTTTTTTGCATATATATTAAAAATCTCATTATTATGAAAGACTCTTACACCGTGACACACACCATCCTCAATCAAAAGATCTGTCACTTGTGTATTATATAGAATAGGGAATTTTAAGAGATCCATTAAAAACTGGTGTATATATCTTCCTGTTGCATCACCACCTGCATGCAATATTCTATTTCTTGAGTGAGCAGCCTCTTTTGTATATAGAAGATTTCCATACCTGTCTTTATCAAAATTAAAACCCTGCTCTATAAACTCTTTGATAACAACAGGTCCCTCATGGCACAAGATATCCACAGCCCCTTCATCACAAAGTCCTGCACCGGCATTTAGTGTATCTTTTATATGGTATGGTATATCGTCTTCATTAACCGCTACAGCCACTCCTCCTTGTGCATAGAAAGTATTGCATTCCCAAGCATAATCTTTCGCCAAAACCAGTGCATCAATATCATCATCCAAGCTCAAAGCAGTATGCAGACCAGCCACCCCTGCACCGATGATAACAACATCTTTATGTAAAAATTTCATACTACCGCTCATCTAGCTATCTTGGTATGGCTTGCTTGTGTTTTGTATAAAGGGGGTGCTTTGTATCCGCATCCTAAAAAACTAAAGGCAAGAGATGATATAATTAGAGCATGAAAAAAGTAAATCAAATAATTTCGCATTTAAAAACTAAACCTTATCTAAGAAATTTACAGCATATAGACTGTCACAATCAACTGTTGTCACTTTTACCAAAAAGCTTGAGTAATAATACAAGATTTATATATCAAAAAAATGATACTCTTTTTTTCGTACTCAATCATCCGGGTATAAAAATGGAGTTTAATTATAAGAGTAATTTGATAAAGAGTATATTAAAAAAGCTAATTGAATTCAATCCTGAATGTATTTTTATGAAATCAACCCACATAAAAGCTTTTATAACCAACAAAAAAGATAGAAAAGAGATAGAAAATTCAAAAAAGCAAAAAATTAGATACAAAGAGAGAGCATTTGGTAAATTTGACAACAGCATAAAAGATCAAGAACTTCACAAAATCATAGAAGAGATTAGATTGCAAATCAGAAAAAACAAGACAGATGAGTTTAATTGAAGATTTAAGAAACTTGCCCCAAAGCAGTGGAGTTTATCAATATTTTGACGAGCAAGAGAGACTTTTATACATAGGTAAAGCAAAAAATTTAAAAAATCGTGTAAAAAGTTACTTTAGATTTACACCCTCACTCTCACCATCGACAAACTTAAGTATGCGTATCCACAAAATGGTAAGCGAAGCAAAAAGCATAAGATATATCTTGGTTGAAAATGAACAAGACGCACTCATATTGGAAAATTCTCTCATAAAACAGCTAAAACCAAAATACAATATACTTCTAAGAGATGACAAGACTTACCCATATATAGCCATAAATCCTGAAGAGGATTTTCCCAGATTTGAAATTGTAAGAAAAATTATCAAAAAAAAAGGCATGAAGTATTTTGGACCTTTCACAAGCTCATCCAAAGATATAATTGACTCTTTGTACCTACTGTTCAATCTTGTTCAGAAAAAAAATTGCCTGAAAAGCAAAAAAGCCTGTCTCTTCCATCAAATGAACAGATGCCATGCTCCTTGTGTCGGCAAAATCAACAAAACAGAGTATCAAAAGATTGTCACAAATGCAATTTTAGCTCTCAAAGATAAAAAAATCATGATTGAAATGCTAGGTTCAAAGATGAACAAAGCAGTCGAATTGGAAAATTTTGAAGAGGCCGCTAAGATAAGAGATAAAATGAAAGCTATCAAAAATACTCTACATGTGAGCGATATAGATTTTGCAAAACTGGAAAATCTGGATCTGTTTTGCATACAAACCACACAAAGCAAAGCGATAATTATGAGACTTTTTATGAGAGAGGGTAAAATAATCTCAACAAGTCACAATATTTTAAAAAATCAACAAGATTTTGAAAAAGATGAGTTCTATAAAAGGGCACTTTTACAGTTTTACAGCAACAATTCACCGCAACTTTGCAATCAAATCATTGTCGGTGATGATTTTGCGAGTAAAAATGATATAGAGAGATATCTGTGTAGCACATTCAAAAAAAAGATAAAAATAACCCATCCAAAAATTGGAGACAAGGCAAATCTGATAAGAATTTCACAAAAAAATGCAAAATATCTACTTTCAATAGAGGTAGAAAAAGAAGACATTCATCCAATCTTACAAAGTCTTTTTGAGTTAAAACATGCTCCCTACAGAATCGAAGTTTTTGACAACTCGCATCTAGGAGGCACGGCAACTGTAGGGGCTATGGTTGTTTGGGATGGAAAATGGGAAAAAAAATCATACAGAAAGTACAATCTTCACTCCAAAGATGAATATTCTCAAATGCAAGAGTTGCTAAGCAGAAGAATCGAAAGTTTCACAACAGAGTCAAAGCCTGATTTATGGCTGATTGATGGTGGAAGCACTCTTTTAAAACTAGCCAAAAAACTACTTGTAAAGTATAAAATAGACTTGGATGTCCTTGCTATCTCCAAAGAAAAACTTGATTTTAAATCTGTAAGGTCAAAAGGAAGAGCCAAAGATATCATCCACTCATCAAGCAGGAGCTATACTCTGCCCACAAACGATAGAAGATTGCAATTTTTACAAAAATTAAGAGATGAAGCTCACAGATTTGCGATAACTTTTCACCAAAAAAAGAAAAGAAAAATAGATTTAAGCAACAAATTAACTACTATAGACGGAATAGGCAACGCTACAGTAAAAAAACTTTTGTCATATTTTGGCTCTTTTGATGCCATATACAAAGCTGGGATAGAAGAGTTAGAAACTGTATTAAACAGTAAACTTGCTAAAAAAATTTATGACTTTATCCAGTAATAGATATAATTTGCCTTTAAGCTAGACTTAGTTAGAATTAAATTTTATGCTGGATTTATTACTCCGTTTCGTGGAGCAATAAGAAACCGACTAAAGGATATGGTTTGATTTTATACGACAAGAAGAGTAATTTCTTAGGCATGGGTCAAAGCGAACTCTCGATATTGGGCTACGAAGACATGGAAGAGTTCAAAAGTTATTTTGATGATTTTGCCGATCTGTTTGTTAACCATCCGGGCTATATATCGAAATTTAAAAATTTCTCTTGGATAGACTATGCACTGCACAGTGGAGCTCCGAATAAAAATGTTCTGCTAAAACATAAAAACGGTACTGATATAGAGACAGGGCTGAAGATATCCGAAATCTCTTTGGTTCAACCGATAAATAATGAAACAGTAGTGTATTGTATAGAACTAGGTATAAATACTTCTTCATCAGATTTAACTATAAAGCAAAATATTAAATTATCAGATACAGATACACAAGAACATGTAGAAAATACAGCACCTCTAAAAGATGAATATCATCAGCAAAACAACAACGATATGCACAACTTTGATAAAATCTTGGTGAATGACTACAAGGAAGAAGACAAAAATACTCATTTAAAAACACCTATCGACAAAGAAGAAACTGTCGAAATAATCATAAAACAGAATAACAAAGAAAATACTGAAACAAATGCAGACAACACTATTTACAATAATTCAGAGACTCGGGCTAAAGAAAGTTTCGCAGAATATAAAGACAAAGAAAAAGAGAGTTACCCTGCTAGAGCGAAAGTTGTTTTTAATGATGAAGATGACGACATGCTCAAAAATAAAATTGAAATATCTTCTCAAAATGAAAACAATATCTATGAAGAAATCGATACTGTCGATACTGCTTCAGGTAAAAACAGACCAACCTCCACCCAGGATATTCAAAACAAAAATATAGATTTGACAAAAATAGCAGAAGAGACAGGTATGGATCTTGGTGATATAGCTAAGTTTTTGGAAGAGTTTATAAAAGAAGCTAAAAACTATCTTCAAAAAATAAATGATGATGAAAATTTATCAAATCTTGACTTTGTTAAAGATGAAACCATCAAGCTAAAAGGTGTTGCTTCGATTTTAAAAATCATAAATATAACAAATACACTAAATTCTATATTGCAAAAAACTGGACAAGATAAACCAGATGGCTTGTTTAGATTACTGAAAAAACAAATTCAAAGTCTGGAGGAGCAGCTGTTTTGAAAAAAATACTATTTTTTTTATTGATAATTTTTGCATTTTTGCAGGCAAATAATTTCAGAGACGGTATGCTTTTTTACAAAAATAGTGACTTCAAAAAAGCAAAAAAGTCTTTTGAACTAGCTATAAGCCAAGACAATGCAATGCAGGCAAACTTTATGCTCGGCAAGATGTATCTTTACGGAGAAGGCGTTTCACCACAAAGAGACAAAGCCATACAGTATCTTAAAAAAGCAAGCCAAAATGGCAATATAAGAGCCAACTGTTATCTATCCGAAGCATATTTGAAAAACAATACAAACAGAGACAAGATTATCTCTTTACTAAAAAAGGGTCTTGAAAAAAATTTAAAAGAGTGCAAAAAAATTAAAAAAATATATGATATTAAAATAAAACAAGGAAAAATGAAATGAAATTAAAAATGCAGAATACTCTAAAGATAATCGGCCTTTACCCTATTGTTATACTTTTTATATTTTCATCATATTTTTTATACCTATCATACAATCAATACAATAAAGCTGTCTTTATAGAAAAAAAACTTGATAGTACCGGGGTCTTGGAAAACTTGTCAAGTGCAATAGCGAAGGAGCGTGGACTAAGCTCTGCATTCATTGCCAGCAATGGCCATATCGCCAAGAATGCACTTACCAAACAGAGAGAACTTGTAAATAAAAGTATGAGAAAATTTTATAATTTTTACAAAAATCGAGAATCAAGTCAAAAAATCAAAACAATAATAAATCAGTTAAACAAGATAGGTACAATAAGAAAAAAAATCGACTCATTAAAAGATATAGATTATGACAAAATATTTTTTTCCTACTATTCACAAATCAATAAAAATATCCTCTCAGAACTGAAAACACTTAAAAATATCGTGACAAATACTGAAATAATATCTCTGAGTTCTTCTTTGATTGCAACTATAAGTGATGCGGAATACAACGGTCAAGAGAGAGGTTTTGTAGCAAAAATCATCAGTGAATATGTTCCTTTCAGTCAAAAAGATATGAAAATTTGGCTGTCAATTTCCGGCGAAACAAACACATTCAATATTGATCAGTTAAAAGATCCTGTGGCAAAAAGGAGAGTACAAAGTCTCTACAACTCAAGGCAATCAAAAAAAATATTAAATGAGGTATTAGATGCCAGAACTGATTTGTTGCTAGCATCACAAAGCGGTGAATACCTAATAGACCCTACTTTATGGTTTGCCCTTATGACAAAAAAAATTACACTCTTGCAAAAAAGTTCAAAATATATACAAAGCTCTCTTCTAGAAGCTGTGAAAACTTACAAGAATCAAAATATCGGACAACTTATATCAGCAGGCATCACATGGCTTGCTTCAATTGTTTTTATGTTCATGGGAATAATGCTCTCTAGACAGTTTAAAAAGAATATCAGTGGACTAGAGGGTGTCTTTAAAAAAGTTGAAGAATTAGCTGAAGCAAAAGAGGATGTTGATTTCAGTACTTCTGATGGAATGTCCAAAGCATATGAAATTATTGACCAAGCGATTGATAATATCGCCAAAGAGAAAGATGCAGCAAAAGAAGCCAGTGCAGCAAAAAGCATATTTCTGGCAAACATGTCACACGAGATAAGAACTCCTCTTAACGGAATTATTGGCTTTACAGAATTATTAAAAGGTACTGATTTAGACGATGAAAAGAGAGAGTTTGTAGATATAATAGAAAAAAGTTCTGAAAACCTGCTTTCTATCATAAACAACATTCTAGACTTGTCAAAGGTAGAAAGCAACAAAGTAGAAATAGACGATATACTCTTTGCTCCAATCGAAGAATTTGAAAATGCAATTGAGGTTTATGGTCCTAAAGCTGCAGAGAAAGGCATACATCTCTCAGCCTACATTGATCCAAATTTGAACAAATATATCAAAGGAGATATCACAAAGATAAAAGAAGTTCTCATAAACCTTTTAAGCAATGCTGTAAAATTTACTCCTGACAATGGCTACATCACAACAGGGATCAAAAGAATAGAGGGTGCGGACAAAGGAAAAATAAAAATTTATTTTAGCGTTCAGGATACCGGAATCGGAATTGAAAAAGAGAAACTAAAAGATATATTTAGCGCCTTTTCTCAAGCTGACTCAACCATCACAAGAAAATTTGGAGGAACAGGTCTCGGACTGACAATTTCATCAAAATATATAGAGATGATGGGTGGAACTTTAGCACTAGAAAGCGAGATTGGAAAAGGCTCAAAATTTTACTTTACACTCGAGTTTAATGAATCAACTTCAAGTAGCGAAGACTACATGGGATCATTTAGTGAATTTAGCTGTGCTGTGTTATCTTCTGCGCAAACACCAAAGCCACATAGTCAATTTATCTATAACTATTTTCACTATTTTGGTGCCGATGTAAAATTTTATAATGACTTTGGGGGGTTAAAAAATCTAATATACAGATCAGGCTGCAATATAATAGTTGCGGATTATGAAGACTTAAGTAAAGACGAAATAGAAGAATATAGAAAAATAAAACTTCCTATCATCATCATACTTAAAGCCTCACAGCAATCAAAATTTGACTCGTTAAAATCAAAATATATAACACCTATATATGAACCTATAAACATGACAAAAATTATAAGAATTTTAAAAGCTGGAAGAGAATTTTTACCATCGAAAGAAATCCCAAAAATACAACCAAAAACAATCTCTACATTTGGCAAAAAATTTAATGCCAATGTTCTTATTGCAGAAGACAATGAAATCAACCAAAAACTTATAAGAAGAACTTTGGAGGATTTAGGTCTGAAAATTACTATCGCGACAAATGGACTAGAAGCACTCGAGAAAAGAAAAACCAATAACTATGATTTGATTTTTATGGATATAGCAATGCCTGTTATGGACGGTGTTATCTCAACCCAGGAAATCATAAAATATGAAGAGCAAAAGAGCATTCCACATATCCCAATAATTGCGATAACTGCGAATGCGCTCAAAGGCGATCGGGAAAGATTTATGAAAGAGGGACTGGATGAATACATAACCAAGCCAATAAAAAAAGACAGTATCTTAAATGTTTTAAATATGTTTATCCCAAATAAAATTGATTTTGAAGATGGTGAAAACCACGATGAAACTATCATCAAAAAGATAGATGATGAAAAGAATAAAGAAGAAGAGGAAACTACAGAAATTGAAAAGAAAAATATACTGATTTTTAAAAAAAGCCCAATCGAAACAAAGATATTCTCTAGTATAATTTCCAAGATGCAAAATGATGTTAACATAGCTAAAAATATCGAAGATTTTAAAGAAAAAATAGAAAATAATTTTTATAAACTAATCATTTTTGATCAAGAGATTTCCGGATTAGATACGGATGAAGTAGCAAAACTGATAAAAAAATCAAACAAAAAATACGATATAGGAAAAACAAAAATAATTCTGTTTGTTGATTCTTCATCAACTATTTCAGAGGCACAAGAGCAACTTTTTGATACAGTAATATCAAATTCAATAAATAAAAATGATCTTGATACTATTATTAAAGAAAATATATAGATGAAGGATTGTAAAGCTACAATTAAAAAAGAAAAAAGGCTGACAAAGAATGGATAAAAAACTTAAATTACTAGCTGTTGATGATGATTTTATCAATTTAAAATTGATTCATTCTATGTTAAAAAACAATCCTGATATAATTGAGGTCATAGAGGCTAAAGACGGGCTGGATGCTCTAAATAAAATCAAAGATATAGACGATATAGACATTATTCTTTTAGATCTCAAAATGCCCGTCATGGACGGCATAGAGTTTATGGAAAATATCTCATTAATTCCAGGAAAAAGGAATATTCCAATCATAATACTTACTACAGATGAAACAATGAAACACAAGGCATTTGATAGCGGAGCATTTGATTTTTTAGTAAAACCAATCAGAGAACAAGCATTGTATGAAAAAATCGCAAAAGTTAAAAGTTTACTCTAGAACCTATATAACTTTTGAAATTTTTTCATAAAGAGAGATTATATCCTCTCTTTTTTCTATAAAACTGTTTTTGTTTGCTATCAAATATGCTGAAGACTCCATAATAGTCTCTACAACTTTCAAACCATTTTGTTTCATAGTTGCACCAGTTTCTACAATATCAACAATAGCATCACTGAGTCCCACTAAAGGTGCAAGTTCAATCGAGCCATACAGTTTTATAATTTTTACTCCCATGGCCTTGTTTGAAAAGTATTTTTGTGCGATATTTGACATCTTTGTAGCAATCTTGATCTCAGGAAGCGAATAGTCAATCTTTTTATCATTTTGAACTCCTACACAAACCTTACATTTTCCTATACCCAAATCTAACAATCTGACAAGTTCCTCTTCTTTCTCTTCCAAGACATCAAGCCCAACGACACCAATGTCCGCAGCCTGATGTAAAACATATGAGGGAACATCTTGATTTCTAACCAGCAAAAATTTAAATCCACCAGTTTCCAATATTAACTTTCTATCTTCAAAAACAAATTTTTTACTAAAAATCTCTTCAAATATATCTAAAGTCTCTTTTGCAATTCTTCCTTTTGGCAATGCCACACTTAACATAAATACTCCTGTATTGCTTTTTTCATACCTCTAAATATCAGCGTTCTATCATATATGGAATTCTCAAAATACTTAGAGAAAAATTTTCCATCTCCCCCCGTAAAATAAATCATTTTATCCTTACAGGAATCTTTTAAAATCATCAATATAGGTTTTATCGCCCCGTAGGAGAGTGCATCAACTGTTTTTTGAGGTAGTGCATCCAAATCGATATTTGGCTTTAATCTCAAATCCAATTTTTCTGAAATTCCGGCAAAACATTTCTCATAAGCAGCAAGACCGGGCAGTATATAACCACCCAAATGCAATTTATTTGACATTATATCAACCGTTATGGCACTACCTGCATCCACTATCATGCCATCTCTAATCGCAGTACATGCGGCGATTCTATCTATACCCATACCTTGATATATCGTGTCGAAATTAAAATATGATGCTATGTCTATAAAATATGAACTGTTTTTTAATCTATTTGAGATTTTTTCATTTACACTGATATAATAAACCTTCTCTTTTGGCTTATAGTTTTGAAATTCGGAATGATTCATACTCCAAATCTTACCGTCATGAAAAAAATCAATACTATGATTTCCTATATCACAAAGTATCATCTTTTACCTCTACAATCTTCCAGCCTTCTTCTTTTAGAAAAGAGCTTGCTTTTGAGCATAATGGCGAAGAGATCACTAAAAGCTTATTTTTATAAGCGTGTTTTTCCAGCTCTTCGAGTCTTCTACATAGTTGCACTATTTCACTTGCATTTTTTTTTAAAAATCTACTCTTTTGTCTAATAAAAAATATAGAAATATAGTATCTTTTTTCTGTTACTCCAGAAAATATCTGTATCTTTTTTCTGGTATTTAACAGTGTTAAATCAACCTTTTTTAAAGCATGAAGCACTAAATTTTTTGTATTTAAAAGATCCACTATCGTTTTAAAAATATCACCTTCAAGGTTAAACTTATCGCCAATCAACCTATCTCTTCTTTGAGAGTTTAAAATACCTGTTTTGATAATAAAGCGCATTTTTTGTAAAGTATAAAAATGAATCAATATTATCCGGCATTTTATATATATTGGTCGAAATCAAATCTACATCAGTGGCTATCAAATATCCTCCTCTCTCTATCATATAAACAAAGTTTCCATAGATAGCTCCGGCAAAAACCGCAAAAGGAAATTTTCTTCTTTTTAAAACTTTCAAGTCATCATTGCATAATATAACAGAGCCATCTTTTGTAAATACAAAAATTCTGTTTTTAAGAACAACAACATCTTTTACATCTTCATCAAGCATTGCAAAAGATTTTGGACTTATTGATATAACCCTTTTTTTAGTGGCAGCTACCAAGCGATTACCCAAAACCCCAAGATATATTATGTTTCCAAAGAACTTCTCATTACTCACAACCACACTTTTAATTACTTTGGCACTTTTGGCATCTACAATCAAAAGTTTTCCATCAAGTGTAGGATATATAATCAAACTATTTAAAAAATAAGGTGCTGCAATCCTTGAATCAACCGCATATACAGAATCACCTTGTAAATCCAAGATATATTTATCCCTTTTCATATCAAGAAGTATGATTCTGTTTGATGCCAGTACTATAGCTATTTTTGAATTTTTAATACTTGCAGAGGCAACATCTTCATCAAACTTTTTTTTGAAAATTATTTTGGATTTATCATTTAAAACTATCAGCTCTCCACACTTGGATGTAGCAAGATATTTTCCGTTATCATCTCCCAAAAATGAAAAACCCATCGGTAACTTTATTTCCTGCAGACCTTGACTTGTGATAATTTGTCCGTTTTCCAGAGTTGCACCACCTCTTGTAACATCAACTATACTGCCAGGAAGTGTTCCGTCATAACTGATAGCATATGAGACATTTTTGGGTTCAAAATAGTGCCTTTTGGTACCACAACCGGAAAATACTACAAGCGCAACCAATGAAAGAAATATTAAACTAAAGATTTTCATTTTGTTTTACCTTGATAATGCTCTAGATTCTTGACTATTTTAGACAAAGGTGAATTTGGATCAATCTGTGCAAATTTGAGTTTTGCTTCAGTAATTTTTCCATTCTTTAACAGATCAAAACCCTCTTCAAGAAGTGAAAAGCCTTTTAGCAGTTTACTATTTACAACTTTTGAATTTTTCAGTTGTGCTATTTGATACAAAGACAAATCAGATAAAAGCTCACTGTCTTTATCTTTCGATAAAGTTTCAAGTTTTTCTATATTGTTTGTTTTTATTGCCTCTTTAAAGAGAAAAACCTTATAAAGGCTGGGATTTTTATCTTTTAATGTTGCAAGTGCATCTTTGTTGTTTGGGGCTTTACTCAGTGTTTCATAGGCTTCATTTGATATTCTAAGATTTCTATCTTTTAAGATACCATATCCCGTATATCCGATAGCAAACAAAATGATAGCAACAACAGATACTTGAATCTGCCTTTTATACTTCTTGTAAAACCTCTCACCCTTAATAATACTCTCTAAGAATTGCTCTTCTGCTCCTATTTCTTCTTTGATGCTGTTTATATTTTCTTTTAAACTCAAACTTATTCCTTTAAAACTAGACTTTTATCTTTAAGCATATTAATTAAGACGGTATTTTATCATATTATATATAAATTATCTCTTTGTATCAATTTTTTTGATATAATACCAAAAAATTTGAGGATTAGCCATATGCAAATAAATGATAAACTTTTAATAAAGCTAGAAAAACTATCTGCCTTGCAAATAGATAGTAACAAGCGAGAAGATGCGATAACAGAGCTAAACAAAATCGTCGGGTTTGTCGAAATTCTAAATGAACTGGACTTGAGTAATGAAAAAGCAACTTTTACAACACTCAAGGGAGGAACTCCTTTTCGAGAGGATAGTCCTTGTGTAAATGATGAGATCATTGAGACTGTCTTAAAAAATTCACCAAAAAGTGAAAGTAGGTATTTTGTTGTACCAAAAATTATAGAATAGAAAGGGCATAAGATGAATATCAAAGCGCTCCTCAAAAATGTTGTAAATTATAAAGCCTCTGACTTGCATATAGTAAGCAGAAGTGAACCTCAAATCAGGATAGACGGAGCACTTGTGCCTTTGGATATGGATAAACTTGATGGCGTAACCATAGAAGAGATGTGCTATACACTTCTTAGCGACAAACAGAAAAAAGCACTCGAAGAAGACAGAGAGCTTGACTTTGCTATTGAATTTCCCGACATCGGTCGTTTTCGTGCAAACTACTACTACACTATGAATGGTGAACTCGCAGCTGCTTTTAGGATAATACCCATGGATATTCCCTCTCTTGATGACCTTAAATGCCCGCCTATATTTAAAGATTTGATTCTAAGAGAAAAAGGTCTTATACTGGTAACAGGCCCTACGGGAAGTGGTAAATCTACAACACTGGCTGCACTCTTAAATGAAATAAACTTAAAAGAAAACAAACATATAATAACCGTAGAGGACCCAGTTGAATTTGTTCATTTAAATAAAAAATCTCTTTTTTCGCATAGAAATGTAGGAACAGATACCAAAAGTTTTGCACAGGGACTTAAATTCTCACTTCGTGAAGACCCGGATATTATTCTGGTTGGCGAACTTCGAGATAAGGAGACTATCAGCACAGCTATCACCGCAGCTGAAACAGGACATTTGGTTTTTGCTACAATTCATACAAACTCAGCAGTTCAAACAGTCAACAGGATAGTTGACAGTTTTGAAGGTGCAGAACAGGTTCAGGTCAGAAATATGCTCTCTACTTCACTCTATGCTGTGATTTCGCAGGCACTGTTACCAAGAATTGGCAGCGGAAGGGTTGCTGTACATGAGATATTAATCAACAACGCAGCTATATCAAATCTCATCAGAGAGAACAAATTACACCAAATCTACTCTCAAATGCAGTTAAATCAACAAAAAACAGGAATGATAACCCAAACACAATCTATGATTAAAAATTTAAGGGCAAAAATCATATCCAAAGACAATGCCATAAGGTTTTCAACACAACCGCAGGAGCTTATGAATAGTATTGGTATTTAATATTTTAACTGTTTCACAGTAAAATTAGGATATACTCTAGTTTATATTTTTATAGGAAACACAAAATGAACAAAAATGAACAGATTGCAGGGAAAATTGAAGAAATTGGAAATGAGACATTTACAAAATTAAAAAATCTGCAAATTCCTCCTTATCCGAAATATTATCACGATACTTTCATGGACATCTTAACAGATCCTGCCAACAAAGATGTTTTGGACTTATCTAAAAAATACAATTATCTTTTTTCTACCAGTGATATGGATCCAATCCTGCAGGACAGCTGTTTTCATATAACAAAAGAGAGTGTGTTAGAGTTTGAAAACTCAAATACGGCTTTAAAAAATATTTCCAATGAAAATATTATTGATATTGACAAAATAAGAAAAGAACCAAGCAATATAGATGCAAAAAAGATACTCCTCAGCTTTGACAGTTTCCAGAGACAAATAACAAAAGAGCTAGATAATGGAGATAGAACTATTGCCAGATTAAAACTGGAAATTGAAAAATTAGAGAGAGAATCAAACATAGATCCGCTTACAAAGACATATAACAGAAGAGTTTTAATAAAAGACTTGGAAGACATACTCGACATAGGCAAAGATAGGAATCTTGATATGCAAATTGTTATGTTTGATGCAGATGATTTCAAAAACATAAATGATACTTTTGGTCATATAGCAGGTGATAAAACTCTGATTTACATAACAAAACTTATACAAAATTCTGTTAGAAAAGGTATAAGAATTTATAGATACGGAGGGGAAGAATTTATAATAATCCTCAACCGCACAGAAGAAGAAGACGGCATAAAAGTAGCGCAAAGAATCATAAAAAATGCAGATGAAAGCAAACTTCTGTATAAGGGAAACACTATACACTTAACACTCAGTGCCGGTATCTCAAAGCATATAAAAGGCGACACAGCAGAGTCCATAATAAACAGAGCAGACAACGCTCTATATATCGCAAAAAAAGCAGGCAAAAACTGCTGTAAAATAGGTTAGATTTTTATGGGAAATATTTCACTTTTTGATATCATATCTCTTTCACTGATTTTGATTCTAGGAATCAAGGGCATTATAAATGGTTTTATTAAAGAAGTTTTTGGTTTGATAGGAATCGTAGGAGGTATCTTTTTAGCTTCAAGATATGCCGTGGGAGCGGGAGTTTTCATACAAAACAATTTTTATAATTTTGAAAATAAAGCATCGCTGTACTTGATAGGATTTATAGCTGTACTTATCTCATTTTGGATACTTAGTATTTTTTTGGGGTTCATAATTGCAAGACTCCTTAAAATAAGTGGGCTTGGTGGGCTTGATAAACTGCTGGGCTTTTTTGTCGGTAGCCTAAAGATTTTTTTGGTATTTTCAATCCTTGCTATTGCTCTGTCAAACATAGCCTTTATAAAATCCAGAACCGACAAATATATGAACAAAAGTTTTATGTATCCAATTTTTATAGAAACTGGGAGATATATTGTCAAATTAGACACAAAGCGTATCGTAGAAAAAGTTGTATCTACAAAAGACAACAATTCATCAAAACTATAGCTCAAGGGATTTACTAAGATGTCTTTTTTAGAAAATATCGAATATGATAATTTAATTGAAGAATTCAAAACAGTTCTTAAAAAAAACGCACTAAAATTTACAAAACAAAGAGAGATAATCCTTCAGACACTCTATAATTTTCCAGGACACTTCTTGCCGGAGGAATTTTATCTTCTCATAAAAGAAAATAATCCAAAATCAAATATTGGAATAGCAACCATATATAGAACTTTGAATCTTTTGGAAGACTCTGATATAGTAACAACAATCTCTTTTGGGAAAAATGGTAAAAAATATGAGCTTGCCAATAAACCTCATCACGATCATATAATATGTAAAAATTGTGGTTTGATATTGGAATTCGAAGATAAAAATATAGAAAAAAGGCAAAATGATATAGCCATAAAAAATGGATTTATTTTAACAAATCACATAATGCAACTTTATGGAATATGCCCAAAGTGCCAAAAAAAACAGAATAAAAAATAACTAAACAAAAAGGTAAGAAATTGGTATTTGAAAATCAATACGAACAACAAAGAATACAAAAATCTAACAATCTAAGAGATTTGGGGAAAAACCCATATAAACACAATATAAAAAAAGATACTTCAGCACAGGAGTTTTTAGAGAATTATAACTATTTAAAAGACGAAGAGATAAAAAGAGATGAAACAAAATCGCACACTCTTGCAGGTAGAATTAAATTTTTAAGACACATGGGTAAGGCAGCTTTCGCCAAGATAGAAGACGAAAGCGGACCGCTTCAAATCTACTTCAATAGAGATGAAATAGGAACAGAATGGTTCAAAGAGGCCAAAAAACTCATAGAAGTCGGGGATATCATATCTGTAAATGGCTTTCCATTTGTAACAAAAACAGGTGAATTATCCTTGCATGTAAAGAGTCTTGAGCTTGTGACAAAGTCTATAACGCCTCTGCCTGAGAAATTTCATGGGCTTACAGATATAGAATTAAGATACAGAAAAAGATATCTGGATATGATAATGAACTCTGAAGTGCGAGAAACTTTTAAATTAAGAAGTAAAGTTGTAAGTACCATCAGACACTTTTTTGAAAATAAAGGCTTCTTGGAAGTTGAAACTCCCATGATGCACCCTATAGCAGGTGGTGCAAACGCAAAGCCTTTTGTAACCTATCATAATGCTCTTGGAGTTGAAAGATTTTTAAGGATTGCGCCTGAACTATATCTAAAAAGACTTGTAGTAGGTGGTTTTGAGTCAGTTTTCGAGATAAATAGAAACTTTAGAAACGAAGGTATGGATCTGACTCATAATCCGGAATTTACAATGATCGAGTTTTACTGGGCTTACCATAATTATCATGACCTTATGGATTTGACCGAGAAACTTTTTGATACTCTTTTGGAAAAATTAGAACTACCAAAACAGCTACAATTTGGTAACATAACGATAGATTTTTCAAAACCTTTTAGAAAAATTTCATTTAAGAATTCTTTGATAGAGATTGGAGGAGTACCAAGTGATATACTCGAAAGTGCAGAAAAAATCATCGCATATCTAAAGAAAAAAGATATTGATGTAGAGAAAAATCTTCCACTCGGAAAACTATATGAAGAACTGTTTGATAATTTTGTAGAAGAAGAATTAATAAACCCTACTTATATCATAGACTACCCGATAGAGATTAGTCCCCTGGCTAGAAGAAATGAAGATAATCCGGACATTGCAGAGAGATTTGAGCTTTTTATAGCTGGTCGGGAAATTGCAAATGGTTTCAATGAGCTAAATGACCCACTTGACCAATACGAGAGATTTTTAAAGCAAATAGAAGCAAAAAATGCAGGTGATGATGAAGCCTGTGAGATGGATGAAGACTATGTAAAAGCACTTGGCTATGGACTTCCACCAACCGCTGGTGAAGGTCTGGGTGTAGATAGGCTAGTGATGCTTTTGGCAAATCAACAATCCATAAGAGATGTCATTCTCTTTCCGGCTATGAAGCCATTAAATTGTGAAATCAAAGAGAGTTGACAAAACAAAAAACACAAATTCTAAGGAGTAAAAATGAGCATATTAAAAGATATAGACCCTATAATTTATGATTTAACACAAAAAGAGCTAGAGAGACAGACAGACAATCTTGAAATGATTGCCAGTGAAAACTTTACATATCCAGCTGTCATGGAAGCTATGGGAAGTGTTTTTACAAACAAATACGCCGAAGGGTACCCAAATAAAAGATACTACGGTGGTTGTGAATTTGCCGATCAGGTTGAGCAATTAGCAATTCAGAGAGCCTGTGAACTCTTTGGTTGCAAATTTGCAAATGTTCAACCCAACTCAGGAAGCCAGGCAAATCAGGGTGTATATCAAGCACTTTTGAAACCTTATGACAAGCTTTTAGGTATGGACTTGAGTCAAGGGGGACACCTAACTCACGGCTCAAAAGTAAGCAGTTCGGGAAAGACATACTCTAGCTTCTTTTATGGAGTAGATGAAAACGGCAGAATTAACTATGAAAAAGTCAGAGAAATAGCCAAAATAGTCCAGCCAAAGATCATCGTTTGTGGCGCAAGTGCCTATCCCAGAGTGATTGATTTTGCAAAATTTAGAGAGATAGCTGATGAAGTAGGGGCATACCTTTTTGCTGATATTGCACATTTTGCCGGGCTTGTAGCAGCAGGGGAGCACCCTAGCCCATTTCCTTACTGTCATGTAGTAACAAGCACGACTCATAAAACATTAAGAGGTCCTAGAGGCGGACTTATCATGACAAATGATGAAGATTTGGCCAAAAAGATAAACAGTGCAATATTTCCCGGCATCCAGGGTGGTCCGTTGGTGCATGTTATAGCAGCAAAAGCAGTTGGGTTTTCTTACAATCTGCAACCTGAGTGGAAAGAGTATGCCAAAAGTGTCAAAGAAAATGCAAAAGTACTTGCTAATGTTTTGATTAAAAGAGGTTACGATGTAGTAAGCAATGGCACAGACAATCACCTCATACTTGTCTCTTTTCTGAATAAAAGCTTTAGCGGAAAAGAAGCAGACATTGCTCTTGGAAACGCAGGAATTACTGTCAATAAAAACACAGTTCCGGGGGAGACAAGAAGCCCATTTGTAACAAGTGGTGTAAGAATAGGAAGTGCAGCGCTGAGTGCTAGAGGCATGGGAGCAAAAGAGTTCGAGATCATAGCAAACAGAATCGCCGATGTATTAGATGATATAGAAGATTTAGAGCTACAAAAAAGAGTAAAAAATGAAATGAAAGAGTTAGCTAGTAACTTTGTGATATATGACAGACCAACTTACTAGGAAACAAAATGCACAATATAGATACAACTTTGATTAAAATCAATACTTCCCACTACTGGATTAAAAGGGATAAAATTATACAAAAAATTTCTCATAATGGTAGAACTTTTTTTGATAAATTTGAAAAAATTGATGAAAAATTAACAAATCAAATTGTAAAAGAGCATTTGGCGGGTAACATTATTGTTGCCCACTCTTTGATAAATAAATTTAACAAGGTTGAAAATATTGTCATTGACTATAACGGTAGAAACACCCAAAGATTTTGGCATAGGGCACAGTTATTGCTTAGAGAAGAGGGATATATAAATTTTACAGCTTATGAGAGTAAAACACCGGGTCATCTGCACCTTTATATCCACAAAGGGCACACTACTTTTGGGGAGGGTTGTCAGATTGCAAAACTGATCTCTATGAAATTGGCACAAAAAATGCCAAGAGAATGGAAAGTATTCCCAAATACTGATGTACCTAAAGAGTTCAATATCTTGACACTTCCTTATAAGGTGTATAACAAGGAGAGAGGCGCATCTTGGTCAAAACATATGTAAGCACTCTAGCAAAAAGGAGATGTGATGGAAAATAAAAATGAATTAAGTGATATAGTTTTGGAAAAAGACGACGGAAAAATCCTAAAGGCAAAAAGAGTATTGATAATAATCGCCATATTGATTATACTATTTTTGGTTGTTATTTTATCCATGAAACTTTTCAACAGTCCTGCCAATAATAAAACATCTGATTTAGTACTGCCTCCAGAACCAACCTCTAATGTGCAAAATATAAAAAAAAATGAAGAGCTTTTTAAACAGGTTCCTATTATAGAGAAGAACACTACTAAAAAAGACAATTTTGAAAATATTGTTAAAAATCTAAAAGAAAAAGAGACAAAAAACAAACAGGCCCCAAAAGTTAAAAACGATGCTCAAATTCAACCTGTTGTAAAACCTCTAACCAAATCAAAAATCACAAAAATTAAACCAAGCATTAAAAAAAGCACAGTAAAAACAAAAAAAATACTCACAAAAAATGGAACTTATATCCAAGTAGGTGCCACATCCAAACACAGTCCAAATAAAAAATTTCTTAATAAAATTTCTTCTCAAAAGTTTCATTATAGGCTGTTACCAATCACAATAAAAGGCAGAAAAATCACCAAAATTTTAATTGGTCCTTTTGATAATCGCAAAATCGCAAAAGAAAATTTAGCAAAAGTCAAAAAGAATTTTAATAAAAATGCATTTATATATATTGTAAAATAGGAGTTACTTTGTATTTTAAAACTCTTCTTTTTGACCAATTAACTCCAATTACAATATTTAAAAAATTACAGGAAAAATTTCAAAAGGAACTCTCTTTTCTCTTTGAGAGCGCAATCAACTCTGAAGAGGGCAACTTTAGTTTTTTATTTATAGGTGCCAGAGAGGAGATTACACATAAGAATCTAAAAAGTTTTTATATTGATGAAACAGGTGAAAAAAAAAGGGTTGACGACAATCCGTTTGATTTTTTAAAAAAAAGATACAAAGATATTGATACAAATCAATATAAAAAAATAACAAAACAGTTAAATATAGGATTTGCAGACGGTTTTATAGGCTATATCGGCTATGACTGTGTTAAAACATTTGAGCCTGTGTTACAAAAGCATATGAATTCTCTCAAAGATGAGATAAATATACCGGACTTGCATCTTATACGTCCAAAACTGATTTGTGCATTTTCACACAAATCAAACACATTGACACTACTTACTTTTATGCCAGAATTTGGGGAAAAGCTAGATGAAATAATCAAGCTTTTAAAAGAGCCTCACCAAGACATACCTATAGTAAAAAGCAAGACAGAAGGATGCATAGGAAAATTTGCATTTTCAAAAGACGAGTTTTTTGATATGGTCAGAAAGTCAAAAGAGATGATTAGAAGTGGTGATGTTTTTCAGATTTTAATGTCAAACAGATATGTAAAATATGCTAAAATCGACAGACTCAGTTTTTACAGAATTCTAAGAAACAAAAACCCTTCACCATATATGTTTAATCTGAATTATGGAAAATTCTCAATCATCGGTAGCTCTCCTGAAGTGATGGTTGGTTTAAAAAACAACCATATAACACTCAGGCCGATAGCGGGTACCAGGAAAAGAGGTGAAGACTTCCAGAAGGATTTGGAACTAGCCCAAGATCTCTTAAATGATGAAAAAGAGAGAGCTGAACATCTTATGCTTATAGATTTAGGCAGAAATGATGTAGGCAAAGTTGCAAGCACGGGAAGCGTAAAAGTAAAAGAGATGATGAGAGTTGAAAGATACTCACATGTGATGCACCTAGTAACTGATATAGAAGCACTCTTAGATAAAAAGTATGATATGTTTGACCTCTTCTCTGCCACTTTTACAGCCGGGACCATGACTGGCACACCAAAGATAAGAGCAATGGAGCTCATAAGTGAGTTTGAAGGATTAAAAAGAAGTTTTTACAGTGGGGCAGTCGGGTATTTTGGATTTGACGGAAATATGGATAGCGCTATCTTGATTAGGACAGCATACCTTGATGATGAAAAAATAATCTTTCAAGCTGGTGCTGGCATAGTAGCCGACAGCACACCTGAGTATGAATACCAAGAAGTTACAAATAAACTAGCTGCAATGACCAGCTCACTTGATGATTTGAGGATATAGATATAAAACTTTTCACCATATTTGGCAATCCTGTTTCACACTCAATCTCGCCACTTTTACATAACAGTGCAATAACCGCTCTAAACTTAGATGCATGCTATACAAGAACTATGCTAAAAGACAGCACTAAAATAATAGAAAAATTCAAACAATTAAAATTAGATGGCGCAAATGTAACAGTTCCTCACAAAGAGTATGCATTTAAATTATGCGATACAGCAAAAGGCATATCCAAAAAAATAGGGGCTGTAAATACACTAATCAAAGATAAAAACAGAATAATAGGATACAACACAGATGCCCCCGGATTTTATGAATCCATAAAATCTTTTACAAACATAAAAAGTGCTCTAATTTTAGGTGCCGGAGGGACGGCAAAAGCTCTGTCTTTTATCCTAAATGACAATGGCATCAAAACTTCAATCCTCAACAGATCAAGCAGCAGACTTGAATTTTTCATAGACAATGGTTTTGAAACATTTACCCATGAGAGTTTTAAAACCAATAAATTTGATCTAATTATCAATACAACTCCCGCAGGATTAAATGATGAAAACCTACCTCTGAAAGCAGAACTACTTAATCTTCTTATGTGTCAATCACAATATGCTTTTGATGTTATTTATGGTAGAATTACACCTTTTATAAAATTAGCTAAAAAACACTCCCTTTTATATAAAGATGGCTCCGATATGCTTTTGCTTCAGGCAGTATTGGCATTTAATCTATTTTACAAAAATGGATTTGATAATAAAATTATAGAAAAAGAGATGAAAAAAGCTTTTAATTTATAGTATTTTTAGTACATTTACAATAAAATAGAAATCAAAATCTAACATAAAGGAAAAATATGAAAAATATTTTTAAGCTGATATTGATTATTAGTGCAGTTTTACTGCTATCAGATAGTGCTTTTGCCAAAAAAGTTCACTGGAGACTTGCTATGAGTTGGCCAAGTACACTTTCACCGCTTGCAAATCCACCTCAAAAACTTGCAAAACTTGTAAAAAAGATGACAAATGGAAAATTTATCATCAAAGTTGAAGGCTCTGAAAAAACAAAGTCTGCTCTTGGCGTTTTTGATATGGTCAAAGGTGGAGCATATCAAATGGGTCATACTGGCTCATACTACTATATAGGAAAAGATCCAAATACAGTATGGTTTACTACAGTTCCTTGGGGTATGACAAAAGCTGAACAAGATGCTTGGTACTATTATGGGAACGGCATGAAATATATGGAAAAAGTATATGGCAAGTATGGCATGTTGGCATTTCCTGGTGGAAACACAGGCGTCCAGATGGGCGGTTGGTTCAGAAAAGAGATCAAAACCGTCAATGACTTAAAAGGTCTTAAGATGAGAATTCCTGGTTTTGCCGGAAAAGTTATGGCTAAACTTGGCGTTAATGTTGTAAATATCCCTGGTGGAGAGCTTTACACATCACTAGATCGTGGTACAATTGATGCGCTTGAGTGGGTTGGGCCTGGAATGGACATAAAAATGGGCTTCTATAAAGTTGCACCATACTACTATACAGGATGGCACGAGCCGGCAAGTGAGATGACATTTGTAATCAACAAAAAAGCATATAACAAACTTCCTGATAACTATAAAGTTATACTAAAAACTGCTATGAAAGCAGTAAGTGCAGATATGTTTATGGAAAACTTTGCTGATAGTGCAACTGCTTGGGCAAAGATGAAAAAAGAGTATCCTAGTATAAAAGTTGAAACTTTTCCAAAACCGGTACTTAAGGCTATGAAAAAAGCAACTGACGAAATCATGGAATCATATGCAAAGAAAAATCCACTTTTTAATGAGATTTGGAATGACCAAAAAGCTTTTATGAAAAAAGCTAGAAAATGGTCTTATATGTCAAGATACTACTACTTACAAGCTTCAAAAGAAGTAGAATAAAACTTTTGGCCGGTCAAAAGCCGGTCAAATCTTCTTAGAAAGAAAAACAGATGCTAATAAAAATAGAACAAAAATTCAATAAATTCATGGATTATATGGGAAATATTCTCATTGTAATACTACTGTTAATGATACTAAATGTCTTTTATGATGTCCTTATGAGATACCTCTTCCACGATAGCTCAATTGCTATGCAGGAGATGGAGTGGCACCTTTTCGCTATACTTATACTTTTTGGCACGTCATACTCACTAAAAGAAAATGCACATGTGAGGGTTGACTTCCTATATGACAAATTTAGTGAAAAAACAAAGGCCACTGTAAATATAGTAGGAACCCTTATGTTTTTACTCCCTTTTACAGCTCTAATCATATATGGCTCTTATCCTTTTGTTATGGATTCATATAGTGTAAATGAGGTTTCAGGAGATCCGGGAGGTCTTAAATACCTTTGGCTTATAAAAGCTGCAATCCCTGTATCTTTTACAGTATTATTCCTAGAAGGAATCAACTATATAATCAAAAATATAAATATATACAGAGGTATAGAAAAAACCAAAAAAATAGATCCTCAAGGAGCATTGTCTTGATAGGTCTTATTATGTTTGCTGCAGCTCTCATACTGTTGGTAGTTGGCTATCCCGTAGCATTTACCTTTGGTGCAGTCTCTATGTTTTTTGGAGCACTTTCAGCCTTTTTTGAGGTTATTCCTGATGGTGGAACGATGACTGATTTTATGGATGAATTTTTACAAATGTTCTCTATGATGCCATTTCGTATATTTTCCATAATGACAAATAAAATCCTTATGGCGGTGCCTCTTTTTATCTTTATGGGGATAGTTTTACAAAAATCAGAACTTGCCACAAGACTTCTAGAGTCCATGGGTGTGCTTTTTGGCAGAGTAAGAGGAGGACTTGCGGTCAGCACTGTTCTTATCGGTGCACTTTTGGCTGCTTCTACAGGTGTTGTCGGAGCCAGCGTAGTTGCTATGGGTGTGATTTCACTGCCTGTTATGCTAAAATACGGTTACTCTAAAAAACTAAGCACAGGAACAATTTGTGCGGCGGGAACGCTTGGTCAAATCATACCTCCGTCTATCGTTTTAATCGTACTTGGGGATGTCTTTCAGCTCCCTGTCGGCGATCTTTTTAAATTTGCTTTTTTTCCTGGACTCACACTGGTTGCTGCTTATATAATATACATATTGATAATCGCTTTCTTAGATAAAGATGCAGCACCTGCAATTGAGCTCGATATGACAATAACAAAAAAACAGAACATCACAAAAGCTCTGATTGCAATCATACCTCCGCTGGTACTCATTATTTTGGTTTTAGGTTCTATATTTGCCGGGATTGCTACACCAACAGAATCCGCATCTGTTGGCTCGATAGGAGCGATACTGCTGGCTGCTGGCTACAAACAGTTAAATATAAAGATGATAAAAGAAGCTTCCATAGGAACTATCAAAATAACAGCTATGGTTTTTGCCATCTTGATTGGTGCAACTGCCTTTTCTATGGTCTTTGTGTATAGTGGCGCAGATGATATAACTGCAAACTTCATGACTCACCTTCCGGGTCAAAAGTGGGGTTTTTTGGCTCTGTCTATGCTTGCTGTTATGTTTTTGGGTTTTTTTATAGATTTTATAGAGATTTCATATATTGTTCTTCCTATCATACTGCCTATCGCACATACCATAGGGTTAGATCCATTATGGTTCGCAATACTCATGGCACTAAATCTTCAAACATCGTTTCTCACACCTCCGTTTGGTTTTTCACTCTTTTATCTAAAGGGTGTAGCGCCTCCTAACATACAGACGACTGATATATATAAAGGTGTTATACCTTTTATTATAATTCAAGTATTAGTACTGTTGTCTGTGATAATTTTCCCACACTTTTATGGATTTAAATAATGAAAACAATAGCAATCATAGGCAAACCAAATGTAGGCAAAAGCTCTCTATTTAACAGAATAGCAAAGCAAAGAATTGCCATAACATCAGATTTTAGCGGTACTACAAGAGACGTCAAAACTCATGAAGTAGAAATATCAGGAAAACCATGTAAGATTTTAGATACCGGAGGATTAGATGACAAAGATGAGCTCTTCAAAAGCATAAGAGTAAAATCACTTGAAGCAGGTGAGAAAGCTGACATAATCATCATAATGGTTGACGGAAAAATGCTTCCTAATGATGAAGATAAAAAGATATTTTATACCCTGCAAGCACAAAATAAACCTATCGCTTTAGTTATCAACAAGATAGATAATGACAAAGAGATGCAAAGAGCTTGGGAATTCAGTGAATTTGGAGCCCAAAATGTTTTTCCTATATCTGTTTCACATAACAGAGGAGTTACAAAACTTTTGGAATGGACAGCCTCTCATCTTCCGCAAAATCAAACAGAGCTTATTATAGAAGAAGATGAGGATGATTTTGATTTGGATGACTTCTTGGAAAAAGAGCCTGATTTGAAAAATGAGGCTAAAGATGAAGTGGAAACAAATGAAATAAATGTTGCTATCATCGGAAGAGTGAATGTTGGCAAAAGCTCACTTTTAAACTCTCTTGTGGGAGAAAATCGGGCCGTAGTGAGCAAGGTAGCCGGTACAACCATAGACCCCGTTGATGAAAATATTGCTTATAAAGATAAAATCATAAACTTTGTTGACACAGCAGGTGTGCGAAGACGAAGCAAGATAGAAGGCATAGAAAAATACGCTCTTATGCGCACAAATGCAATGCTTGAAAATGCTGACATTGCTCTTCTAGTCTTGGATGCAAGTGAGCCGTTTAAAGAGCTTGATGAGAGGATTGCAAACCTCGCAGACAAAAATTCACTGGGTGTCATACTTGTTCTAAATAAATGGGATAAGAGACTAGAGAGTTACAAAGAGAGTATAGATGAAATACGCGACAGATTCAAATTTTTATCATTCGCCCCTATAATAACTGTCTCAGCACTCTCACAACAAAGAGTCCATAAGATAAAAGATTTGATTTTGAGTGTATATGAAAATTATAAAAGAAGAATACCGACTTCAAAACTGAACGAACTTATAAAAAAGGCAACCGTGAGACATCAACTGCCAGCTGATAAAACAAAGAGAATTAAAATATATTTTGCAACTCAGTATGATATAAAACCACCTAAAATAGCACTTGTAATGAACAGACCAAAAGCTCTGCATTTTAGCTACAAAAGATACCTTTTAAACCAACTAAGAGAAGAATTTGAGCTAGAAGGAACACCTGTACTTCTATACCCTAGAGCTAAAGGTGAAAAAGATGAGAGCAATGAAGCCTAAGAACATAGTTCTCATTGGCTTTATGGGCGTTGGGAAAGGAACAGTTGCAAGGGAGATAAGCAAACAAAGCACTCTCTTTTCTATCGATAGTGATGATCTTATCGAAAGTTTTGAAAATAAAAGAATAAAAAAGATTTTTAGTGACAGTGGTGAAGAGTACTTTAGAAGCCTGGAGGCAAAAACATCAAAATGGCTGGAAAAAAATGTCAAAAACTCTGTGATTTCAACAGGTGGTGGCTTTTATAAAGTAAAAAATCTAAAGAAGATAGGAACTGTCGTATATCTTCAATCTACTTTTGATGCTATATTTGAGAGAATTTTAAACCACCCTAATGCAAAGAAAAAATTAGCAAAAAGACCACTTTTGAAAGATCTGAAAAAGGCACAAACTCTTTTCTACCAAAGAGTTAAAGAGTATGAAAATTGTGCAGACATAACAATAAATGTAGAAAAAAAAGACCCCGGTAAGATAGCAAAAGAGATATTAAATATGTTTTAGATATAATCTCTAAAAAATATTAGGGATAAAATACATGAGAGTTTTGACAGGACTTCAACCTTCAGGTGCCTTGCACATAGGAAACTACTTCGGTTCAATAAGGCAAATGAAAGAACTTCAAGAGAGTAGCGATCTTTTTATATTTATAGCAAATTATCACGCTTTAACATCTCTAAAGGACTCTAGAGCACTAAAAGAAAACACTTTAGATGCCGCTATCAACTTTCTCTCTTTAGGAATAGACCCAAATAAAAGTACTTTCTGGCTTCAATCTGATGTCAAAGAGGTACTTGAACTCTACTGGATATTATCTTCTTTCACCCCCATGGGCTTACTTGAGAGAGCTCACAGCTACAAAGACAAAGTAGCAAAAGGCATAACGGCAAATCATGCCCTTTTCTCTTATCCCGTGCTGATGGCTGCAGATATATTGCTCTATGATTCTCAAATAGTGCCGGTCGGGAAAGATCAAATCCAACATGTTGAAATAACAAGAGACATAGCTATAAAATTTAATAATGAATTTGGCGATATACTTACTGTGCCACAGTTTAAAGTTGATGAAGCAGTAGCCACTGTTCCTGGAATTGACGGAGCTAAGATGAGTAAGAGTTATGGAAATACGATAGATATATTTTGCACTCAAAAAGAGTTGAAAAAAACTACAGGCAAGATTGTAACAGACTCTACTCCCCTTGAGGAGCCTAAAGACTATGTCGCTTGTAATGTCTTTGCACTTGCTAAGTTATTTTTAGATGAGAATGGACAAGAAGAACTAAAAGAGAGATATATGAGAGGTGGTGAAGGATATGGTCACTTCAAGATGTATCTCAAAGAGTTGATTTGGAACTATTTTGAGCCGGCTAGAGATAAGAGAGAGTACTATTTGAATCATAAAGATGAAGTAAGAGACATACTCCACAACGGAGCAAGAAAGGCAAGAAAGATAGCTGTTAAAAAAATGGAAGATATAAAAGAAAAAGTTGGGATACTATAATAAATGTTAGATATAAAATTGATACAAAATGATTTTGAAAATGTATGCGACAAACTGAGAAAAAAGAGTGTTAGTGAAGAGACAATCGAGAATCTAAAAGAGATTTCAATAAAACTAAAAACCAAAAAAGCTGAGCTGGAGCCACTGCAAGCCGAACAAAATGCAAGTAGCAAACTCTTTGGTGTTTGGGCAAAAGAGGGAAAAGATATAGGAGAGTTAAAAGCAAAGCTCAGTCTCAACAAGAAAAAGATTACAACTCTGAACAAAGATGCAAAAGAGCTAGAAAACAGACTCTCAAATCTTGCTCTCACTGTTCCAAATCTTCCTGATGATATAGTACCAAATGGTAAAGATGAAAATGATAATGTCGAAATCAAAAAAGTACTCACTCCTCCCAGTTTTGATTTTACACCAAAAGAGCATTGGGAAATAAGTGAAAACTGGATCGACTTTCAAAGAGGTGTTAAGCTCTCAAAAAGCAGATTTTCAGTCCTAAAAAATGAGGCGGCAAAATTAGAAAGAGCCTTAATAAACTATATGTTGGATTTTAACACAAAAAGAGGATTTAGCGAGGTTGGAGTTCCTTATATCGTAAATCGTGAAACTCTAATGGGAACAGGACAGTTACCCAAATTTGAAGATGATCTGTTTAAAATAGAAGGGGAAGAGCTGTTTTTGATCCCTACAGCTGAAGTACCTGTTACAAATCTTTTTAGAGATGAAATTATCCCCCAAGATGAACTTCCTCTAAAAATGACTTCATATACCGCTTGCTTTAGAAAAGAAGCAGGAAGTGCAGGTAGAGACACCAGGGGTATGATACGACAACATCAGTTTGACAAAGTGGAGCTTGTCTGTATCTGCAAACCTGACCAAAGCGATAAAATCTTTGATGAGATGGTAGAGTGTGCAAGTGACCTTCTGGCTTCACTTGGGCTTGCTCACAGACACCTTATGTTGTGTGGTGGCGACTTGGGATTTGGTGCAGCCAAGACCATAGACCTAGAAGTTTGGTTTCCGGGACAAAACAGATACAGAGAGATAAGCTCTATCTCAAATACAAGAGATTTTCAAGCAAGGCGTGCAAAAATAAGATACAAAGATGGCAAAAAAAATAGACTTGTCCATACATTAAATGGCTCTTCATTGGCTGTAGGAAGAACTCTAATAGCCATAATGGAAAACTATCAAAAAGCAGATGGAAGCATTGAAATACCAGAAGTTTTAAAAAGCTATATGTGAAGCATAAAGGGAACTAAATGGCAGAAGAAGAAGTAGTAATTCTTGAAGCAGAAGATGACATATCTCCACTTATAAATGCACAAACCGAAGAATCTACTACTAAACCTTCTAATGGTTCAAAAAATGGAGACAATAATAAAAAACTTTTTACTATTGTAATCGGATCTCTTGTAGCGCTTTTGATTATTATCGCACTCATTGTCCTGGTGCTTGTCCTTAAAAACAAACAGCAACCAAAAGTAGAAAATATCAATACTCAAGAGATTGTAAAGAAGCTCACAAAAAAAGAAAATATTTATCAATTTTCAAAATCAAAAGTAGAAAATATGATAAAAAAAGCAAATCTTTTATATGAAAAAGGGCAAAAACAAAAAGCTCTAAAAATCTATGAAGAAATAGCCACTTTTAATGAAGCACTCTCTTCATATAATATTGGTGTAGCCAAGATGAAAGAGAAAAATTACAAAGATGCAATAAAGGCATTTAAGAAGGCTATTTTAAATCGGGAACAAAAAACGATAAGCTCTATAAATGCCGCAGTTTGTGCTCTTCATCTGGGCAATACTAAACTCTTTAACTACTATATTGATTTGGCTTATGCCTATGTTCCAGATGAAATAAACTCACCTTTGTATTCATATCAATTGAGTCTGATAAATTACTATAGAAATTTTTATTATGAAGCACTCTCATCTTTAAAACATCCAAGTGGTAAATTCTACAAAGATGAGCAACACTATATCTCCTCAAAAATTCTTGCTTACCTAGACCACAATAAAGAGGCAATTGATATGCTTTTAAATATAAATTCTGATATAACAAATCTTCCCCTGGGGCTCCTATATGCAAGAATAGGAGAGTATTTAATAGCAAAAAAACACTTACTAAAAGCACTAAACCAAACAAATGAGCCTATCAAAATAAAAATGGCACTTGCGCTAGTCGAAAATAAACTGGGAAACTTAAAAAACAGTGCAAAGTTGTTAGGAGATGCACAGCATCTCAATGAAAAAAAGGCAGAAGCACAATATCCCATAAAAGCAATACTTAAAGATTCTTTATTTGATATAAATTTGGCACAAAAAGACTTTACCGAAAAGCTTTTTTTTAATGAGGAAAATATATATAATTTATTGTTTTATTTTTCTCCTTATAAGATTTTTGACGCAAAACAAACCGTTGAATACATAAGAAAAGGGAGTCTAAATGTTTTTCTAAATGAATTAGGTCCTGCTCTGTCTTATTTAAAGGCCAGTTCATCACTTTCAAAGGTAAACATAAGCATTGCAAAAGGGATCAAAAAAGCATTGGCAAATCATACGCTTCAGGCAAATATCATCTTCAAGTCACTATTGCCATCATATCCTCAGCACTCTATATTAAACTATGATTTAGCCCTTACTTATGCACAAATAGGAAACTATAATAAAGCATATAAATATTTTGCTACAAGTTATCACTTGGATAATACAAATTATTTAGCAGGGGTTTATGCGATATTTACAGGAAAACTCATACATAAAGACATATCAAAACTAAGCGATGATGTTAAGGCGAGCATACATTTAGATAAGAATCTTGGTGATATCAATATCTATTCATCATTGATAAACTTAAGCGAAAACAACCAATTTTCTCTTTCAAGATGGATAGAAAATGATAAATCTCAGAGTCCGTTAAACCTTATATTTGACATCATCATTTCACAAAAAATCTCTAATCAGACATTTTACAGATCAATCACACAAAAGCTCAGAAATCAATTACCAGATGATTTGATGAGCAATATCTTATACTTCAACATGAATAATAGCCAAAAAAATATAAAAGAGTATGCAAAAGCTTTTCAAATTGAATTTAAAAACAAGAAGCTGGATTTGAGCAGTTTTTATTACGGTGCAAAAATAGCCAGAGTCCAATACACAAAACTTTTGCAAATATCCGGTCTGCTTTTCCACCAGCGCGATAAAATCAAAAAAAGACTTCCACTAGAGAGAGATGATGCAATGTCACTCACATACACTCTGGCATATCTTGATATATTTACCCATAATTTTGAAGAATCTTATGTTTTATATAATAAACTTATCGATGATTATAAACAAAAAGACAGCAAAACCATCTTTTTAGCTTCCGTAGCATCCATTGGGGCTAAACATACCGAAAATGCCATAGCGCTGTTAGAGCTATCAAAACTAATAGACCCAACAAATATGGAAAGCAGGTATGCACTTGGTCTTTTGTATCAAGAAGTTAAAAATTTTAAAGGTGCTTCTATACAATATGCAAGGATCGGGAATAGTGATTTTAAATCCAAATTTTTTAGTTTTAAAATAGTCAATACTCAATAAACAACCCTACACATGCAGGAGTGGTATAGATAGCCACCTCTACATGTGAAGAGATTTATATCAGTTTGTTTTTAACATCTCTCAAGCCATCTCTCATAGATATATAGCTATTTAGTGCACCTATATATGCCCTTGCTGTTGCCAACATTGTATCAACACTAAGTCCATGACCCATGATAGCTGGTTTACTATCATCAAACACTACTTTTACAACCACGCGCGCTAGTGCGTCTTTCCCTTGTGTTACTGAATCAACCTTGTACTCTTTAAGTTTTCCTGCAGCACCACAAACTCTGTCTATAACTTTAAAGATAGCATCCATTGTTCCATTTCCGATAGCCGCATCAGTGATATCTTTTCCATCGTGTCTGATAGTTACTGCAGCACTTGGAAGACCTCCGGGATTACAATCAGAGAGCTGGAGTGTTATCAATTTATATGTTTCAGAGATTTTTATGATTTCAGAAGCGACAAGTGCTCTGATATCATCGTCAAATATCTCTTTTTTAGCATCAGCCAAAACTTTAAACCTCTCAAAAGCTTTTTGAATCTCCTCCTTTTTTAGATTAAATCCCAAATCTTTCAGCTTTTCACTAAATGCATGTCTTCCCGAATGCTTACCCATAACTAAAGAATTTTTATCAAGTCCTATATCTTTAGCATTCATAATCTCATAAGTTTGAGCATTTTTCAAAATACCGTCCTGATGGATGCCACTCTCGTGCGCAAAAGCATTTTTACCGACTATTGATTTGTTTGGCTGAGGCTCAATTCCTGTTATGGTTGAGACAAGCCTGCTTGTCGGATAGATCTCTTTTATATTTATATTTGTGTTATAATCACTAAAAATATCTTTTCTCGTCTTAAGTATCATAGCTATCTCTTCAAGCGCAGCGTTTCCTGCCCTCTCTCCCAAACCATTTATCGTACACTCTATCTGCCTAGCACCGTTTTGTATGCAAGCGATTGAACTGGCTGTTGCCAAACCCAAATCATTATGACAATGCACTGAAAGTATAGCTCGCTCACCTACACTCTCATATAGTGATTTTATGATACTTCCCATCTCACTTGGCATCCTATAACCAACGGTATCTGGTATATTTAGAGTATTTGCTCCAGCAGTTATAACTGCATCGAGTATCTCTTTTAAAAAACCTATATCACTTCTTCCTGCATCTTCACAGCTAAACTCCACATCTTCACAGAATGTTTTGGCATAGGTCACAGCATCCACTGCTTTTTGTATAACCTTTTGGGGTGTCATCTTAAGTTTATACTCCATATGAATCGGACTTGTAGCTATAAAAGTATGAATCCTTTTTCTTTGAGCTTTTGCTATCGCTTCACCGGCAGCTTTAATATCTCCATCTAACGCTCTTGCCAAAGAGCAGACAGTAGAATCTTTAACTTCTTGTGCTATTCTAGAGATTGCATCAGCATCGCCAGGACTTGCAGCTGCAAAACCGGCTTCTATAACATCAACACCTAATTTTTCTAATTGTAAAGCTATCTGAATTTTTTCTTCTGTATTCATAGAAGCTCCTGGACTCTGCTCACCATCTCTTAGCGTTGTATCAAATATTATTATATTGTTGGACATTTAATTTTCCTTGTTTTTTTATTTTTTATATCTATTTTGTTTTTGAAAAGTTTTATTTATGAGAGAAAGAGTAGGTTTTGCAGGAGTGCGTTTTTGATTTCTATTTTTGGTAAAAATTTGATCGATTTAGCTATACCAATACTGATTCTATTCATTACGACTCCTTTAAGGTTTTCGATATTATACTAGGTTTTTCTATATTTTGCAATCCAAAAATTATATATAACCCTAAAAAGTCCATAAAACAGATATGCAGTTATAATTACTGTTATACTCTCTATTGGAAATACATAGACAACAGAAAATACCATTATAAGGTAAATTAGAACTTTTAAAAGATTTTGTTTCTCCAAATCTATCTTTTTAAAGCTTGGATATCTTATATTACTTACCATTAAAAACGATAAAATACCAATTCCAAAAACTATAATAAAATCAAAATTTCTAAAAAATAGATACTTTTCATGCATCAAAGTCCACATTGCCAAAATAACTGCCGCAGTAGGGATAGGCACACCTATAAATACCGAAGGCTCACTGACTCCGACCATCACATTAAACCTTGCAAGCCTTATGGCACCAAAAACAACATACATAGCAGTTAGCAAAGAGCCTACTTTGCCATAATTTACCCCAACACTATAGTAAAAAAGCATAGCCGGAGCAACCCCAAAAGCTACTATATCGGCCAAGGAATCAAACTCTGCTCCAAACTTACTTGTAGTTTTTGTAAGTCTTGCAACTCTTCCGTCAAGTCCATCAAAAACCAAAGATATAAGTATAAATATAGCTGCTTTTTCAAAGTCACCTTTCACCGATGCCAACACACTGATAACACCAACAAAAGCACTAGCGGCAGTAAAAAGATTTGGAATGATATAAATAAGCTGGGGTTTGTTACTGTTTATCATCTTTAGCACCATAGGCAAAGTATCCAAGAACACTCTCACCTGCTCTGACACTGTCTCCCAAGCTAACTTTAATCCTCGTATCTATCGGCAAAAGCAGCTCAACACTACCATCAAGCAACAAACCAAATCTTTGGGCAAATTTCAAAGGTCCTATACTTTTGAAAAGCTCTATGCCTATACTAAACATACCGGCTGTGACAACCATAAACATAGGTCTAAATTCGGAGTCTAGCTTTACTATCGTCCTCTCTCCTAGCTTTTTGGAAAGTGGGCTCTCTATGCTTAGAAGAAGCCCATGTATTTTTTTTACATTAGATATATTTGCCAGCATTGGCGATCTTAGTATCGACATGTTCCATATATTTTTTCTAATTTCAAGTTTCAAGAACTCTTTTCCGTCTTGAAAGATGACTTTGGATATATCTACAACACTTCCATCAGCTGGAGCTAAAAGTGCCATTTTATCATCCTCTGCTGGAATTCTTTCAAAATTTCTATATATAAATATGGTCAGTAGAAAAAGAGTTAAAAATACCCACTCAAGAAAATTTAAATATAAAGAAAAAAGGAAAAAAAGACCAAACAATCCAACATACTTCCACCCCTCTTTGGCTATAAGTTCTGTCGTAGTATGCGTCTTTATCATCCTAGCTCTCTTTTTTATCTTCTGATTCTTCTCTCTCTTTAAAGTGCATAAGAGTTGGCATATCGTTCTCTTTCTCAAATGCTGATATTATCTCTCTTAACTTCTCTCCGTCTATGGTTTCATACTCTCTTAGCTCTGATACAATTCTCTCTATGCACTCTTTATATGTCTCCAATCTCTTTTTAACTACTTTATATCTTTCATCCAAAAGAGAGATGATATAGTTATCAAGATTTTCAGCCATTTTCTCGCTATACTCTTTAGAGCTAACACCCGTTAAAAAAGTATTTCGTTGCTTTTCAAGCACCATAAGTCCGGCAACATTACTCATACCATAAATTCCTACCATAGATTTGACTATATCTGTAGCTCTCTCCAAATCATTTCCTGCCCCAGTTGAAATCTCTCCTAAAAAAACTTCTTCTGCACAACGACCGCCCAAAAGAACATCGATCTCTGCGATAAGCTCATGTTTTTGCATTAAAAATTTATTCTCTTCAGGGGTATTTAGGGTATATCCAAGTGCTGCCAAACCTCTTGGAATAATAGATACCTTAGAGACGCTTTTAGCACCTTTTGTTGTTTCAGCTATAAGTGCATGTCCACTCTCGTGATATGCTACTATTTTTTTCTCTTTTGGATTTATTCTTCTGCTTTTTTTCTCCAGTCCGGCTATAGCTCTCTCTACTGCTTCTACCATATCTTTTTGCTCTACATACTCTTTGGTTTTTCTTCCAGCCAAAAGAGCAGCTTCATTGATGATATTTGCCAAATCCGCACCAGCTAAACCAGCTGTAAGTCTCGCTATCTCTTTAAGATTTATATCTTTTGCAAGTTTGATATCTGTTATATGAACTTTCAGTATATCAATCCTGCCTTGAAAATCAGGCTTGTCAACAAGTACTTGTCTGTCGAATCTTCCCGGTCTTAAAAGTGCAGCGTCTAAAACTTCGGGTCTATTTGTAGCTGCAAGCACAATCACAGGTGATTTATCCGAGCTAAATCCATCCATCTCTGCTAGAAGTTGGTTTAGAGTCTGCTCTCTCTCATCATTTCCGCCCATCTGCCCATTTGCTGCTCTGCTTTTTCCTATGGCATCAATTTCATCTATAAAAACAATAGCTGGCGCCTCTTTTTTTGCATTTTCAAAAAGATCTCTAACTCTGCTTGCTCCGACTCCAACAAACATCTCTATAAAAGATGATCCTGAAACAGAGAAAAACGGAACATCAGCTTCACCTGCAACCGCTTTTGCAAGAAGAGTCTTTCCTGTACCCGGAGGTCCCACTAAAAGCACACCTTTAGGAATCTTTGCACCTAAATTTATATATTTGTCAGGATGCTTTAAAAAATCAACTATCTCTTTGACTTCCTCTTTGGCCTCTTGGACACCTGCAACATTTTCAAATTTTACATTTGGCTTTTCAGAATTAACAAGCTTTTTACTGCTTCCCATCCCAAGAATTCCACCACCCATATTTTTTTGCATTCTGTTTGCCAAAAGCATCCAAATACCAAAAAATATAAATATAGGTAAAACCCATGAAAAAAGAATTTCAGTAAAAATATTTGTCTCATTATATCCGCCATATGGTATCTTCTTTGCCTCAAGCTGAGATATAAGGTTATTGTCTCCTGCTACTTTTTTTACTATATACACATCTTTTGATGATCCATTTTGCTTATAGGCTCTTATCGTAGTTTGACCAATTGCGACATAACTCAAATCACCCTTTTTAACCATCTCTTTAAACTGAAAATAATTTATATTTTTAGTGATGGTATTTGTGGATTGCTTTATAGAATTACCTATCATGCCATCATTTGGAGTTATAAAATTTTTAAATATCACAATTATCACTATCGAGAAAATTGCAAAAACTATCAAAGGATTTTGATTAAAAAAGTTATTATTGCCTTTTTTATTCGTGTCTTTTCTATTATCATTTAGTGCCATTTATTACCTTTTTAAAACCAATGTAAACCATTCATTTTTTTTATATTTTTCTACAAGTTTCATCTCGGAAAATTTGTCCTCAACTCTTTGTATATACTTATCCAAAATACCCGAAAGTATCAGATAACCATCTTTTTTGACGCTACTTTTTAATTCACTACTCAGCATAATCAAAACATCAGCTATAATATTTGCAACAACAGCGTCATAAGTGTGTTTTCGCTTACCAACTGAACCAACCCATGAGGAGTTAAATTTTACTCCATTTTGAAAAAAATTCTCTTCTGAGCTCTGCAAAGCCTGCTCATCTGTATCGCAGATATCAACAGTTGCTTCGAGTTTAGCAGCAACAATGCCAAGTATACCGCTTCCACATCCTACATCTAAAAGAGTATCATTCTTTTTTAAATACTTTTGCAACATAAGAATGCATCCATATGTGCTTTCATGATGACCAGAGCCAAATGCAAGTGCAGGATTTATGATTATATCTATCTTGGAATTATCCGATTTTTCCCAATCGGGTCTAATATAAAAATTCCCTACGCCAACAGGCTGTATCGAATCTTTGTATTTTTGTATCCAATCTTCATTCTGTTTTATTTTTAATTCTGTTTTAAGTTCTATTTTTCGATTTAATTTTTCTGACAGTTTCTTTGCATATTCATCTAATGCAAACACCAGCATATCCAAGGAATCTTCACTTCTTACAATTATAGTGCCATTTTTTTCTTCTATTGCATCAAAATTCAAGGCAAAAATAAAATCTATGATATATTCAAATCCGGCACTAGGAGCAACACAAAGTTCGTTGTAGGTTTTACGCATATATCAACCCAATACATCCTCTAGTTTCTCTTTCAAAACCTGTGGGGTAAAAGGCTTCACAATGTAGTTATTGACTCCTGCTCTAAGAGCTGTAATCACCTCGGCTTTTCCACCCTCGGTTGTAACCATGATGATTGGCATATCTTCATATTTTGATTCAGCTCTCACCTTTTTGACAAGCTCTAGTCCATTCATCTCCGGCATATTCCAGTCCGTAATAAGCATATCAATATCACTATTTTCTTTCATAACTTGCCAAGCCGCAACACCATGTTCTGCTTCAAGAACATCTTTGTATCCCAACCTTGCTAATGTATTTTTTATAATTCTTCGCATTGTCGAGCTATCATCCACTACTAACAATCTCAATATAAATCCTTTAGTATCTTATTTTGAGTTAATATTTTAGCTTATTTTAGTTTGAAGTTACTTTAAACGCCTCTTTTAACTTTATTGTGCCTTCATAAAAAGCTTTGCCTACTATCACTCCTGAAATTTCTTTTGTTTCGTTTAATTTAACTATGTCGCTCAAATCTTTAACACCGCCACTAGCTATGGTATCTACCTTTGATGCCCTTGCAATCTCTAATGTAAAATCAACATTGACACCACTAAGCATACCGTCTTTTGCAACATCTGTACAGATGATGGCTTCAACTCCTGCATCTGCAAACTCTTTTGCCAATTGAGTTGCTTTCATAGAAGATTTTTCTGCCCAGCCCTCAACTGCTACAAATCCGTCTATCGCATCGATACCGACTACAACTCTGTATTTTTGAGACATTTTTTTTACAAAATCAGGATTTTTCAGAGCAATTGAGCCAAGTATTAGTCTATCAATTCCCAAATCTACATATCTCTTAATAGTATCTTCATCTCTTATACCACCGCCCAGTTCCAAATTGAGATTGCAATTTTCTCTTATCTTTTTTATCTGCTCTAAATTCTTTGGCTCTCCTGCAAATGCACCGTTTAAATCAACTAAATGCACCCACTTTGAACCTAGCTCTTCAAATTTTTTAGCTACTTGCCAAGGCTCATTTGAATAGATCTTCGCACTATCCATTAAACCTTTTGTCAATCTCACTGCTTGCCCGTCTTTCAAATCAATTGCCGGTAAAATATCCATGCTATAACTCCACAAAATTTTTAAGTATTTTCAAGCCATTATCATGTGATTTTTCTGGATGAGGCTGAAAACCAAATATATTTTCTCTTTGCACTATGCTTGGAAAATCATAACCATAAGTTGTTTTTGCCACGATAAATTCACCTGCACATGTAGCGTGAAAGCTGTGTACAAAGTAGAGATATGTCTCCTCCTCTATACCATTTAGCAGAGGTGATTCTTTTTGGATAAATATCTCATTCCACCCCATATGAGGTACTTTCAATCTACTCTGAAATTTAGTTTTATCAAACTTGACAACTTTTCCCTCAATCAAACCCAAGCCATCAGTCTCACCAAACTCATAGCTCTTATCAAAAAGAAGCTGCATCCCCAAGCAGATACCAAGAAGAGGCTTACCTCTTTTTGAAAAATCCAAAATAGCTTCTTTCATGCCACCTTTTTGAAGAGAGGCCATAGCATCACCAAATGCTCCAACTCCAGGTAGAATTATCTTATCATACTCTTTAAGCTTAGAAGCATCTTTTATAATATCAACTTTTTTTCCAATCTTTTCAAAAGCATTATAGACACTCCGAAGATTGCCCATATTGTAATCAACAACACCTATCATTCCAGCTCTTCTTTTGCTTTTTTGATTAGGGTGTTTATCTTCTGCTCATACTCTTTTGCTTTTATCTCGTCTGTGGACTCAAATCTAGTGACTAAAACCGGAGTAGTATTGCTCGCTCGCACCAAACCCCAACCATCGTCAAATATAATCCTCACTCCATCTACATCTACTATTTTTTTTATATGAGGAAAACCACTTGGTGGATTTTTTAATAATTCTTTGACTTTTTTTACCAATGGAAATTTCTCACTCTCACTGGTCTCTACTTTTATCTCTTCAGTAGAATAAACCTTTGGTAAAGCCTCTATCTCCTTGTCCACATCCAAACCATTCTTTATAAGCTCTATCATCCTCAACGAAGCATATACAGCATCATCATAACCAAAATATCTGTCATTAAAAAAGAGATGTCCACTCACTTCTGCTGCAAAATCTGCATTTAGCTCTGCAATTTTTACTTTCAGGTTACTATGTCCTGTCTTGTACATCACAGCCTTTCCATAAGAATTAATAGTATCATACATCACTTGTGAACATTTCACTTCACCGATAACAGTTGGATTTTTCATGGATTTAGAGAAGAGTATCGCCATGATATCGCCTTTGACATTATGTTTTTTTGTCAAAAATGCGATCCTGTCGGCATCTCCGTCATAAGCAAATCCAAATTCAAACTCACCTTTTAACTCTCTTTTTATGTCTATTAAGTTTTTCTCAACGGTAGGGTCAGGGTGGTGATTTGGAAATGTTCCATCTGGCTCGGTAAAAAGACTCTTATAATCAAAACCCAAATTATCAAAAATCTGTGGCGCAACAACTCCCGCGACTCCATTTCCGCAATCTATAACAAACTTTTTATCAAATCCTTTTAAATGCTCAAACTCTTTGGATAGAAAATCTATGTATCTCTGCTTTGCATTGATGAGTACACAAGTTGTATCATCTTTAACTTTAAAATCTATATTTTCCAAAATCTCATCGCCTAGTGCATAAATATCCTCTCCAAAAAAAGGTTTTCTATCTATGGTAATTTTAAATCCGTTGTACTCGCTTGGATTGTGCGAACCTGTTATCATGACTGTTGCATCAGGAGTAATTCCACCCCACTCTTGAAAATTTGCAAAGTAGTTTACCGGAGTTGCCACCAAACCCATATTTAAAACCTTACAGCCTGCATTATTAAAACCGCTTATAAGGTAATCACAAAGCAAGGGAGAGTGGCTCCTTGCATCATAACCGATAGCCACAACAGAGCCAATTTTTTTGACTCTAAGACCTAAAAAATAGCCGATTAATTTTGTCATCTGCTCATTTAACTCTTTTTCAAAAACTCCTCTTATGTCATACTCTCTAAAGATTGATTTCATGATTTGCCGCTTCCTTAAATATTTTTGTATATGATTTATTATCATCTAATAACTCACCCATTATATCCAAGCTTCGTTTAAAATCCTCTACTATGAGATTTCCTTTTAGAAGTTCGTACTTAAGATAGAGCCAGTAGGTGTTTAAGACATCGCTTTCGCAATACTCTTTTATCTGTCTTAACTCTCCCCTGTAGTACATATCCATCACTTGATCACCTTTGACATCAAATTTTCCCGGTGCACCAATCATAGAGCATAAGGTATCCAATTTCAAACCCCTTGTTGCCCCAAACTCACTGATGTGATCCATCAAATCTATATGAAATTTATCAGAAAATCGGTATCTGTAATTATCCCATTTACTCTTACCCAACTCCCTGTTTTCAACTTCAAAATAGGCTCTGCATGTAAGGTTATATTTCATAGCTCTTATCATCAAAAGAGGCACATCAAAACTTCTCCCATTAAAACTGACAAGCTTTGGGTTATGAGAGTCTAAAAATCTCAAAAAAGCTTTTATCATCCCCTCTTCACTCTCTCCATCCATAGAGCTAACCTTTTGAAAAACTCCAAAATCATCAGAGATAACCGCTGAAATAGCCACAATCTTATGATAAGGCAGAGGCAAAAAGCTACTTCCGCTCTTGGCTTCTTGCTCACCCATAGCTATATTTGAAACCTCTACATCACTGCCTTCTATATGTAAAGTAGTCCTTATCAAATCAGCATCAGGAATCGTCTCTATATCAAATACACATATCATTTAGTCCCCTTTTAGCCTTATTTTGATACAATTATACCTTAAAATTAGAAGGATATAAATGAAATTGGCTATTGTAAAACTCTCAGCTCTTGGTGATATTGTTCATGCTATGGTAGTTTTACAGTATATAAAAAAAAATATACCGAATACTCTTATAGATTGGTTTGCAGAAGAGCAATTTTGTGAAGTCTTAAATCATAATCCTCATATAAATAATATATATAAAACCAATCTAAAAGACAACAAAAAAGGAATTTTAAAAGAGTATAAAAAACTAAAAAGGATATCTGATAAGGAAAGTTACGATTTAGTTATCGACTTACAAGGTCTTATGAAATCAGCAATAATCTGCAAGATATTAGGAGGCGAGATAGCAGGCTTTGATAAAAATTCAATAAGAGAGCCGTTAGCTTCGCTTTTTTACACAAAAACATTTTGCATACCTTATGAGGAAAATATAATAAAAAGAAATCTAAAACTAGTATCTCAAGCTTTAAATTTTGATATACCGGTTTTGCAAGATAAAGAGGCTTTTCTCTATTCAAGCAGTGTACAAAATTACAAGCCTACTTTGCTTATAATAACTGGCTCTTCTTGGAAAAGTAAAATCTACCCCAAGGAGCACTTCGTCAAAATCATAAATGCTCTTGATGTAAAAACTCTGGTTGCCTGGGGGAATTCAAAAGAAGAAGAAGATGCTAAATATATTTGTGGCAACACAAAAGCAAAACTTCTTCCAAAACTAAACTTGGATGAGTTAAAAAACCTTATAGCAAATAGTAACCTAACTATTGGGGCAGATAGCGGACCAACACACATGGCTTGGGCTCTTAACAGGCCTAGTATAACTATATTCGGACCAACTCCAAGCTGGAGAAACTGCCTGGAAACAGATATAAATATAAGTATTGACTGCAAGAACAAGATAGATGCTAAAAAATTAGATAAAGCCGATATGTGTATAAGAGATATCAATCCACAAGAGATTATAAATATGGCAAAAAAGCTTTTAAAGTGTTAGACTCTATATATCTTTTGCTCTTTCATATTTTTATTTTTATAGTTAAATATACCCCTAGATTTATAAGTGATAGCATTTTAAATTTTCTAGCATTTTTAGCATACAAATTAGATAAAAGGCACAAAAAAATAGCGCAAGTAAATCTTGATTTAGCATATGAAAAGACTATGCCTCAAGAAGAAAAAACACGCATAATAAAAAAATGCTATAAAAATCTTTTATACAATATGAGAGACTTTGTTTATAATCAAAACAGCACTCAAAAAGAGTTATTAGCTAAAGTGGTGATGCATAATGAACATTTTTATACAAAGATTAAAAAAAAAGGAGAAAGCGTAATTTTTGTAACTGCCCACTATGGAAATTGGGAACTTTTACCACTTTGCATGGGAGCTAAATTTGGCAATCTTTGGGGAGTAGGAAGAAATTTAGATTCACAAAAGATGAATGAGATTTTACAAAAGAACAGAAACCAATTTAATGTTAACATGTTAGAAAAAACTGGAGCAATCAAAGGCTTGATGAAAGCAATAAAAAATGGAGATAATGTCGGATTACTAGTAGATCAAAATACCAATAGCAAAGAGGGTATTCTTATAGATTTTTTTGGGAAAAAAGCACGACATACCCCATCTGCTGCACTAATATCAAGAAAAATGCAGACTCCCATAATTCCAGTTTTTATAACAACAAATGACCACAAATCATACGATATAACTTTTTGTGAACCCATACTTACAAAAAAAACAGACAACAGCGAAAAGGACATAAGAAAAAGTGTTCAAGCACAGGCCGATATAACCCAAAAAATGATAGAAAAAAAACCAGACGAATGGTTTTGGCTGCACCGAAGATGGAAAAACCAATACGAGGAACTATATAAGTGAAAATCTCTATAGTAATTTTAACTTTTAACTCACAAAAATATCTCCAAAAAGTTTTAAATTCATGCTTGTTTGCGGATGAAATATTAATAGTTGATTCAGGCTCAAGCGATGAAACTCTAAATATAGCAAAAACTTTTAGCAATGTTAAAACAGTTCAGCAAAAATGGCTAGGATTTGGAAAGCAAAAACAAGCAGGAGTTGATGCTTGTAAAAATGATTGGGTATTTGTGCTTGATAGTGATGAAGTTATCACGAAAGAATTAAGAGAAGAGATTCTAGCAGACACTTTGATATATAAGGCTTATTTTGTACCAAGATTAAACTATTTTTTTGGAAAACCTATTAGACACTGTGGACTATATCCTGATATAACTTTGAGGTTTTTTGATAAAAATTTTGCAAAATTTAGTGAAGATGAAGTACATGAAAAAGTTATCACTAAAGAAAAAACTGCTATACTAAAAAATCATATGTTGCATTTTGCCTATGAAAATATAGAAGAATTTATAGCCAAACAAAACAAATACTCTAGTTTAAACAAGAAACAAAACATCTTTAAGGCTATCTTTAATCCATATTGGACTTTTTTTAAAATTTATTTTCTGAGATTAGGTTTTCTTGAGGGAAAAAGTGGTTTTATAATAGCAAAATTATATGCACAATACACATTTTGGAAGTATATAAAATGAATAAAAAGATAAAAGTTTTGCATACCGAATGGTCAGATGGCTGGGGTGGTCAAGAGATAAGAATTATCAATGAAATGTTGGCTCTTAGAGAAAAAGGTGTAGAAGTTTTTTTGGCTTGTAGGGATCATGCGAAGATAAAAGAAAAAGCTATTCAAAATAACATAAAAATTTTTACACTTCCTTTTAAAGGAAGCTTTGATATAAAAACTATATTGGCTCTTAAAAAAATTATCAAAAGACATAAGATAGATATCATCAACACTCACAGTGGAAAAGACAGTTGGGTTGGAGGATTTGCTGCAAAATTATCTGGAATTAAATTTATACGAACAAGACATCTTTCAAATACTATAAACCCATCAAGATTTAATTTTGTCAATGAAATGGCTGATTTTATATTTACAACTGGTGAAAGTGTCAGAAAAAGTATGATTGAACATAATCGCATAAACTCTACAAAAATTTTATCTATTCCTACAGGTATAGATGAGACTGTTTTTGACCCAATAAAATTTGATAAATTTGAATGTAGAAAGATATTTGATATAAAAGATAATGAAATTGCTATAGGAATAATTGCTGTATTAAGAAAATTTAAAAGGCATGATGTTTTCGTGAGCGTAGCAAAACAATTAATCAAAAAATATCCAGAGTTAAAATTAAAATTTTTGATTGCTGGTGATGGACCTCAAAAAGATTTCATTAAAAACTTGATTAAAGAGCATAAACTAGAAAAAAAAATATTTATGCTTGGTCACATAAACAACACTGCAGAATTTTTATCGGCCATAGATATATTTACCTTAACAAGTGATTCAAATGAGGGAGTACCACAATCAGTCATGCAAGCACTGCTCATGAATAAACCAACCGTTGCTACCGATGCAGGAAGCACAAAAGATTTATTAGACGAAGATAGCTTTTCACTAATCAAACCTACTGAAAATATTGATATAATGCTCAATGAGCTATCAATACTGATATATCTCATAAAAAACAAAAAAATAGTTCCAAAAGATACAAGATCACACATAATCAAACAGTTTTCAAAAAATACGATGAGAGATAAAATATACAATACTTACATAAAGTTACTAGAAAAATGAAGATACTGTTAATCAAATATAGAAATATAGGGGATGTGCTACTTTGTACACCTTTGATAGAAAATCTAAAACTAAATTATCCAAACGCACAAATTGATTTTGCTTTAAATGATTATTGTATTGATATGATAACGAATAATCCAAATATCAGCAATATATTTCCCTATCACAGAAGCACACTTAAAAATCTATCAATTTTTAAAAGAATCAAGGAAGAATTAAAGTATTTTAAAAATATAAAGTCTATAAAATATGATATTGCTATAAATTTAACAAAAGGTGATAGAGGCAGCTTTTTAGCAATGTTTAGTGGTGCAAAAATAAAAATAGGATACAAAAGTGACAATTTATTATTAAAATTATTTTCTCCATTTACTTATAGTTTTAATAATGAAACTAAGCATACTGTCGAAAAAGATCTTGATGCATTACTGCTATTAAATAAAAAAATCTTTAATAAGAAAGTATCTATTTATTACAACTTGTGTGATCAAAAAAAAATTGATGTTTTTTTAACAGAAAACAATATTAAAAAATTTGTTCATATTCATCCTGTTTCAAGATGGATGTTTAAGTGTTGGGAAGATGATAGGCTTGCTAAAATTATTGATTATATAACATACAATAAAAAATACTCTGTCATTTTGACAGCCTCTGATGATATCAAGGAAAAAAACAAAATCAGAAAGATTATATCTTTATGTGAACACAAGCCTTATGATTTAAGCGGTCAATTAACTTTGAAAGAATTATCATATTTATCTAAAAAAAGCTCAATATTTTTTGGAATAGACTCTGCACCTATGCATATTGCAGCTGCTGTAAATACACCTATAGTTGCATTAATGGGTGCAAGTAGAGCTGATATTTGGGGACCTTGGTGCAATGAAGCACAAAAAAACTATACCCAAAATGAAAAAATACAAAAAATTGGCAAAAACTCAATAATCACATCAACCGACAATAAGATTTTTTATGAAAAAAACATTAAAAAAAGCAAAGGAATGGTAAAAATTAAATATCAAACAGTTAAAGAGTTGATTAATGAAAAAATATAATATATATTATTATCATCCACTAAACCTGTCTTTTAAGTCCGCTCAAACGATACAAGTTGTAAAAGACTATTTTTATCTTTCAAGGTTAGGATACAACATTAAGCTTTTTGGAAACTATGATGATATAAACGATATGAAAGAAATAGAAATATTTATAAAAAATTCTAATTTAAAAATATTTTATTCTAAAAAATCAAAATTTAATAAAATTTTAAATAAAATTACATTCTTATATAAGATTTTAAAAGATAAAAACCAAAAAATTATCATTACAAGACATTATAAAAAATTAAAAGAAATTACATTTTTTTATTTTTTACTTAAAAAGGTAAATTTTTGTCACGAAATGCACGAAGAATCATTTGCATACTTTTTTTCAAAAAGCATAAATAAACAAAAAATAAAAAGTCTTTTTAAAAAGGTAAATTTTTTTATTTTTACAAATCAATCTCAGCTTGAATTTTATAAAAAAGAATTTCAAAATATTCCGAAAAATTTTGTTATACTTTACAATGGAGTTGAAATAGAAAAATTCACTAATGCTAGATTTGAGAAAAATTTTAAAATAACATATCTAGGACAATTCAATGTGTGGAAAAATGTTGAACTTATTTTTAAAAGCCTATGTTTGCTTGATAAAAAATACACCTTGAGAATTGCGGGTGGTAAAGATGATAAACAGAGCTATGAATACATAAATGGTTTGATTGAAAAATATAATATTGACAAAAAAAGAATAAATTATTTAGGATATGTAAAAAATGCAGAAGTTGTAAAAAAAGTTCTAGATAATTCGAATGTCCTATTGCTTCCACTAGGAAACAATATACAGTCCAAGTATTTAACTTCTCCTATGAAATTATTTGAATATATGGCTACAAATATCCCTGTTGTATCTATAAAATATCCTTCCATAACAAGCATTATAAAAAATAATGAAATATATCTATCAGATGACAATGCCAACTCATTTGCACAAAATATAGAAAAAGCCTCTATATATGATAATAAAAAAATTAAATTAATGAATATATTGTCTGAAAATTTTAGTTATAAAAAAAGAAGCGAGAAATTTGATAAATATCTGCAAAAGGAATTATTATAAAAATTCTTAAAAAACTCATCATATATTTAAAATATAGAAATAAAATATTTAAATTTATAGGAGAGAATGTTGATTATAGACAAATGCACTCCAAATACTTATTTACAGAAAATATAATATTAAGAAAGAATTCAAAAATACTTGATTATGTGTATTTTGATGGAGCTGGAGGTATTGAAATAGGAGAATGCACCATTATCGCACCTAAATGCACAATAATAACTTCTAACCATCAATATGATGAAAATAAGATTGATATGCTTCCATTTAATAATACATTGATAGCCAAAAAAGTAACCATACATAAATATTGCTGGATTGGTAGAGATGTTATGATAATGCCTGGAGTCACAATAGGAAAAGCCTGTATAGTTGCAGCTGGCAGTGTCGTAACAAAAAATGTAGAGGCTTATAGTATAGTAGGCGGCAATCCTGCAAAGCTGATAAAATATAGAAATAAAAATAAAACGGAAGAATTACTTAGGCATAATAAATGTCATAATGACATCAAAATTAATGCGAAGCTAAAAAAGCACTTTATAAAAAACAATTAATCTATAAGTTAAAAATGACAATTAGATACAATTATTTATTGATTTTTTGTTATAATTTAGTTGCAAGATACTTTAAAGGTACCAAATGACGAAAATCGAAAAACTTATGCACTATCTTCTTTTGATATTAGCTTTTACATTACCATTATCTGAATCTATAAAAACCATATCACTTGTGCTTTTTATATTAGTAGGTTTTTATGCTACATATAAGAAAGAGATTGTACCCGAGCTTGATTTTTTAAATATTGTCACCTTACTAATTCCATTTGTTATTCTAATAGGTAGCTATTTTGCAGTCGATGTTAAAAACAGTATTGAAGGTTCAAATACCGTAGTAACTATGTCTATAATGTTTATTTATGTTAGAGAAATGCATTGGAGCCATAAAAAAATAAAAAATCTTCTAACAACACTTTTTGCCGGTTTTGTAGTAACTTTAATTTGGGGGTATTATGATCTAATCATACAACATAAAAGATTTTTAGAACTACATTCAGTAGGGGAAGTTAATCATTCATCAATATATATGCTTTTAATTTTTATTCTATCTTTGGTATATTTAGCTATTGAATATAAAAAATTATCTTTTTATAACACTACTTTTATATCAATTACTTGCTTGTCATCAATAATATCTGTTTTTGTGACAGGAAGCCGTGCAACCATGTATTCATCCCTTGGAATAATTTTAATATTTGGCATATACAGTATGTTTAAGTTGGATAAAAAAATATTAGTCTTACTTAGCTTTATCTTAATATTGATAGGGCTTTTATTTTTTTTAAATATTGATTCAAGAATGATACAAAAGTTTGAAAAAGGAATTTTTAATAATATGCCAAGGGTAAATTTAGCTATAAGTTTTTTTAATGTTTGGCTTGGCAACAATATACCTTTTGGTATTGGCATAGACAATTCAAATTTAATACATTTAAAAGAATATTATATTAATTCAATTTTTTTACATATGGGTCATGCACACGATACATATATAACATACCTAGTTGAAAGAGGATTGGTTGGCCTTTTCCTGTATTTAGCATTTATTCTATATCTATTAGTCACACTAATAAAAAAACTAAAAAAAGACCAATACAATGTAATAATAATAGCTTCTATCTTAATTTGGATAGTAAATTTTATTATATCTTTTGCAAACACAACATTTCACCATGAAAATGCAATCCTTATGCTATTGATTTGGGCCATTGCTACTAATTTACCATATGATGAAAAAAATACACTTAATTCGAGCCAATAAAACCAAATTTGGTGGGGCGGAAAACTACCTAACAAGGCTCTATAATGAACTATATAAGCAAAATATAGATGTATCAATTACAAACACACTATTTCCAAAATTCTTACCGTCTTGGCTTAGAGTTATATTGTTTAATATTCAAGTTTGCTTATCCAAAAAAAATAAATTTTACTTCTCACTTGATAGGATAACTTGTGCAGATATTTACAGAGCAGGCGATGGGGTGCACAAGGAGTTTTTAAAAACAAAGAAAAGAAAACTAAATCCACTTAATTTGGTTTATCTTTATCTTGAAAAAAGATGTTTTCAAAACAGTAAAAAAATTATAGCTAATTCTAAAATGATAAAAAAACAAATCATAAAATCTTATAATATTTCGCCAGACAAGATCAAGGTTGTCTATAATGGAATAGAGATAAAGCCGATGCAACCTTTTAATGATATAAAAAAAGAGTTTTCTTTAAAAGACAAAAAGATTATACTTTATGTTGGAAGTGGTTTTAAGAGAAAAGGAGTTAAAGAAGCTTTATACATAGTATCAAAGCTTAAAAGTGATATTACTTTTATCATAATCGGTAAAGAAAAAAAGATGAATTATTATAAAAATTTAGCAAGCTCTTTACAAATTGATGCTATTTTTACAGGTGCAAGAGAGGATGTTGATAAGTTTTATTCTATGTCAGATATATTTTTATTTCCAACACATTATGAACCTTTTTCAAATGTTGTTTTGGAAGCTATGAGTTTTAAAAATGTAGTTTTTACAACCAAACAAAATGGAGCAAACGAAATTTTATATAATGAATATATAATGAATAATCCTAAGGACTATAAAATCACAAGCAAGATAGATGAGCTTTTACAAAATAACGAAAAACTAAAACAAAATAAAGAAAAAAACTACCAAATAGTACAAAACTTCACTATAGAAAAAAATGCAAAAGAGACTTTAGAGGTTATAGATGAATATCTTCATTGAACTTCCTACTTGGTTAGGAGATACTATAATGGCTACACCTGCTATCGAGGCTCTTTTGGAAAAATACCCTGATGCCAATCTTACATTTTTTGGCTCATATGTTTCATTACAAGCTTTAAAGAAACATCCAAATTGTGAAAATATTGTAATAGATAAGAGTAAAAAAGCCACTTCAAGACTACTTTGGCTCTATAATCAAGCTAAAAGATTTGATAGATTTGATATGGCTATCAGCTTCAGAAGCTCATTTGCCTCAAAGCTTTTTTTGTGGTTTTTAGATGCAAAAACAAAGATACAATATAACAAAGATACATTTAGTGGGCATCAAGTACAAAAGTATGCAAAAGCTCTACATGTAGAGCCACAAGATTTGAAACTTTACCAAAGCCCATTTGTTTATAATCGTCCAACTTTAGGCATAAACCCGGGTGCAACTTACGGAAGCGCAAAGAGATGGTATCCAAAAGAGTTTGCAAAGGTGGCAAATCATTTTTCTAAAACTTACGATATAGTTATATTCGGTGGACCAAATGAAATAGACATTGCAAAAGAAGTTGAAGATTTGATTGAAACAAATACAACAAACTTAGCAGGAAAAACTGACATAACTAAGCTTATAAAAAAGATTGCCGGGCTTAGTCTTTTTATAACCAATGACAGCGGTCCTATGCATATAGCAGCAGCTTACAAAGTGCCAACAGTTGCGATTTTTGGACCTACAAAATATGATGAAACAAGCCAATGGCACAATCCAAATAGCTACATCTTAAGTCATGATTTAGAGTGTGCGCCTTGTATGAAACGAACTTGCCCACTAAAGACACATGCTTGCATGAAAGAGATAAAAGCAAACGAAGTTATCAATCTTCTAGAGCATCATCTATCGCTTGGCAAATAATATGCCCTATCATGATGTGCATCTCCTGAATTCTTGGGGTATCATCGCTTGGGACTACTATATTGACATCACAAAAATCATGCATAGCCCCACCATCTTTTCCGCTTAAACCTATGGTTTTACAACCTATATTTCGTCCTAGACTAAGGGCTCTTAAAACATTTTTACTATTTCCGCTTGTAGAGATTCCTATAAGCAAATCACCCTCTCTTGCGAGTGCCTCCACTTGTCTGTCAAAAACTCTATCATATCCGTAATCATTTCCAACCGCAGTCAAAACTGAAGTATCTGTAGTGAGTGCGATTCCCGGCAAACCTCTTCGCTCAATTTTATATCTACCACTCAGTTCTGCAGCTATATGCTGGGCATCTGCAGCACTTCCTCCATTGCCAAAAAGCAAAATCTTTCCGCCATTGTTTATAGTCTCGCTTGCCACTATACATGCTGTATATATATGGTTTTGCAACTCCTCTATCGTTTTTTCTATCGTTTCTTTATGAGATTCCATCTCACCTTGCACCATTTGCATCATTTCGCTATCCTGTTTATTATGCCTGTTGTACTTTTACCATCTACAAAATCAACCAATCTAACCTCTTTGGCTATATCACTCCCGACTACCTTTTTACCCTTATAGTCTCCGCCTTTTACCAAAACATCAGGTTTGATAGACTTTATCAACTCATATGGCGTGTCTTCTTTAAACTCCACAACCAAACTCACAGACTCCAATGCACTTAAAACATAAGCCCTGTCATCGCTGGAGTTTATAGGTCTGTTTTCACCCTTAAGTCTTTTGACAGAATCATCAGAGTTTAGCCCAACTATTAACATATCACCAAAGCTTTTAGCAACTTCGAGATACTTCACATGTCCAACATGCAAGATATCAAAGCATCCATTTGTAAAGACTATCTTTTTATCTTTAAAAACTTCAAGTAGTGTTTTCAACTCCTCTTTAGTTTTTATCTTGCTACTCGCTTTTGCACTTCTTAAACTCTGTTCATACATATCTATTTCATCCAGATTAACAGTTGCGCTGCCTAATTTTCCAACTACCACAGCAGCCGCACTTGTAGCAAATAGGGCAGAATTTTTTATATCTAATCCGCAAGAAAGAGCATATCCAAAAGAAGCCAAAACAGTATCACCTGCTCCTGTTACATCAAAAACTTCTTTCGCAACTGTCGGTATCTTCAAAACTTCATCACCAAAAATAGCCATACCATCTTCACTCAAAGTGATAACAGCATAATCCAAGTCCAAGCTCTCTTTGAGCAATTTTCCGGCCTCCAGCAGTCTTTTTTCATCTTTTATATCTATTTTTGTAGCGATACCGGCCTCTTTTTTATTTGGTGTTATAAGGGTTGAGCCTCTGTATTTGCTATAATCATCACCTTTTGGATCTACTAAAACAAATTTATCGTGTCTCTTTGACTCTTTTATCAATCTTTTAGTGATGTTCTTAGTAAGTACCCCCTTGCCGTAGTCAGATAGAAGAATCGCATCAAAAAAGGCAACAATCTTTTTAAATCTCTCATAAAGCTCTTGTTCACTTTTGGGGCTAATATCATTTTTAGATTCTCTGTCGTATCTGATAATTTGTTGGTGAGTTGCTATAACTCTACTCTTTTTGCTGGTAAACCTATCTTTTTGTGTTATAAGGTTTTGTGTATTTGCTCCGGTATCTTTAAGCATATCAAAAAGTTCTTCACCATTTTTATCTTCCCCGATTACACTCAAAACAGCAACATCAGCACCCATGGCCACAAGATTGTTTATAACATTGCCTGCACCTCCAAGCACTGTCGTCTCTTTTTTTATATCTACAACTTGCACAGGAGCTTCAGGAGAAATTCTTTCACAACTTCCCCATAGGTAATGGTCAAGCATTAAATCGCCAACAACTAAAATCTTTGGTTTATATCCCCTTAGTCTATCCATTTATCCTCTTTATCTCATCAATATATGATTTTATACCCTCTTCTAGTGAAAATATTGGTTTATATCCCAAAAATTCTTCGCTCAAACTTATATCTGCTTCAGTAAAAAACTGGTACTGTCCGATAAAAGGATTTGGTATATACTCATCATCTCTTTTGATATTCAATTCATTTTTCAAAATATCTACTATATCTTGAAAACTTCTTGCCCTTCCTGTTCCTACATTATAAACACCACTTTTTTTAGGCTTGCATGCTTTGATATTGGCCTGAATTACATCTTCTATATATAAAAAATCCCGTTTTATCTTATCGCTTCCTTCAAAAAGTTTTGCTCTCTCACCTCTTAGAAGCTGAAGTCCAAACTGAAGCACCATGGATGCCGTCTTGTTCTTGAAAAACTCTCTTTGCCCATAAACGTTAAAATACCTCAAACCAACAATTGAGATGTTTGAATTTTTTATATATATTTTGGCTATATTGTCCATCATAAGTTTGCTAAAGCCATATACATTATTTGGGTTTTCAAAACCTATACTAAATCTATCACTATTGCCATAAGTAGCTGCACTCGAAGCATAAATCACATTTGCGCTCATCTCTTTTGCCATATCTAACAAATTTTTAAAAGCATTCACATTAGTATCCATCATAATTTTTTGGTCAAGCACAGTAGTGTCGCTGATAGCTGCTTCATGAAAGATAAAATCAAATTTATACTCTTTTAATTTTGCAAAATCATCTTTGCTGTTTAGATCTCCACTAATTACGATACCTTTAAAGCCAAGCAAATTCTTAAAATGTCCAAAACTTTTAAGATTTCCATTGTCAAAAGTCTCTTCACTTCTAAATTTATCAAAAATTATAACTCTGCAGTTAGGATAGTTCTCTTGAAAATAAAAAGCCAAATTGCTTCCTATAAAACCTGCTCCACCTGTAATCAAAACTGTTTTATCATTAAAATCTACATCACTATATATCATTAAACATTCCTAATTTTTTATGATCTTTATTGTATCTAAAATTGATTTAACACTATATTTAGCTTCCTTGCTAATATAATCATTTATAAAGATTGTGTTTGATATACCCGCCTTTATACCAGCTTTTATATCGCTTGGTTTATCTCCTATCATCCAAGAGTTTTTTGGCTCAATTTCAAACTCTTTTATAGCTTTATTTATCATATATGGCTTTGGCTTCCTACAGATACAATTATCATTTGGAATATGAGGGCAATGATAGACTTTTTGGATATTTATGCCTTGTTTTAAGAACTCCTTCTGCATCCAAACAGTAAGCTCTTCAAACTGTTCTTTTGTATAATATCCTCTGCCTATGCCCGATTGGTTTGTAACGATAAAAAGAAGATATCCTAAGCTTTGCAAATATCTCAAAGTATCAAATACACCGTCACAAAATTCAAAATCTTTAATTTTGTATAGATAAGCTTTATCCAGATTTATAACTCCATCACGATCAAGAAATATTGCTTTATTCATATTGCTTTCTCTTTGTGATATAAGAATACACTATAAATTCCAACAATCATCTCTCCATAAGTAATTTGTTTAAAAATTTATTATACTCTTTTTGTTTAAATCTATCTTTTGTTTTTATCAAAATTTTATATGCTTTTTTAAAATATTTTTTGGAATTTTCTAAATCATTAAAATCATTTTTTAAAATATTTCCCATGTAATAGTTTGCATAGAAACTTTTTGGATCGGTTTTTAAAGCCTCTTTAATTTGGTCAATAGAATTGTAGATTTGACCAATATTTTTATATGCTATTGAAAGTTTCAGCCTAATTTTAAGCTGTTTTGGATTTATTTTAAGGCTTTTCCTGTATGTCACTATCGCTTCGCTCATAATGCCCAAATCGAAATAACCATCAGCTAGCCTATTCCAATAAAAGCACTTGTGCGTCAATTTTGCTTTGTGCTTTAACTCTGTTACATGTAGAGCAAAAGGTAAAATTTTTGCTATTTCACTGTTTTTTACTATATTCGGATCGATACTGTATGACTCTGTCAAGATTTCAAATCCCTTACTCATCTTTCCATTTTTTAGATATATGTTTGCAAGTTGAAGCAGGCATTGGACATTTTGAGGCTCTTTATTTAAAATTTTCTCTATCTTTGTCTTTGCCAAAACCGCGTCAAACCTGTGAACTACGCAAATTGCATAATTTGAAGAGTATAGCAAAACGGGAATAAAAAACCATATATATCTTGTTATACTCAATTTTATACCTCATATTTAAATCTTTTGTATTTATACGATATTATCAAAAGATTATTAAAAATAAACAATTATTTTTAAATGGGTATTAATTATAAGTAATTTTAAAGACTCACAAGAAATTTTAAAGTAAATTGTGTTAAAATGACGACCAATTTAATCTAAAAGGAATAAAAATGAAAAAAATCGTTTTAACTTCAATAGTAGCTTTGGCTGCAAGTACTGCTCTTATGGCCGCTGTAAACCCTGCTGGCTGTAAAGGATGTCATGGACAAAAATTTGAGAAAAAAGCTCTTGGCAAATCTGCAATTGTAGCTAACATGACTCATGATGAGATAGCAACTGCACTAAAAGGATACAAAGCCGGTACATTTGGTGGTAGCATGAAAGGCATCATGAAAGGCCAAGTTGCAAAATACTCTGACGCTGATTTGGAAGCATTTTCAAAAACTATAGGTAAATAAACAAACAGGGTGGCACTCCACCCTTCTTCATAAAAGATACTTTAAGCCTTATTTTGTATAATATGTCCCTAATCCAAAAAGGGGCAGGACTGTGAAAGAAAAATTATTATTTATTTTAATATTATCATCAGCATTACTCTGTGCTGATGGAGCTGCCATCTACTCTAAATGTGCGAAATGTCATGGTGAAGATGGGAAACATAAGGCATTTGAAAAATCTGCAAGAATAGCAGGCTGGAAAGTCAAACAGACAGTAGCCATACTAAATATATTTAAAAATATGTCCAAATATGATAAATTTGCAAGAGTTATGAACAGGCAGGTTTCAAAACTAAGTGACAAAGAGATAGAAGCCGTAGCAAAATATATATCAAAATTAAAATAATTAATCAGGCGGAGAGTAGCTCTTTTCCTTTCTTTTTCTCTCTTCTAAAATCTTTTTCTTTTTCTCTTCCATCATAACCGCATCTTGGAGTGCTTCTTCACTATCTTGTAAGGCACCATCTATAAATTTGTTTTTATCATCAAATTGTCCAGTCTTTATGCCCCAAAGCAATGCCCATAAACCAAAACCTCCCAATAAGATGGAAGCGCCTAACATCATAGCTATGATCCATGAACTCATACTCTCTTCTCCTTTATAGCAAAATTTATACGCATAGAATTTCCTATCACTAAAAGCGAACTAAGAGACATCGAAAGAGCAGCAAAAAGTGGTATTACATATCCGGCCATCGCTAGTGGAATTGTTATGGAATTATATATAGCAGAGAGAATAAGATTTTCCCTGATAGTTCTGTATGTTTTTTTAGATATCAAGAAGGCATAGTAAAGTGAGTTAAATGAACTGTTCATTAAAACTACATCACTTACATTAAGAGCTACATCTGTACCGCTTCCTAAGGTTATGGCTATCTCACTCTTAGAGAGTGCCAGTGCGTCATTTATACCATCTCCTACCATCACCACTTTGTTTCCACTGTTTCTGGCATCTTCTATTATATCTGCTTTTTCATTCGGAAGTAAAGAAGCATAGACTTTCTCTATTCCAACAGCATCTGCAATCTTTTTAGCAACTTTTATATTGTCTCCTGTAAGCATAGCAACTTTTATACCCAACTTTTTAATCGCCTCTATATTCTGCTTTGCATTATCTCTTGGAGTATCTTCCAATCCAAAAATAGCCACAACTTCACCATTTAGAGCAAAATAAAATTGACTAAACTGTGCAAAATCTTCTTCAAAATCTATACCATTTTCCTTTAGCAAACTTTGGTTTCCACCATAGAGAACAGTTCCTTTGTATTTGGCGCTAATCCCTTTTGCCTCTATAGTTTTTATATCTGTTAATTCTAGCACTTCCGCCTCTTCTTCTTCAAAATATTTTGCTATGGCTCTACTGATCGGGTGGGTAGAATTTTTAACCAAAGAGTAAAGTAGTGATCTATCAAACTCTTTAAGATATCTCTTTTCTATAATTTTTGGCTTTCCCTCTGTTATAGTTCCTGTCTTATCAAGCATTAGCACATCACACTTTGCCATTGTTTCCAGAAATGAAGCCTCTTTGAAAAGTATCCCTCTTTTAGCTCCCAGTCCAAGCCCGACAAGAGTAGAAACGGGTGTTGCAAGCCCCAGGGCACAAGGACAAGCTATAACAATCACAGAAATAGCAACAATCAAAGAGCGCTCAAACGAACTCCCGTCAAAATACCAAAAAGCAAATGTAGCAACAGCCAAAAGTAAAATAGCAGTCGAAAAATACCCCGAAATAACATCTGCTATTTTTTGAATTTTTGGTTTTTTATTCATAGAGTCTTCTAATAAAGATGTAATCTTACTTAAAGCAGAAGAGTGTATATCATTTAATGCAGTATATCTAATCACACTATCAAGACATATATATCCACTTATGACTTTGTCTCCTTTTTTTAAGAAAAGAGGAATAGATTCACCGGTTAAACTAGATGTGTCAAAAGAACCCTCGCCAAAATCAATAACTCCATCTATTGCTATCTTTTCACCTGCTTTTACCTCTATAGTATCTCCAACTTTTACCTCTTCAACACCCAAAAGCATCTTTTCGCCATTTTTGATTATCAGCACTTCAGTCGGAGTAGAGCTATTAAAGCCATCTATCCTATCAACAGCATTTTTCTTACTCAAAACTTCTAGATATTTACCTGCAAAAACAAAAGTAATTATCATGGTTACAGAATCAAAATAGACCTCTCCTTTATGCGAAAACATAGCATAAATAGAGTAAATATAAGCCAAAGATGCCCCAGTTGCCACCAAAATATCCATATTTACATATCTATTTTTTATACCATAATATGCCCCCTTGAAATAGACAGATCCTGTATAAAAAAGTGTCGGGGTTGCTAAAACAAACTCTGCAAAATTCAGTATATTTTTTATATCACTCTTCATACCTGTAAAATATCCTGCATATTGCGCTATGGCTATCCACATGATATTCATAGTAGTAAAAACTCCAACCAAAAGTCTTGAGTAGTAGTCCCTTCTTGTAGCATTTGCCTGCACTTCTTGCATACTTGGATCATAAGGATAAGCATTGTAGCCTATACTTCTTATGGTGAGTATTATCTCTGAGAGTTTGATGGTATCGGAATCCCAAACAACTTTTGCCTTGTTATTTGTTTGGTTGATGCTAGCTTCAATAATGCCATCTTTTTGGTGTAAAACTTTCTCATTTAACCATACACAAGCAGAACAGTGTATGCCTTCTATTATAAGGTATATCTCGTTGAAACCATCTTTGCTTTTTATATATTTTTGATTAAAGCCATCTAGATCAAACTTCTGAACATCTCCCAAATTTTCACTTGCCGGATCAAGCTTAACATCTCCCATCTTTTCATAAAAATCATCCAATCCTTCACTCTTTAAAAGATGAAAAACACCTTGACACCCCTTGCAACAAAAGTATTTAGCCCCATCATTAAAACTGTCGTCTTTGACTAAAACTTTCTCATCAAACTCAAGATGACAATGGTCACATCGCCTTTTTTGCATAAAAATAATCCTTTAAACTTAAATTGTTATTATATCGTGACTTGCCTTTGAAGTGCTTAACTTCTTGACAAAACTTCTACTTTATTATAAAATTACAACTAGATTTGCAAAGATACTCACTTTGCAAAATATTTTACTTCAATGTGCATAAGATTTTCTACTAAAATTGCGATAAATTAGATTGAAATCAAGCTTCATGGAATGAAAAAACTATCATAATAAAGAAGGTAATAATGGGCGCAAACTCATCGTCAGAGCACGGAAAAAACAACAATCACCACAGAAAAACAAGAACACACATACCAGTCGAGGGATATAAGATAGAAAACCTTAGACATATGGCACTTGAAAAACTGGTTGAAATCGCCACAAACCTAAATGTTGAAAATCCAAACGAACTAAAAAGACAAGATTTGATGTTTGAAATACTAAAATCTCAAGTCAACAAGGGAGGATTTATACTTTTTACAGGTATCTTGGAAATCACCCATGAGGGATATGGATTTTTAAGAACCACAGATGCAAACTTTAGTGATAGCGCAAACGATGCCTATGTAAGCGCTACACAAGTGAGAAAATTTGCACTAAGAACTGGCGACATCGTCACAGGTCAGGTAAGACCGCCCAAAGAACAAGAGAGATATTATGCACTTTTAAAAATTGAGGCTATAAACTATCTTCCTATGCAAGAGAGTAGAAGAAGACCTCTTTTTGAAAACCTGACACCTCTATACCCAACAGAAAAAATAAAACTGGAATATGACCCAATGAAGATAACTGGTAGAGTTTTAGATCTCTTTACTCCAATTGGAAAAGGACAAAGAGGTCTGATAGTAGCCCCTCCAAGAAGCGGAAAAACTGAGCTCATGAAAGAGTTGGCTCACGGCATCTCTCACAACCATCCTGAAGTTGAACTTATAGTTTTACTGGTTGATGAGAGACCTGAAGAGGTAACCGATATGCAAAGAAGTGTCAAAGGCGAAGTCTATAGTTCAACTTTTGATATGCCGGCTTCCAACCATGTAAGGGTTGCAAATCTCGTCATAGAAAAAGCAAAAAGACGAGTAGAAATGGGAAAAGATGTGGTTATACTGCTTGATTCTATCACTAGACTCGCTCGAGCTTATAATACTGTAACTCCATCTAGTGGTAAAATTCTAAGTGGTGGTGTCGATGCAAATGCTCTTCATAAACCAAAAAGATTTTTTGGAGCTGCTAGAAATATTGAAAACGGTGGAAGCCTCACAATCATATCAACAGCTTTGATAGAAACCGGCAGTAGAATGGATGAAGTTATTTTTGAAGAATTCAAAGGAACAGGAAATAGTGAAGTTGTACTTGATAGAAATATATCTGATAGAAGAATATATCCGGCTATAAATATAATGAAATCAGCAACAAGAAAAGAGGAGCTTCTAATCACACCTGACACACTACAAAAGATCTGGGCAATCAGATCAGCAATAGCACAGATGGAAGACATAGAAGCACTAAAATTTCTATATGCTAAAATGCTAAAAACAAAAGATAATAAAGAGCTACTCTCTACTCTAAACGACTAACTAATTGGACTCTACACACAAAATGCGTAAGGTCCAATTAATTTATCTATTTTTTGAGGCTCTGTGAAAAGGATTTTGGTAATCTGTCTTTTCGCAACCTGAAAAAAATACTCCAACGCCAAAAATTAAAAATGAAAGTATTAAAAATTTTTTTATCATAACTGCCTCTAATTTTTTTTAAGATATAATAGTAGCATAAAATCAGATAAACATAAAGGTTTCCAAATTGTCTCAAGTTTTAGCATTAAAATATCGACCAAAAACATTTGATGGTCTTATAGGTCAAAATTCTGTCACGCAAACACTCACTCTTGCCCTTAATCAAAACAGACTCTCGCATGCCTATTTGTTTTCAGGACTAAGAGGAAGCGGAAAAACATCAACTGCCAGAATTTTTTCAAAAGCTCTCATATGCGAAAATGGGCCGACTGCAACGCCTTGCGAAGAGTGTGAAAATTGCAAAATGGCAAATGAAAACAGACATATAGACATCATAGAGATGGATGCTGCAAGCAGCAGAAAGATAGATGATATACGGGAGCTGATAGAGCACACAAAATATAAACCAAACAGTGCAAGATTTAAGATTTTTATCATTGATGAAGTACATATGTTGACCAAAGAGGCATTTAATGCGCTTTTAAAAACACTCGAAGAGCCTCCTTCTTATGTAAAATTTATACTAGCGACCACAGACCCTTTAAAACTACCCCCGACTATACTTTCAAGAACGCAACACTTTAGATTTAAGCAAATAGGCGAAAAAGATGTGATAAATCACCTCTCTCATATCTTAAATCTAGAAGATGTGAAGTACGAAACAGCGGCCCTAAAGATGCTCAGTCGCGCAGGAAATGGTTCGCTCAGAGATACACTGACTCTTCTTGATCAAGCTATAATATTTTCAAAATCAGACATAACAGCTCCATCTATTGCATCGATGCTTGGCCTGCTTGATCCACAAGAGCTAGATCTTATATTTGATACTATTTTATCAAAAGATAAAGAAGAGACTATTAAAATCATAAAAGAGCTTGAAAGCTATGAGTGCGAAGTAGTGCTCGATGAAATCATCGCCTACCTTAAAAATGCTTTTTTTGAAGGCACGGGAAAATTCTCCACACTTTTAATTGAAAGATTTTTTAGAATTCTCAGTGAAGCAAAAAATTTACTCTATCTAAATGCAGACAACTCTTTTGTACTATCTCTTGTATTTTTTAAAATGATAGAGGCTACAAATATAAAAACAATTGATGAGATAATAGAAAATCTTGAAAATGAAAAATTTAGAGTTGAACCAGGAGTTAAAAAATTATTTGACAAGCCATCAAATCCTCTGCAGACTACCACTGGAAAAAGAGAAGAGATACAAGAACCACAAAAGACAAAAACTTACCAAAGTGAATTTATAAAATTGATCTCTCTTTTAAAAGACAGAAATCTAGATACCGGGAACTGTTTTGAAAAATCAATTAAACTTATAGATTTCAAGGATAAAATTTTATTCTTAGAGTCAAGTGCAGATGAATCTTGCAAAAAAATTCTACGCCATGCTTCAAGCATCATAAAACATTTTGTTCAAGAAACTTTTGGAATAGACACTACGATAAAAATGCAAAAAAGCAAACCCACAAACATATCTAAAAAGGAAAAACAAAAACCAGTTGAAAATAAAGAGCTGTCAATCTCAAGCCAAACTGAGGAAGAAAATTGCGGTAGTTGTGTAGCTGAACACTTAACAAAAGACAAAGGCGAAATTGATGCCAATGAAATCTTAGGAAACCCATTTATAAAAAAAGCAACCGATCTTTTTGAACCCAAGAAGATAGAGATACACCCTAAAATATAGTGTGTAAGGTCAGATTATAATTTTTAGAACAAAATAACAAACAAATCTCATCATGTGTATGTATTAGCTATAAGTACCTAACCACAAAGATTTTTAAAGTTTTACCCTTAAATCCATCGCTTTCGATAAAGAGAGCATATCAACATTTTCCAGGTGTACTCCGGTAGGAACACCTTGAGCTATTTTTGTAAATGATATATCAAATGCTTCTAATTGATCCTCTACAAAAAGCATAACCGCATCATTTGACAAAGATGGCGTAAGAGCAAATATCATCTCCCTAACATCATCATCAGCTATCTCTTTAAGTTTAGAAATGGTATCTTTTTCCAAGTTCTCCAACACAAAATATTTTCCGTCAAAAAGAGCATTTTCTTCAAGTACAAATATATCCTTTGCATTTTCTACTATACATATCTTACTTTTATCTCTTTGCTCATCCAAGCAAATTTCACAAATTTCATTTTCACTGATTGCTCCGCATATCTGACATTTTTTGATAGACTTAACTGCACTTTCTATTGCATTTGAGAGTTTCATTGCTAAAAAAGTATCATTTAAAACCAGATGATAGGCAAATCTAAGAGCAGACTTTTTTCCGATGGTAGGAATTGCCTCAAAAGCCTCAACAAGATTGTCAAACTTCTCTAGTTTATGTTTTAGCATTTGCACTTCTCCTTTGATGAGAATTTTTTGTAATTATTTTAAATTGGTGGATACTCTTATCCTCAAAATAGGTATACTCCAGTGTAAAATTATGTAATTGTATGATATTTTTCACTATATACAGACCCAAACCCAAGCCTTTTTTGAGATTTCCGGAAACAAATGGTTTAAAATACTCATCTATGCTCAAAGGTAGTTTATTCCCTATATTTTCAAATATAATGGCCTGCTCTTCGGTTCTAACCTCTACTTTTTTATTGCTACTGTGTTTTATAGCATTGTCCATCAGATTTTTCATAGCCAGCGCCATTAGTTCAAAATCAGCCTTTATATCAAAATCACTCTGTATATCTACTTCAACAACTTCATCTCTTTTTTCACTGTCTAACATCAACAGATCTATACTGTGCTCCATGATATGCACCAAATTATACTCTCTAAAATTAGGCGTATAGCTTTTTGAAACTAACTGTTCTATCTTGGAAAACTCATTTATCAAAATCTCCAATCTCTCAAAGATAGCTATAAGCCTCTTTTTTGCTTTTTCATCTTCAAGCATCTCTGAGACAATTCTACCCTTACCTATGGGAGTCTTTAACTCGTGCATTATAGTTCTTAAAAAAAGCTGTCTTGAATTCATCAAAGCTGAAATCTTACGAACAGCTTCGTCAAACTCGTTTGCCACCTCAGCAATCTCATCATCCTGGTCACTTTTACAGTCTATTTGCATATTTCCGCTGGCAAATTCCCTTATCTTAAAACTCAATTCTTTAAGCGGGGAGATACTTCTTAAGATTGATACATACATAGATATAAAGATAATCAACGCAATTATAAAACCTATCCAGAGCTGCTCATCATTGCTTTTAACACCCTGACTTTCCAAAAGGACACTTGCCATCATATTATCTACAAGCAGATAGTATCTGTCATTATATTTTATAGATGAAAATCTGTTAAAATTGATGGACTTTCTAAACAGAACGATACCCTTTGAGAGTACAGCATCTTTAAGTGCCGGATTTTTGATCTTTTTTAGACCAAATGTATGAAAATAGTCCTCTATATTTCTAGGTGTGTAGTTATTACGATAGAGCGTAAAAAGATAGTTGACAGATTGAAACTGTCTTTGCTTCATATACTCTATATTTTTTTCATCCTGGTATCTCACCAAAAGAGTAAAGAACATACCCAGAAGCACAAGCGAAAAGACAAATATTATAGTTATTTTTGTGCTCAGAGATTGTCTCATCCGACCAACTTATACCCGATACCCCTTACAGAGTGTATATATTTTGGACTTTTAGAGCTGTCTCCTATCTTGCTTCTGAGTCGTCCCATTATGACATCCAAACTCTTACTGCCTTTATCTTTTAAGGAGTTGCAATTATACACTAGCTGCTCTCTGGATATTGAGTATCCATTGTGTTTTACCATATATGATAAGATTTCATACTCGGCCGGGGTGAGATTAAGGGCAACTTCATTTAAAAATATCTGATGTCTCTTCTCATCAACTCTAAAATCACTATCATTTCCTGCTCCTGTAGCGTCTCCTTGTGATTTTGACTTTTTGTACCTTCTAATCAGACTCTGGATTCTAGCATACATCTCTTTTGGATCATAAGGTTTTGGCAGGTAGTCATCTGCACCTAATTGAAGACCTATAACCTTGTCGCTTATATCACTTCTTGCACTTGAGATTATGATAGGTATATCATATCTCTCTACCACTTCTTTACAAACCTCAAGACCATCAATTCCAGGCAGAGTCAAATCAAGTATCAGTAAGTCATAATTTTTAATTCCGGCACTAAGACCTAAATACGGGTCCTCGTAGTTTGTTATTTTTATATTGTATTTTGCCAAATATTCACTCAAAATCTCAGCAAACTCCGTATCATCTTCTATCATAAGTACATTTATCATGCTTAAACCTTCAAATAAGTTTATGCAATTATACCATTTTATGTTTAAGGATATCTCTAATAGTACGCGATATCCTTAAACTGATAATTTATCCTGCTATGTTTTTCTTTAGCTGTGCTATTTGCTCTTTCGTGAGAGTATTAAAGATTTTTTCCATACTATTGGCTTTTATGTCGAGCATTTTTTTATGCATTTCATTCATATGCTTTTTAAATGCCGCCTTATCAAAACCACCAACCGTAATAAAATTCAACATCTCTTTTCTTCTGTCCGGCCCCATGAGCTTTTTCATATCTAGCTTCATCTCATCTCGTATTATCGAGATTTTATATCTTTGATTTTCATCTAAATTTAGATTTTTAAACATACTCATCATCCTGGAGTGATGTCCCATCATGCCTCTTTGGAACATAATTCTTTGTTTATTCATCATCATACCTCTTTGTTGTTGCATGGCTGAATTTGACCCCATATTTCCCTGATTCATCATAGTATTTTGATCTTGAGCATTACCTCCGTAAGCATAACCTGCTATAGATAAAACACTTACCAACAATCCTGTAACTAAAATTTTCTTCTTCATTTCTTACTCCTTAAGTTTGATATTGAAATTAGACTTGTTGCGATATAGGAATATGTCATAAACTTTACACATTTGTTCATAATCAAGGCGACACGACGCAGGACTAGCCATAGCTAATTCAAGGAG